>CAYFYO010000055.1:0-26260 GCA_964347335.1 uncultured Thermodesulfobacteriota bacterium
ACCGCAATGGTCGCCCCCCAACTGCCTCCTCCCGGGTCGGCATCGCGATAGGAACGGACCAGGGGACTCCGTGAGAGAAACGACTGGACTCGACGGCGCTGCACTCCGATCCCCTTTCCATGAATGATCCGGACCTCGAGAATTCCCCTTTCCACACACTCCCCGAGATAATCTTCGAGAAGAGGGGGGACTTCCGAGGGAGAGAAGGTGTGGAGGTCCAGGGTATCCGTGATGGGGATTGTCACGGTCTCTGGCGGGGAGGTTTCTCTGAAACCCTCTTCCTTGCGTCTCTTACCTTTTCTCGACTTCGCCCGCATTTCCAATTTCTCCATTATAATCCATTCCACCGTTTCCCGCAAAAAAGCGGCTCCGGGGATTTCCGGAATTATGAAAAGAGCGCTTCTGCGTCCGCTGATGGCTGGCAGACGCAAGCGGCGTCTCGAGATCCAAGAGACTCCCACAAATCCATCGCCTAAATTTTGAAGGCCCGAAGATAATACCAAGATCTGAAGCTATTGCTTCATTAAAGACCCTGTCCATGTGGCGATAAATCGACCAAATTGCTCACACTGAAGAATGCCCCCTGAGCGAACATCACGAAATTTCTGGGGCACCCCGTCTTGGCGAAGGGAGTGTCCCCGGAGGGGCGAGGTTCCGCTGTCTGAGGCCGCCAGGCCGAGTTCGGAAGATCGAACGACCGAGCCTTAGAACGGGTCAGAAATTCAGTTCAGAGAGCGAGGGGGGCCTTCTTCAGTGAGGATCCAGTATGAATTAGATGGTGGATCAGGGACTCCCGCTCCCGTTGACAACTACCAAAGGGGAATGTATAGATGGTCGGTGTCGTGGACTCCCGCATGAAAAGGAGGGTGGGCAAACCTGCTATAATATCTCTGTGGTCATTATTTCTCCTTTTTTTGGAGCGACCCGGAGAGACGACTCGGAAAAGTCAGGAGAAGTTATGAAGATGCGAAAAGAGAGAGACTCCCTTGGGGAGCTTGAGGTGCCGCAGGAGGCCTATTACGGCATTCAGACCCGGCGGGCCATGGAGAACTTTCCCGTGAGCGGGCAGAGGGCTCACCCGCTCTTCATAAAATCCTATGCCATGATCAAACGGGCCGCTGCCACAACCCTTGTCGAATTGGGACACCTGGATGAGGCCAGGAGCAGGGCGATCGTGGCTGCTTGCGATGAGATTCTGGAGGGCAAGCACAAGGATCAGTTCGTTGTCGACGTTTTTCAAGCAGGCGCTGGAACCTCCTTCAACATGAACGTGAATGAGGTCATTGCCAATCGGGCACTGGAGATTCTCGGGAGGCCCAGAGGGGATTACGGTCATCTCAGCCCCAATGATCACGTGAATATGGCCCAATCGACCAACGACACCTTTCCAACCGCCATGCATCTGGCGGCCCTCTTGCTCCTCCAGGAGCTCATGCCCCCCTTGAAAAGACTGGAGAATGCCCTCCTGGACAAGGGTAAACAGTTTCACGGCATCATCAAATCTGGACGAACCCACCTTCAGGATGCGGTCCCGATCCGGTTGGGAGATGAGTTTAAGGGTTACGGTCGGGCGATCGGGAGGGCGATCAAACAGATCGCAGCGTGTGCGAAAAACCTCGAAGAACTCGCCATTGGTGGCACAGCGGTCGGTACAGGTTTGAACGCACCTCGCGGCTACCGGGAGGGAATCGTCCGCGGCCTGGGTGAATTGACCGGACTCAAATTGAAAAAGGCGTCGGATCTCCGCGAGGCGATGCAGAGCCGCCTCGCCATTTCTGGCCTCTCGGGGGCACTCAGGGGCCTCGCTCTGGAACTGATCCGAATTGCCAACGACCTCAGGCTCCTCTCTTCGGGCCCCACAACAGGGTTGGCGGAGATTCGCCTTCCACCCGTTCAACCGGGCTCTTCCATCATGCCCGGCAAAGTCAACCCGGTCATGTTGGAGTGCCTCAACATGATCGCCTTCCAGGTGGTCGGAAACGACCTCACGATTGCCATGGCCGCCCAGGCCGGGCAAATGGAACTGAACGTGATGATGCCCGTCATGATTCACAATCTCCTGGAATCGATGGAGATCCTCAAGAACTTCCTTCCGGCCGTGGTGGACCGATGCATCGAGGGGATCACGGCGGACGAGGAACGATGTCGCCTGTACCTGGAGCAAAACCCTGCTCTCGCTACTACCCTGAATCCGAAGATCGGCTATTTGAAGGCTGCCGAAGTCGCCAAGGAGTCTGTCAGGCGGGGCATTTCGATTCCGGAACTGGTCAGAGAAAAGGGACTGCTCACCGACGAAGAGATCGATCAGATACTGGATCCCTCCGCCCTCGTGGATTCGGACGAATAACGCAATAGGACGATCTATTTGGGTCCCTGTGCTTCTGGTGATGAATGTGGTGGCTGGAGATAGACTCATATTCACCACAGAGACACAGAGTCCGCAGAGAGGGATTCGTTTTTCCTGATCGCCATCCCGATCAGGAAAAAATCTCGGCCCTTCCGACAGCTTTTCCCCGCAGTAAGCGGGCAGATGATTTTCGTTTGCCGTCCTCTTTCGGCAAACGAAAAATACACTCCTCTGTGGACTCTGTGCCTCGAGTGAGCCAGGCGAACGGGTGGTGGAAATTCAGTTACTCGTCGTTCTTCAGATCGTGGATTCTCTTTTTCATTTTTCCAAGACATTGGGTGACAGGGATCTCTTTGGGGCAGACCTCGGTGCACTTCCACAGGGTCTTACATCCCCAGATGCCATCCTCATTGTCGAGAATCTGGATTCTCTCCTTTTCACCCATATCACGACTGTCAAAGAGGTATCGAAAAGCCCTCAGCAAGGCCGCGGGCCCCAGGTATCGCTCATTTTGACTGCTAATCGGGCAAGCTGCTGTGCATAGGGCGCAGAGAATGCACCGAACGGCATCGTCGAAGACTTTTCTGGCCTCTATGTCCTGCTGCCTTTCCTTTTCTGGAGGAGGGGTATCGGTGATGAGATAGGGTTTGATGGCCCGGTATTTTTCGAAGAAGGGATCGAGATCAACAACCAGATCCTTCACGACCCGGAATACGGGGAGCGGTTCGATCGTGAACTCGGACGTTTCATAATCCCTCACCAGCCGCTGACAGGCCAACGCACAGACGCCGTTGATTCGCATCCCGTCGGAACCACAAACTCCGTGGGCGCAGGACATGCGCAGGGCCAATGTCGGGTCTTGCTCCCATCGAATCCGATTGAGGCAATCGAGGATTTTGTCTGTCGGCTGCGCCTCGAGCGTGTACGTCTGGTAATTCGGTTTTTCATCCTTTTCAGGATCAAAGCGAAAGATTTTGAACCGGCATTCCATCTCAATACGTCCTCGCCTGGGGTTCAAATCGGGTGATCGTTACCGGTTTGTCCATGATTTTCGGCCCCTTGGCCGTCAGGAGGGCAAGGGTGTGCTTTAGCCACCTTTGATCGTCTCGCTGGGGAAAATCCTCCCGAAAATGGGCACCCCGACTCTCCTCTCTTGCCAGGGCGCTGGCCAGAATGACTTCAGCCTGAATCAGCATATGTCCCAGTTCAAGGGCCTCCATGAGCTCGTAGTTGAATCGCCGCCCCTTGTTGGACAGGCCGATCTTCGTATGCCTCTGCTTGAGCATCCTGAGGAGATCCAGTGCCTTTTCAAGTCCCCTTTTGTCTCGAAACACCGAACAGCACTCCATCATGGCCTCTTTCATCTCTTGACGGAGGGGATGGAGCTTCTCTTTTCCCCTGGCAGAAAGGAGTGCTGAGACCCTTTCTCGTTGCGCTTCCTCTGAATGCTTTGGAAAGGATTTTTGGGAACCGGATCCCAGATATGTGGCCATGTCTCTGCCCGCCCTTCTTCCGAAGACGATCAGATCGAGCAGGGAGTTCGTTCCCAATCGGTTCGCGCCGTGGACAGACACGCATGCACACTCCCCGGCAGCATAAAGTCCGTGGAGGATCGCATCCTGTCCGTCTCTCAGAACCCTCCCCTCCTTGTCTGTTGGAATACCGCCCATCAGATAGTGACAGGTCGGTTCCACCGGAATCGGAGCCTCAACCGGGTCGACACCGGCATAGATTCTGGAAAAGGAGGCGATTTCCCAGAGTCGTTCATGAATCCGCTCTTTCCCGAGATGGGTCAGATCGAGATGAAGGTGACGCTGACCGTTAATCCCCCTTCCCTCCCGGATCTCTGTCATCATGGCACGAGCGATCATGTCCCTCGGCGCGAGATCTTTGACCGTGGGCGCATACCGCTCCATGAAGGCCTCGCCTTCTCCATTTCGCAGAATCCCCCCTTCCCCTCGGGCTGCCTCGCTGATCAAAATTCCCAGGCCGGTGATCCCAGTCGGATGGAACTGGACAAACTCCATGTCTTCCAGGGGAATCCCGGATTGATAGGCCATGGCGATGCCGTCCCCGGTATTCGCAAAACCATTGGAGGTCGTCCGAAAGATCTGGCCGTTGCCGCCCGTCGCAAAAAGGACCGCTTTTGCGTGCAAAGTGTGGATTTCCCCAGTTGCCAGTTCATAGGCGACGACCCCCCGGCAATGTTCCCCTTCGATCGCCAGTGAGAGGACATAGAATTCTGAATAGAATTTCACACCGCTGTTGAGACACTGCTCGTACATCGTGTCCAGGATCACACGACCTGTCCGATCTGCCGAATAGCAGGCCCTTCTGACCGGGGCCACCCCGTAATCGCGAGTATGCCCACCAAAGGCACGCTGTGCTATTTTTCCGTGCGCGTTCCGACTGAAAGGGACACCCATATGCTCCAACTCATAAATCGCTCGAGGCGCGTCCTGAGCCATCATCTCAATGGCGTCCTGATCCCCGAGATAGTCGCTCCCCTTGACCGTATCGAACATGTGCCACTCCCACCGATCTTCTTCCTCATTACCCAGAGCTGCCGTGATTCCCCCTTGGGCAGCGGCAGAGTGGGACCGGGTGGGAAAAACCTTACTGATGATCGCGACATCACCGGATCGAGCGACCTCAAGGGCCGCCCGCAGACCGGCTAAGCCGGACCCCACAATGATGGCATCATGCTTGAAGCGCATTTTTTTCCCAGAATTGCTGAATCGCCTGTGCTTTGGCGCCTCCAAGGATGACTATAACAGGGCGAAACTTTACGTGTCAACGATCACAGCAGCCCATGTAACCCCTCCCCCTCTTCGCTTCCACGCTCTCGCGGTGCCCATATCGGGATTGGTCAATTCGGCTCTCACACTCCAGTCTCCGGTCTCCGGTCTGCAGTCTCCAGTCTTTAGCCTTTAACCTATCTCGGTACTCCACCGTTCCCACAAATATCGCATAGGAGCAAGAGGGAACAGTGCCAAACGAACGCCTTCAGGCAGAGAGACCTCGTCCTTGATTTCCGGATCGGGTTTCCACGGCGTCACTTGGATCGAGAGGGGACAACAAACCGAATGAGAAGCCCTGAGAGCAGGCAAAACGAACCCAGATAGGTGAAGACGATCATGAAATTCCCGTGAGTGATATCCAGGAGGTATCCACTCAGCGAAGGTCCTAATAGGCCGGAAATAAAACCGTAGGCGGTGAAAACCAAGCCAAGAATCGCTCCAAAGTGCCGAAGGCCAAAGCAATCCGAAGCGAGTGGAGCCGAAACGGCAAAGAGGGTTCCAAAGGCCAGACCGATGATTGCGGCAAGCGTGGCGGAAACCGACAGACTCTCGATGTAGGGCAATGCAAAATAGGCGAGCCCTGCGGCCAAGAACGCGACACTCATCGTCGAGTTCCGGCCGATCCTGTCAGAGAGATATCCCATAAAGAGCCGACTCAGTCCGCTCATGATGTTAAAAACCGTCAGAATGACGACCGCAGATTCTATGGCCAATCCCCTGGAGAGTCCAAAAGTGACAGATAAGGTCACCATGGAAATCCCTGCAGCCCCCTGAAAGGCCCACGTTAGCCACAGAAACCAAAAGCTCCTCATCCGGATGCTCCCCTTTACCGTGACCGAAACGAGGGAAGACTTTCTGGATTCTCCGTCCATCCGGGCCGCTGGTTTTTCTCGGCCCAGCCTTTCTGGGCTCTCAGTAAACTGCGCTGCCACCCCACCAATGGCCAGGGCAAGGACTCCCACAACAATATTCATGGAAAAATAACCCATCACCCTGACCATGTAGACGAAAAGGGGAGACATGATGGCTGCGGACAGTGCGAACATCATGTTGACAATGCCTGAAACGAGTCCCTTTCTTGCCGGATACCAGCGCTGTACGGTCGTGAGGGCGGGTATGTAAATGAAGCAGGATCCGACACCAATCAAGAAAGCCCATAGGTAGACCATATGGATGTTTGAGGCGAAGGCCAGTGTAACCCCGTTCAGGGCGGTAACGACCGCTCCGATCGTGATCATTCTTCTGATGCCAAATCGCTCTTGCCATTGGCCCACGAAAAACATGAAAATCCCCGCGGCAGCGAGCACGAAAAACAAGGTGTTCCCGATGGGCCCTTTGCCCACATTGAACATCTCTTGCCAATATGCCCCCATTACGCCGGGAAAACTGAAGATCATGGACCCGGGGCAGGATATGGCGATAGCGCTTCCCATGACGGCGAGAGTTCCGCGACGATCTGAACGCATTCGATGTCTCCCACGGCCTCCAACTTCTCGCTTCTTATACCAACAGATTCTCTCTACATTCAACCCAGAATCGAGAAGTTATCCACACCACGATCACCATCGCAATGGAGACGGTCTAATGATTTCCCTAAAGCAGTAAAAAATCATTTTACTTAGTTTAACTTATTGAAATTAAAAGACTTTTTGCTGCACAAAAATTAGGCAATCTGCTATTTTTTCTTTTTGGACAGTAACTTATGTCTCCGTGAGCCCTATTTACCCACAGGATTTCCCCAGAGCCTGTGAGTTGTTTGGTTAAGTGATCAAGAAGAAAGATAAAATCGGATAAACAGGTTCTCACAGGGAGGGCTCGATCTTTTGCCCCGGCCTTCTGGCACGCAGGTTTTCGTGACCCGAGTTGGAAATCGAAAGCATCCTTTAGGACAATCGGTGAGGACCACGAAATCACATTTTCGTAAACTCACCTTACACGATTGAAAAACAGGGTCAAGACCCCTTTCACATTCTCATCGAAGAAGCCTACCAACCATTCCTAAGCACCTGGATTCACAAGTTGAATCGAAAAAAGGAGAATCATGCCCCCTTTTTGATCGTTTCCGGCACTCTGTTTGCTCAGGATACGGGGAAATCAGGAGAGAAATCGATCTCTCCTCAGTTACGGCAGAGGAAAGGGGGCGAAACCATGCGCATGAAGAGAAACCTTCGCATTATTCCGCTCATCGCCGCCGCGCTCTTCCTCGGGGCATGTTCAGGGAAGCAATTGAAGGTCGAACCCATTGCAAGGTCGGAAAACCCCATCGAGGCCTTCAACCAGTTGGACGGTGATATCGGTAATGCCCGGAACGACCAAATCAATGTCCTCTCGCCAACCTGGTTTTCGAAAGCCGAAAGCTCTCTCGAGAATGCCAGGGAGATAATCGATCGAGGGGGTGAACTCTCGAAGGTTTCACAGAGAATCGCCCAAGGGCGAGCCCAACTCGATCGGGCCGAAGAGATGGCCAAGCTTGCCAGAGCGGCCCTACCCGAATCCATAAAAGCTCGTGACCTGGCCCGTGCCGCGGGAGCCATTCGCCTGGGAGAGGATTATGTCGACGTCGAAGAAAAGTTCCTCGAACTGACTCAGGCCATCGAAAACAACAATCTCTTGTGGGCTCGAAAGAAAGAGTCGAAGGTGACCAAGGCCTTTAATGAGCTTGAGCTGCGGGCCATTAAGGAACAGACTCTCGGTGAGGTTCGAAAGCTGATTAACCAGGCAGAAAAGGAGGACGCACGAAAAATAGCCCCGAAAACACTCGCACTGGCTCAAAAGAAGCTCGCAGAGGCTGATACCTATATTTCGAAACACCGGTACGAAAAAGAGATCATACACGAGAAGGCCAGCGAAGCCCTCTTTCACGGTCGCCGGCTTTTACAGTTCACGCGGCAAAGCAAAAGACTGAGTACCATGGAACCCGAGCGGATCACCCTCTGGATCGAGGGAATCCTCTATCAGACAACCACCCGCCTCGCGGCTCCCGATATGCGTGACCAGACCTTCGAGATGCAGGTCGAGAATATTACCGGTTCCATTGCCACGCTGCAGGCGGACCATCAATACATGACCCAAAAGGTGAGAACCCTCGAAGCAGAGACCGAATCCCTGGAGCAAAAAATCGCTTCCCTCCAGGGAGAGACCCTGGAGGAGAAAGCCAAAAAGCAACGCCTCGCGGAAGAAAAGTGGTTCAATGAACTGTTCAACGAGGTCCAGACCTTCTTCAGGCCGGACGAGGCGGAGGTCTATCAGCAGGGGAATCGGCTCGTCATCCGCCTGAAGACCATGGAGTTTCCCGTTGGCAAGGACCTCATCATGCCGAGCAACTACGCGCTGCTGAGCAAAGTCCAACGAGCCATTCGCACCTTTGGGGACCCGAAGGTCGTCATTGAAGGACACACGGACAGCACCGGCTCTGACGAGCTAAACGAACATCTATCGCAACAACGAGCAGACGCGGTTCGCAAGTATTTCGTGGCGAATGGAACTCTGGGGCAAGAGCGGATCGTCGCCGTGGGGTACGGGTCGAGGCGGCCTTTAGCAACGAACGAGACCACAGCCGGGCGGGCCGTGAATCGGCGGATCGATCTCGTTATCGTGCCATCCGTGGGAACGGTATATTAGAAGCCTGCAAAACTTTGCAGAGACTTTTCTCCCAGCCGACGGAAAGCCCTCTCCCCCAGGAGGGCTTTCCACCCCTCCACTTTTCTCCCGAACTCCGCATTCCTCTCCTTCACACCCCTTTTGGAAAAGAAATGGGGGACAAGCCCCGGCACACCCGCTCACGGGGTGGCGGGCCCTCAATTCGCCTGCGTATTCATAATCCCGGCTTTGCGCAAAGCCTCGAGAACTCGTTCCAATACCGATGGATCTCTGTAGGGAAGCCTCTGTCTCCAGACTTCCAAGGACAAGTTCGGAGCAAATCTCAACATCATCGCGGCTTCAGCCCGAGCCTCCTCTTTTCGTCCGAGTTCAATATAGGTCGCTGCCAGGTAGGCGTGGGCTGGCCAGAAACCCGGGTTGCGGTTGAGAGCCTTCTTGAATGCCCCAATGGCCTCGTCATAATGTCCCGTCAAGAAATAAGCATGCCCGAGAGCCCATAGATACCAAACCGGATGGATGGGATTGAGGCGCATCGCCTTCTCAATGAGCCCGATGGCCTCCTCCGGTCTCCCTGCAAAACTCAGGATATCCCCCTGGCCCGCAAGCGCATCAGCGTAGTTCGGGTTGAGGTCAATCGATCTCTTTGATACGGCAATCGCCTGCTCATGCTTCTTCTTCCATAAATAGGTGCCGGCCAAAAGGCAGTAGGCATCGGGTACAGCGTCATCCAAGGCGATTGCCCTTTCTGCTAACTCGTTAGCCTTCTCAAGTGTTCGCGGGTCATGGCTCCAGCCCAAAGACCATTCCATCCAATAGGTCCAGCCCAGGTATGCATAAGCGGCGGCAAACCCGGGGTCCAAGTCAATCGCCTTCTCGAACATCCTCTGGGCCTCTGCATTCCCTTCCCTGGTATAACGATTGTGATAATTCCAGCCTCGGAGGACGTAGTCAAAGGCCTCCAGGCTTTCCGTTCCTTTGCGCAAAAGGCGTTCGTGTTCATCCTCTGTGAGTCTCACGGCCAGGGCGGCTACGATTTTCTGCGTGACCTCATCTTGCAGACCAAAAATGTCCCGGAGATCTCGGTCATATCGTTCTGCCCACACGTGTCCCCCCGTGTTCCCATCGACCAATTGGGCGGTAATGCGCACTCGATCATCGGCCTTCCTGACACTCCCCTCCAAAACATATCGAACGCCTAATTCCCGGCTCACCTGCTCGGGTCTGACCGGCTTCCCTTTATAAATAAAGACAGAATTCCGAGAGATCACGAACAACCCGGAGACCTTCGAAAGGTCTGTGATCAGATCCTCGGTGATCCCATCACTAAAATACTCTTGTTTTGGATCCTCACTCATGTTGGTAAAAGGCAACACAGCAACGGAGGGTTTATCGGGCAACTTGAGCGTTCGGGTCTCCTCCTCCGGCCGAGAGGAAGGATGAAAGTAAAGCCTCCATACACCCACGGCCGCAATTCCGATGGTCAGGGCTGCCAAAAACGTCAGCGTGGCCCTCCACTTGTGTCCCGGTTCGTCCCGTCTCTTTCTGTAAACCAGAGAACCGGCTGCTTCGGGCTCGATCAGGACCCGGTAGGCCGGCACGGGCTTTTTGATATTCTTGACCTTCTGTTCTCCCAGGTACTCGTAGCCAAGGGCGAGTTTGTTCTCCACTTGGTCATAAGCGCTTCCCGAGATGCAGATACCTCCCCCCTCGGCGAGGCTCTCCAGCCGAGCCGCGATGTTGACTCCGTCTCCGTAAATTCGCTCTCCCTCCTCAATCACATCCCCGAGGTTAACGCCAATCCGAAACTCCATTCGCCGGCTTTCCGCCAACGCTGCGTTCCGCTTTCCGAGCGTTTTCTGGATCTCCACGGCACAGCCCACCGCACTCACGACGCTGGCGAATTCAGCCAGTAGATTGTCCCCTGTGGCGTCGACAACACGGCCGCGATGTTGCTGGATAAGCGCGGCCATGATCTCCTGATATGCGTTCAAAGTCCGAATGGTCGCCTCCTCATCCTCGCCCATGAGGCGGCTGTAACCCTTGACATCTGCACTGAGAATTGCGGTGAGTTTACGCTGAACGCCGGGTGATGGCATGGATGTCTCTCCGGAAATCGGCTCTGGAACTGATTCTAGACTGGGGGTGAGAAGGGTGTCAATTGATACGGCTGAGCGGTTTCCTGAGTCTCAGGGGCTCATTTTCCCAGCCAAACTTTGCAGAGGGAGGTCAGTCGACAACAATCATGACGTTGGAGGCTTTGATTGCCACATGGACCTCTCTGCCCTCCGCCAGGCCGAGACGCTCTGCCGAGGCCTTCGTAATCATCGAAACGACTTCGAGACTGCCCTGGATCTCAACCGTGATTTCCGAATTTATCGCACCGTGAGCGATTCTTTTCACTTTGCCCTTAAAGACGTTTCGTGCACTCAACTTCATCGCAACGCTCCCTCGTGTTTCTCCTGTCCGCCATTGAAACACAGGGGCCCCCCCATGTCAACAGTCGCTCGATTTTTGACGGGGCCTAATTTTTTCCCAATTTTTGCCGATACTTATGATTGAGTTGTAAGGGAACCAGCGAGAAGGAGGACGGGATGAAACGAGAGAGGGATTTCAGCTTGTTCGTCGCACTGATTGTCGGCCTTCAAACCGCGGGAATCGCTATTGCTGGACTGGTATTGAAAGTCGGAGAAAAGGCGGTTCTATGGCTGATTTTTGGCGCTATTGTTGCCATCGGGTTGGCGATTCTGAGAGGCCAGGCAGCAGGGTTGGGGCGAATCATGGACATTCTGACAGAGATTCGTACCGATCGGCCGATCGAGCCTCCAAAAGTGGACAAGTAGCCTTTCCCGAAGGACTCGCGGTAGCCAACCGCTGAACGCAAGGGCTGACCCATTCGGGCATTATGCTCCCCGCTTTCTAAAGAACCACCCGACGAGATCATCCATAATGGCATAGAAGGCCGGGATGAAGAACAGGGTCAGTATCGTGGCGAAGCTCAAACCCCAGATAATTGTATTGGCCATCGGCCCCCAGACCCGAGACTTGCCCCCAATGCCAAGTCCCATGGGCAACAGCCCGAGGATGGTCGTGATCGTGGTCAGGAGAATCGGGCGCATACGGATCTTCCCTGACTGGATGATGGCGCGCCAGCGCGATGTACCCCCTCTTCGACTCCTGTTGATGAAGTCGATCAGAACGAGGGAGTCGTTCACCACAATTCCCGCCAATGCCACCACACCCACGAAGGCCACGAGGCTGAAGGGATAGCCCATGATCAGAAGACCCAGGACAACACCAATGAAAGAAAAGGGAACGGTAAACATGATCACCAGGGGTTGGCTGAAGGACTTGAACTGGGTGCCGAGAATGACGTAGATCAAAACGATGGCGATGACGAAGGAACGGGCAAGGCTCGAAAAGGACTCCTCGGTCTTCTCGTATTCCCCTCCCAGCTTGATCTCGATTCCGGGATGTCGGGCCCTCAATTCTGGGACCTTGGCTTCGATAAGCCTGTTCACGGTGGTCGATTTGGTGACATTGGCATCGATACCGGCACTGACCATGATGGTTCTTTCGAAGTCTCTCCGAACAATTCGGGCATAACCCCTCTCGATGCGGACATCGGCCACGTTGTAAAAAGGGATCAACTGACCCTGAGGTGTTCGAAGCTTGATGCGCTCGAAATCCGCAACGCCGCGCCTGTCGGCCTCCTCGAATTTAACAATCACATCGACTTCCTCCCCACCGGTGCGAAAGGTTGTCGCTTCCAGCCCCTCAAAAGCCCCCTTGACGGCTCTTGCGATTTGGCGATTTGTGAGACCGTAGAGCGCCGCCTTTTCTCTATCGATATGGATTCGGATTTCATTTTTTCCCAGCTCGAGGTCGTCACGAATGTCCTTGACACCCGGGACATTGGCCAGAATTTTCTTGATATCTTCAGCCGCCGGCTCGAGAACGACGAAATCCGCTCCCCTCACCTGAACAGCAACGGCGGCTCCCACAGGAGGACCTGTCTCCACCTTGCCAAAGTCTAGAGAGGTGATGCCGCTGACTTTCTCCACCTGGGACCGGAGTTCGGCGATGATATCGTCGGACATCCGATCTCTCTCCTCTTCTTCCACGAGGTCCACCATGACCTCTCCGACATGCGTTCCCCGCTCGACCGTGTAATCGCCAATGATGATTCCGGTTCGTGAGAGCACCGCCGTGACTTCACGCTGAGGAAGGTTCATCGCCATCTTCTCGATCTTCGAGATAATCCCATCGGTTTCGTCGATTCTGTTGCCCACAGCCGAGCGAATCCGACAGGAAAACTGGGAAATCTCTTCATCGGCAAAAAGATCCCTTTCGAGGACAAAAAAGGCCAAATAGCCTCCCAAACCGGCCAGAGTGATGATCATGAGGAAGAACAGATACCGAAAACGAAGCACCCGAACCACAATTCTCCGATAAGTCCGTTTCATGAACCGAAAGGCCCTTTCGCCGATGAGTGGTTCCCTTGCCACCCTCCCAAACTCGGCCACGTGCGATGGCAAAATGATGAGCGCCTCAAAAAGCGACGAAAGTAGAGCAAACGAGACAACCAAGGGAATGGTGGTCAGGAAATTCCCGATGATGCCGACCATCAGCAGAAGAGGAAGAAAAGCGGCTACCGTTGTCAAAATACTTGCCACGACTGGCATGGCGACCTGGCTCGCCCCAGAAATCGCAGCCTCGGCGGTTGATAATCCATTTTCGATGTGCCGATACATGTTTTCCAGCATCACGATAGCGTCATCTACGACGAGCCCCAGTATCAGGATGAGGCTGAAGAGGGAAATCGTGTTGATCGAAATCCCCGCCATGTGCATGAGTACGAAGGCACAGAGAAAAGAGAAAGGGATACCAATGGCAACAAACAGCGCATTCCGAAGTCCGACGAAGAGATAGAGTGTGACGAGCACCAGGCTCAGTCCGAAGAACGCGTTATTCTTAAGCCGCTGAACTGTCCGTCTGATCTGAACGGTGGAGTCGTTAATATAGGCGGTTTCAATCGCATAAGGAACCCTTTTGACGTTATCGGATACGATGCTCTTGGTTTCTCGGACGATGTCAAAGGCATTTCCCCCTTTTTCTTTAAGGATGCTCAGAGAAACAGCGGGCTTCCGGTTCAATCGGGAACGAGTCTGTTCTTCCTCAAATGTGTCTCTCACCTGACCCACGTCCCTGACCAGAATATGTTGGCCCGTAGCACTTGGCTTAATCACCACCGATTCAATTTCCTTGACCGTGTCGAACTGCCCCAAAGTCCGGACGAGATACTCCTTTTTTTGTGTTTTGATTTTGCCGGCCGAGAGATCCAAATTGGCCATGCGTAAGGCGTCGACAACACTATCGACCGAGAGGCCGTAGCCATAGAGTTTCTCAGGCGAAACCTCGACCCAGACCTCTCGCTCACGGACCCCTGCGATGCTTACAGAGGAGACCCCGCTGATCTCCTCGAGCGCGTCCTCGATATCCTCAGCCAATTCTTTCATCTTGGATTCCGGCATCTCATTGCTACTCAAAACCGCCGTGATCGCGGGATACTGACTGCTCGTCCCGAACTCAAAGACAAGGGGTCTGTCGGCCTCCAGGGGAAGGTCATCGACCTCATCGACGGCGTCCCTGAGATCTCTCACCGCGTTCTTGAAGTCCTCGATTTCCGACACATACTCAACGATGATGGTGGATCGATTCTCGGCAGAAACTCCGATGACGCGGTTGACATCATCCAGGTCCTTTATCTCATCTTCCAGGGGAATGGTAATGAGATCCTCCACCTCCTCTGGACTGGCGCCCTGATAAAGGGTGACCACGGCGGCCGTCTCAAAGGAGACGTCGGGATTGAGCTCGACAGGCATATCGAAATAGGTGAGCACGCCAGCCACGATGGCAAGAAGAAAGAGAAGGTTTACGAAGACGGGTTGTTTGACAAAAAAACGAAAAAAGGCCATGGGTTTGCTTGGCGAGTCGTTTTTCGAGAAGCGTTTTTTCCAAGTGGCCGGAAGGATCTCCTCCCTAGCCCTGCGTTTCGATCTTGACCTTGCTCCCGTCCTTCAGGCTTTGTTGCCCGACGACCACAAAGGTCTCCCCAGCGTCCAGTCCTTCCTGTATAACGACGTCTTCCTCGACCAGCGGGCCAAGGTCGACACTCCTTTCTCGTGAGATCCCGTCCTCGATGACGAAGACCACCTTCCTCGTGACCTTGTCCAAGACCGCATGCTGAGGAATGGCCACGACATTCTCATAGGTTTCCTTTTCGATCCTGACTTCAACCACCATGCCGGGTTTCAGCAAACCGGAAACGTTGTCAAACTCGATCTTCATCGGAAAGGTACCCGTGAGACTATCGGCCTTAACCCCAATGAATACAATGGTTGCTGAAAAGGCCCGACCTGGATAAGCCACCACCGTGGCGCTCACCTTCGAGTCGAGCCGGATGTGGGGCAGATCCTTCTCGGTAATACCGACCTCGGTTTCCACTTGTCTTATATCGACAACATTGGCAACCGGTGTCCCAACAGCCATCAGATCGCCCATCTCAACCATCTTACGGGTCACAACCCCCAAGATCGGACTTCTAATCCGCGTGTCATTTAGCCGCTTTTTCGCCAAGGAAAGTCTGGCTTCCGCCTGATTCACTTGGAACTTTGCCATTTCGATGTCTTCCGTTCTCGCCCCCTCAGCCACCAAATCGAAATTCTCTTTCGCTGCGTCTCGAGTGGCCTTTTTCGACTGATAGTCCAATTTGGCAATGTCATATTCCTGCTTTGAGATCACCCGCTTTTCGTACAAACTCTCTGTTCTTTCCCAAGTCACCCGTGCCTTGTCGAAATCGGCCTGGGCTCTCTCGTAGGCGGCTCGAGCCGCATCAATCTCCTGTGGTCGGGACAATTGCGTGATCTTCGCTAAGTTTGATCTTGCCGAGAAGAGCGAGGCCTCGGCCTCGCGCACGGCGAGGAGATACTCTTCATCCTCCACCCGAGCGAGGGTCTGGCCCGCCTTGACCGAGTCGCCCTCCTCAACCAGCACTTCGTCAAGAATACCGCCGATCTTTGAACGAATCGTGATGTCCTGACAGGCCTCTATTTTCCCCGTATACGTCATAAAAACCGTCACGTCCCTCGCAACTGCCTCGGCCACTGTCACGGGTATGGCAGGCTCACCGTCAACACCTGCCTGGGGATTTTTTCCCCCATCCTTGCCGCACCCCGGCAATTGGAAGAGGCCAAGGATAAGACAGAGGATAGGAAATGACGTGATTCCCCAACGCCGGCTCATAGGTACGCACCTCTCGCCCTTGAAAACTGGCAGTGACTGCTCATTCAAATAACATAAACGAGGGGTGAAGTCTATTGCAGAAGGAGTTTCACCGCTCGCTAGCCCTCGGGCGGAATCTTCCAGTGGCAAGGATGACCCGGGCGGCCTGTAGCCACTTGAGGCGACTTTTTGTCGCAAGGCGGCAAAAATGCCGTGATCCAATGAGGACCTCGACACCCGGCGACCAGGCCGAATCGCTCCGTCCCCTCCATCTGAATTCATAAGATCCAAAAGGAGATCTTGGAGAAAAGGACACTCGACAAGCCGGAGGTGGGGCGGTTTACACAAGCGTTGCTTTATGGCCCCCATCTTGCATCGGGCCGAGAAACCGTTCTCGACGCACGCACAACGTCAGATACGGTAATCCAAGGAAACCCCCCAAAAAAGGAGGAGAAACCATGCGACGATTTCACGTGTCCCCTCTTCTCGCCACGGCCCTCGCCATGCTCGGCCTTGTGCTTTTGATGACGACGGCTCTTCAGGCCCAGACCCTCAACTCTCTCGATGCTGAATTTGCCACGATCTCTCGGACCATCGTTGACCGCCAACCCTTTGATGCAAGGACGACCTATTCAGCTTCTGTGGGTCAACTCTACTGCTTTACCCGGATTGTGAATGCCCAACCTCCCACGGAGGTTACCCATGTCTGGTACTATCAAAATGTTGAGCGCGCCAGAGTCACCCTTCCCGTGAATTCCAACAGCTGGCGAACCTACAGCTCCAAGATCATTCAGCTCCACGAGGCTGGGCAATGGTATGTAGACGTTCTCGACGCTGAGGGTGACTTGATCGTCTCTCTCCCTTTTACAATCACTCACTGAGCGAACCATTCGAAGGTCTGTATCCATATCGGCTTGCGAATCTGGGAGCGGATACTCCCGAGATCTCTCATCTGCTTCTGTCCGCTCCCGTCACAGTTCCCCTTTTCGTTGACCGGGGATCTTACGGCCTTTATCGTCTCAACCGTCTCACGAATAGACATCATCCTGGGAGGCTGCGGAATGATCATCGGTTTTTTTGGATGTAAGCCTGGACGTCAAACTTCGATTTGCAGCCGTTATAACTCATGAAGCGGATCTTTCCAAAAACCGGACGCTCCGGCCACGCTCTGTCGTGAACCCCTCCAATACACCATGCAATACCCGTATAGCCATTGGTCTCTCGACCATCGAGCTCGTAGCGATCATTGAGGTAAATGGCAATCTCCATCGCCGCTTCAGGAGTTTCTGTCCACTCGAGGAGCTTTTTTCCCCAATACATTCTCATGTAACCGTGCATTTTCCCCGTTTTGGCCATCTGCCTTTGAGCGGCGTTCCATAATTCGTCATGGGTCTTGGCGTTTTCAAAATCCTCCAGAGAATACAGATACGGTCTCCGGTCTTTCCGATGATCGTTTAGGGTCTTCTTTGCCCAATCAGGGAAACCTTCGAAATTGTCATAGTTGGGATCATACAAACAGAAGTTATCGGAAAGCTCCCGCCTCACGATGAGTTCTTCGAGAAAGGCCGCTTTCGATCCTTGACGCCTTCCGCTCTCCAGGACTTTCAGGGCAACCCTTTGCGCAGAGAGCTGTCCGAAATGGAGATAAGGCGAGAGATTTGACGTCCCGTCTAGGGTCGGATCATTCCGAATTTCATCATATCGGGACAGCTTTTCTTCGACGAAATTTCGGAGGGTCCTCTGGGCCGCCTTTTCCCCTGGCTGGATCCAATTTACCTTTGACACCCGATGATCGACCTTGAGCGTCCTTCGCACCTCATCCCATCTTGTTTTCCCGGTTTTCCTCTTCCACGAGATCGGATGTTTCTTGAGCCGTGGAAAATCCTTCAAATACTCTGGCAGGGCGCGTCGAATCTTCGGTCGCAGGGTGTATGCCCCGTACTCCCGCTTTGGCGAGGCGATCCAGCAGGGAACAACATTACGGGCGTCAACTTCATAGAGCGGAATATCCATCCGCTCTCCCACGTCCTTCTTCCATGCCCTTTTGATCTTGAGTGGCTCAAAATCCGAGACCACGGCCCCGACCCCGGATTTTTTGACAAAAGCTGGGATCTCCTTTTTGGGCAAGCCCGGTAGGAGGAAGAAAGGAATATTCCTTTTCGTCAATTCCTTCTCAACTTCCTCTAGGCCCTCGAGCATGAAATCGTAATGTCTGATCGTCGCCTCAAGGAATTTTGGTACCAAACAGAAAACGACCGCCATGGGTTGTTTTCGCTCTAACGCGAGTTCCTGGGCAAAGAGGAGCGCCCAATTGTCCCTCATACGCTGGTCGCGGCTCATCCAGTAGACGATCGGACCGGCTTTCTCCTTTCCTGCTTTCAGGATTCTCATGCGTTTTTGATTCACCATTTTCGTTCCTCCACCTCGCAACTATGGCAGGCTCTTCGGTGTCAGGAGGTCCCCTGCGAGCAACGTGTCGCGCACCCATTTGAAAACGGCTTGATCCTGACGCCGGCGATCGTTACTCCGTTTAGAGAGAGAAACCATCGGTATCCGCAGCCGTGGATTGTTCCTCAGGACATTTTCATGTCGCAAAAGGAAGGCCCAATAGAGATGCGTGAAGGGGCAATTCTTTTTCGGATCAAAAGCACAGCCTTTGCAATAGTCGCTCATCCGGTTGATATAGCCCGCACCAGAGACATAAGGTTTGGTTGTCATGAGTTCACTGACAGCAAAGGTACCCATGGCCAATACATTCGGCTCGACCACCCAGTCATACGCATCGGTATAGGCGACCCAGAACCAATCGGTGAGCGCCCGCGGGGAGACATCGAGGAGGGTTGCCAGGTTGGAAAGGACCATGAGCCGAGTGATGTGGTGGCCATACCCCTCCTGCCAGACATCTGAGACAATGCAGTCCACACAAAAGAAACCTGATTTCTCACCCCAATACGCGGGTGAAAGGGGGGTGCCATCTCCGAGCATAGCCGGTTCAGCCCCTCCATCTGGATCGCCTGAAAGGGGCTTCGAGGGCCAAGGCCTTCCCTTCCAGCGGCCGTATCCGCCATCGCCCGGCATCTTGGCAATAGCAGGAGGTCCTGTGGGAAGATCGCGGAACCCATCGGTCTTGACATGGATCTGGTGAACAAACTCTCGCCAGCCAAGTACCTGTCTGATGAAGCCCTCTTTGCTGGGCAGGGTTAGGTCCGCATGGATGACATCGTCGATCACTCTGCTGGGGAGGAGCCGATGGATATTCATCAAAGATGAAATACGCGTGTGAAAGAGGCTTTTCGATCCTGTGGACATGGCATCTTCATATGGACCGAAATTGGGGAGACATTCACGCTTCGCCCAGGACCAGAGGGCATCGGCATCGGCTGCGGTTCCGGGAAGGGCCTGGAGATCGATTCGACCCGGATGGTGCTTGAATTCTGTTTCAACGAGTTTCTTCACTTCCTCCTTGATGGGATCAATCGGAAAGGTCGGGGGGGCTGGCGCCGGCGGGTCTCCTTTCCAGGAAAGACGGTTTTCTGTATCAAAGCTGTATTTCCCACCCACGGGCTTTCCATCTTTCATGAGGATGTCCTTTTCCTGGCGGATGACTCGGTAGAACTGATCCATCCGCCAGGGCGGACCCTTCCGGGCACTGAGCTCGAATTCGTCACGCGTGGTGAGCCAGCCCTCATGACGAACGAACTGGAGCTTGCCCGTCTCGACCAGGGGTTGGAGGTCAACCCTGAGCTCGCGCTCCGCTGGCTCCATGACCTGCATGGGGCCGAGTTCTTCCATGAGGGGTTCCAAAGCCTTTCGGTAAGGCCCCTGGGCTATCACATGTCGCACGGCGACCCCTCGTTCTGCCTGTTCCAGGGCAAAGTGTCTCATGTTGGTCAGAATGAGAGCGAGCTTCTGTTTGTGATAGGGTCGCCGCCGAGCCTTCCATGGATTCTCGACGAGGACGATGCCGAGGTTCTTCGGTGCTTCTCTGCCGAGGGGGCCGATCGCATGGGACAACTGATCATAGGGAACGACCAGCCAACGACGCCCCTCAGAACCTGTTTTTCGCTTCGCTAGTTCACGCCGAAACACGCTCATGGCAAATCCCCTCTATTGCATTCTCACCCGTTGGATGACGAAAGAATTCGAGACTGGGACCGAAGACCCACGCTGATCATATTTCTTGATGACCCTCGGTTCGAGTTGCCCAAAACGATCCCTTCTGCTATCTTTAACACCTGTGTGGTCCCCCGGGGGGCATCCCACGGGAAGTCGAAACACATCAGGGCTGACCGGTAATGCGTTTTTCAAGATTCTCATCGACTCGCAGCCGACGGATGAACCGAAATACGCTCATTGCGGCCGTGTTCATTTGGGGGAGCCTCTTTGCCCCCGCCCAGAGCTTTCCAGCCTCGAGTTTTTCCAACCGGGTGAGTGAAATCCTGCGGCATAAAATCTCATTCGCTCCCGCATCTGGAAGGTTGATCTGCCGGAGAGAGCTGCTCTGCGGCGGGAGTGCTCTTTTTCGCTTCTATGCAGACCGGGACTTCCGACCCGCCTGGAGTGAGAATAAAGGTCCCCTCCCCCAGGCCGTTGCGCTGACGAGAGCGATTCATGAGGCCGACCGTGAAGGGCTCAGGCCCGAAGACTACCATATCGTGAAAATTGATGCGCTATTGAAAGAAATAAATCACCGCAGATCCGCCAGTAGAACCGTTTCACCCGAAGTGTTTGCTGACCTCGAGATCCTGCTAACCGACGCTTTTCTTCTCTATGGGTCTCATCTCCTGACGGGCCATGTCAATCCTGAGACAATCCAGTCGGAGTGGTTGATCAAGAGCCGAGATGAAGATCTGGTAAGGATCCTGCAAATTGCCCTCGATGAAAACGACATCGAGGGAGCACTGAATTTCCTTCGGCCGCAACATGAGGGTTACAGGGATCTGAAAGAGGCTCTTCTGAGATACCGAAAGATCATGGAAATGGGTGGATGGCCGAGAGTGCCGAGGGGGCCAAAGTTGGAAGGAGGGGATCGTACCCCCCGCATCGGCGTCTTGCGGGCCCGACTCATGATGTCAGGTGATCTCGATCCATGGGACGAGACAGATCAGGAACTCTTTGACGACACCTTGGAAGAAGCGGTCCGGAGATTCCAGGAGAGGCATGGACTCAAGGCGGATGGCGTTGTCGGCCCGGCGACCTTGGAGGCCCTCAATGTACCGGTGAAAGAACGCGTCCGCCAGATCAAGGCGAACCTGGAGCGATGGCGATGGCTCCCCCATGATCTGGGACGGCATTATATCCTGGTCAACATTGCCAACTTCGAACTCGACGTTGTTGAAAATGGCGAGGCTATCCTGACAATGCGCGTCGTCGTCGGGAGACGGTATCGACGGACGCCCGTCTTCACGGGCAAAATCACGCATATGGAACTGAATCCCTACTGGAACATTCCAGCGAAGATCGCTGTCAGGGATATTCTGCCCAAGATTCAAAAAGACCCCGAGTACCTCGCCAGGCAAAAGATACGGGTCTTTCAGGGTTGGGAGAAAGGGGCCCCCGAGATTGACCCTGAATCGATCGACTGGTCCCGCATCAACGCGCAAAACCTCTCCTTCAAGCTCCGTCAAGATCCTGGGCCCAGAAACGCCCTCGGTCGCATAAAGTTCATGTTTCCCAATAAGTTCCGGGTCTACCTGCACGACACCCCGGCACAAGCATTATTTCAAAAGGACAAGCGCACTTTTAGTTCCGGCTGTATTCGCGTTCAAAAGCCAATTGACCTGGCTGCGTATCTCTTGGGGAATGGTCGCGAATGGCCACGGGAGAATATCCTTATGGCCATCGATAACGGTGAAACCCAGACCCTCCGCCTACCGGAACCGATACCGGTGCATCTCCTGTATTGGACAGCCTGGGTCGATAAAGGTGGTACGGTCCATTTCCGCGATGATATCTATGGGCGGGACAGAAAATTAAGCAGGGCCCTCCGTGAGCGACCGCCTATCCCGGAGCAACAACGAGAGCCGTAACAGTTCCCATGCATAATACTTCAATGATATTCGCGACAGGCAGAGCCCTATGGTCTGCATTCCTGTGAAAACCCCGCCTCTGGCAAGATTAAACACCCACTCTCGCGTCCATCAGAGAACACATCTCTCTGGGGACTCTGTGCCTCGGGGAAGTCGAGCGAAGGCGGGGTGAAAATTGAATAGGCTTCCTACCAGGATCGAACCCGTCCGACGTCGATGTGAACGAAATTCGGGCGAGGGTAATAGCCGACACCGCCCCCTCTCATTTCGATCGCCACCCGATGGAGGAGGGAAAGGGGACATTCGGGGAGGCGTATATCCACCGCTTTGCCGTACAAATGGAAGCTATTTCTGGCAACACCACGACCGCACTTCCTGAGGAAGGCATTTGTCCTGGGCGATCGATAGCCGGAAATAATGTGGAAAGGCTCTTGCGCATCGAGTTTCAACCCGATCGCGTGGATAAGATCGAGCAGTCGCACATCGATCCTCTTGATATCGCCAGACCGGTGGTCTCGAAGAATGTAGTCAATGTCGGAGAGCGCTTCGGACAGATACCGGCCCTTCGCCCAATAAACCTCTTCAAGGGACTCACCCGTGTGGGTGTTGTGAAGAGAGAGCGATCTCTCGGGTGATTGAAAATTTTTCAGAGCGGCGAGACCGAGACGAGGCGAGAAACTCGCGAGTGTGGTCAAAGCACTCAGTCTCAAGAAACGACGTCGACTGAGTAACTGGCCGCAACTTCGGATTTTTTCGTCAACCAAAGGCATCTCGGGTTGCCCCCCCGTGCGTGAGCATCAGAACATCAAAGGCTCTCGGTCGACTTGGTTTAAGCAAAAATCATGCCTTGCCAGGTTCTTTTCAGACCGAAGCGATCCCCCCCGCCATGATGGGGTACCTCGTTTTCCAAATACCGTAAGCCTCACGCTTATGGCCAAAAGGATCGCGGGGTATTCTCAGCTATTTTTCCTGAAAAATCAAGGAAAATGACAATTCAGACTCTGTAAAGCATATCGATGTACATGTCAAGTAGACCCGCCACGAGGCTTCGATCCGGAATGCTGGCGGCCATCCCATAGACCGGCGCCATGCCTCCCTTCTCTTCGGGGTTCTCCTGGACGTAAGCGACAGCGTTCCTGAGGTCGCTGAGGAATCGCTGCGAAACACCCGGCAGAGTATGTCTGAGGGTGACGCAGATGTGAACACACGGCGGCTTATGAAGACCGTTCAAACTCCATTTCCGTTTGGTCATGTAGTCCATGACCCGGTAAATGTCGAGGCGCCTTGATCCAAACGCAATGACCCACAGAGGATTTCCCAGAACGTATAAATCAGGGATCTCTCCAATCCCTTTTCGGATTTCGAGCGCCGTTTTCAGAATCTTGTCCGTGGCCTCGGCATATCCGTTCTCTCCCATCTTCACCATGGCGGCCCAACACACTGCACTCAAGGCCCCTGGACGGCTTCCGGCAAAGGTCGGCGAGAAATAGAGCCCCCCCGGCCATTCCGTCGCCTTGAAATACTGATAATGACGCAGGTCGAGCCCACGGTAAAGAACCACGGATGTTCCCTTGGCCGCATAGCCATACTTGTGCGTGTCGGCCGACATGGAGGTGACACCGGGCAACCTGAAGTCGAAGGGCGGAATATCATATCCCAACCGCTCTGCCCAGGGAAGTACAAAACCACCCAAACACGCATCGGTGTGAAATCCAATTCCCCGCTCTTTTGCCATTTCGGACAGTTCCTCAATTGGATCGATAATGCCATGAGGAAAGGAAGGCGCTGAACCGACCAACGCGATCGCTCTTCGGCTAATGGCCTGTCTCGTTTCATCCAAATCGGCTTTATACTCGCCATCGACGGGAACATGGACGATTCTCATATTGAAATACTGAGCCGCCTTATCAAAAGCGGCATGAGCCGTGGAGGGAACAACGATTTCGGGATGCTTGATCCCTTTCTTATCCCGTGCCCAGTCCCTGTACGTCTTCATCGCTAGCAGGATGCTTTCTGTCCCCCCTGATGTAACGACGCCGCATATCTCGCTATCCGGACCTGTGCCTGGCCTGATTCTGCCAGCACCGAGCATGTTTGCCGTCATCGATACGATTTCTGATTCGTATTTGAACGCACTGGGCCAGATGTCTGAATGAAGCGGGTTGCTCTGGGAATTCATCGCATATACCGTGTTCAAAAAACGAATATGGTCCTCATTCCCATGGTAGACAGCACCCGAGGCAAACCCGTCTCTCCACTTCGATTCTTCTATGGTTCTCAGCTCCTCCATCTCCTCTATGATTTTCTCCTCATTCCATCCAGTCTCCGGAATTCGTGGGAAGGCAGCGCCCCTGTCCCTGTAAGGTTTCACGAAGGCTTCCAATTCTTTGATAATTCCCTCGTACTCTCTTTGCACCATCCGTCTGACAGGAGGTATGGATCGCATGAGCCTGAGCACCCGGGACATGATTTTTGGGTTTACCCGACTGCCATACTTCTCAATCAAACCTCTCATGTCCATACCTTTTCCTCCCGGTCTCTACCGCCGCCCCATGGTTGTCGCGGAGTTACTCATAGGGACGCATTAAATGTCTTCACATTGGCTTTTCAGGACAATGCCCTACCACTTTCTCTCGCCCGCTCCCCTTCGAATCTGCTCAGGGTCGCTCGAGCCCACAGAGTTCGCTAGAGATGATTTTGACTCTGGCCTGATTCTTTGAGAGGGAAAATCAGGCCACCCACTCAGCCCCTTCGGAGCAATTCAATAGGGATTTCACCACGAATCGCGTGGTGGATCAAAATCAATTGATACATGCGAAGCGTTGACGCCCTTGACTTGAATCGCCCTCTCAGCGATTCAGGTCAAAACTCAGAGATCTCAGTGTGCTCTGCGAGAGATGGAAACTGACTTCATGCGCTTGCATTAGATTTTATTCAACCGCTGATAGATTTTTCTGTTGCTCTTATAGATATTCAGGAACTCCCGAAACAACTCGTCATAGATCTTCCGGTTCTCCGGGTTTGGCCGAAAAACCTTTGCAATCTTCACGTGCTCCGGAATATCATGAACAGCCAAATATCCCAGCGCAATAGAAGCCAGGAAAGCAGCGCCCCGCACATTGGCCATAATCGGATCTTTCACCTGTTTTATGGTTCGATCCAACACATCCGCATAGATCTGGCACCAAACGTCTGAGTTTGCACCCCCGCCAATCATGTTGATGTGTTCAAAGCGTCGCCCAATGAATTTTTCGACATAACCAAGAAGCCATCGCGAATTATATGCCACCCCCTCGTAGACCGCTCGAATCAGATGTTCTCGGGTCGTCTTCAAGGATTGGTTAAAGAATGCGGCTCGGACATAACGATTCTCAACAGGTGTGCGTTCTCCATAAAGCCAAGGCGTGAAGATAACCTTATCACTCCCCGGGGGGACTCGATCGACGATCCCATCCAAGGTCTGGTGGAGATCCGCACCATCGCCCTTCTCAGACAACTGATCCCTGTAATGGAGGATATTATCCCCGATGAAAGTCAGGCAGGCTCCGGCCGTCTCCTGTTCATTGGCAACGAAATACCTCCCAGGAATTGCTGAAGGCAGCGATGCCAGATTACGGAACAAATCGGTCTTTTTGAAAGGCACATGACAGGTCAGCCAAGAAGAGGTGCCGATATAGAGATGCGCTTCATAATCTCTCACCGCACCGGATCCGATCGCCGCGGATGGAATGTCCGGCGTCCCCATCACGACCTGGACAGTCTCGGGCAGTCCAAGCTCCTCGGCAACCTCTTTCTTGAGAGGTCCCAGAATATCGACGGCCTGCATCAAATCCGGAAGTTTAGCGCGGTCGATGGTCGACATCTTGACCAGGCGGTCATTGTAGACGATTCGGGAGATGTCCCGGTTATCGGTTACCCAATGGAGGGTGATGGAATCAAAGGATGCGGCGAATTTCCCGGTAAGACGCAAATTCACGTAGTCTTTCGGCTCGAGGAACTTGTACGTTCTTCCATAGATCTCAGGAAGCTCGTTTTTTATGTACAGTATGTGGGCAATCGAATCTTTACCCGCATGAACCGGTGCTCCCCCGGTCAAGCGAATCCATTTAATCAGCTTCAGGACCCCATATCCCGCGAGTTTGATGAGCCCCCCTGTGATGTCTTTGACGTATCGGCTTCCTCGGGAATCCATCCAGATGATC
>CAYFYO010000056.1:0-25251 GCA_964347335.1 uncultured Thermodesulfobacteriota bacterium
ATGAAAGTCGCTATCTGCTACCTCCGCCAATTCAGTTTATTTGCATCGCAAATCATCAGGCTTGAAGTCCGTGTAATCCTGATCAGACAGCCGTATCGGGGCCGATCCTAACGAGCATCTTGCCGAAGTTCTCGCCCTTGAAAAGACCGATGAACGCCTTTGGCGCGTTCTCGATGCCGTTGACGATCGTCTCCTTCCACTTGATCCTGCCTTCCGCGATCCACTTGCCCATGTCTGCGTTGAACTCCGGCAGCCGCTCGAAGTGATCTGAGACGATGAAGCCTTTAAGCATAAGCCGTTTAACGGTAGCGAAGAAAAGGTTCCTTGGCCCAGGCTGAGGTCTGGTCGCATTGTACAGGGATATCATACCGCACAATACGATGCGGCCGAACGTGTTCATCTGCGAGAGGGACGCCTCGAGATGCTTCCCCCCGACATTATCGAAGTAGATGTCGATACCATTCGAGCAATGCCTGCCGAGCTCGGCCGTCAGATGGTCTACTTTCCTATAGTTGAAAGCGGAGTCGGCCCCAGCTTCATCCATCAGCCACGCAGTCTTTTCGTCTGAACCGGCGCTTCCCACTACGCGGCAACCCTTGATTTTCGCTATCTGGCATACGACCGCTCCGACGGCTCCCGAGGCAGCGGAGACGAAGACGGTTTCGCCTTTTTTCGGTTGACCGATGTCGAGGAGACCCACGTAGGCCGTGAATCCCGTCATACCGAGGGTACCCAGATAGGCCTGAATCGGTGCAATCTTGGGATCGATCTTGGTAAGGTCCCGGCCGTCCGACACGTAGTACTCGCGCCAGCCCAACATGCCTGAGACGTAGTCGCCGATCTGAAACTTGCCCCCGTGCGACTTCAAGACCTGACCGACACACCCGCCCTCTAAAGGCTTGCCGATTTGAAATGGCGGGATGTAGCTCTCAATGTCCATCATCCGTCCACGCATGTAGGGATCGACCGACATGAAGATGTTGCGTACGAGGATCTCTTCTTCGCCGGGTTCGGGGATCGGCACTTCTGCAAGCTCGAAGTCGCTCTCGTTCGGCATGCCGAGGGGACGGTTTTTGAGACGAATTTCGCGTCCTTTGGTCTCAACCACAGTTTTCTCCTTTCGGCGAATCGTTTAGTTTAATCAGTCGGATCCCCGAGACAGATTGCTTCAATCATCTTATTTGCGAGCTACCGTGGTTTTGCCTCTTATAACCCACCTGTTCAAGGAAGTAAAGGACTCAGAGAGTTAATCAGAACATCGTGTCCGAATCGTTGAATACAACATGAGAGCCTCCATCGGCTATCGGTGTCACCTCCGTTTATTTGCATCGAGAATCGTAAGGTCTTGGGTAGGACTGTGAGAAAGGATTTCAATTAGGATTCGTTCGAAGACGTGCGGTATCCCGCGTCTGCTGCAACGACTGGCTATGCGTCATTTTATGGGTGATCCAGCCCGGACTATTCACTGATTAACCGGGCAATGTCCCTATGACCGTGCACAGGTGTTTCTGATCTCTCGAATACGGCTGGCGTGACATAAGTGGACTATATACCTCAGCTACAGACTAAGCAATTCGGGGGCTATCGACACAGACGTCTATTGATGAACCAAATGATCACAATTAAACAACCAATGACGAATGGGTATGACGTCATTAAATATGCAGGCTATAGTAAAGAAAGAAATCACACCCGTAAGCAATAAAATGATGAGTTTTTGATGTTTTTCAACTGCCACAGCTATTGCGGACATAACTAAACCTCCATATTATTTGATCATATTTGATTAGCACAAAACTTAGAAAATCCCTCGTTTCATACCAATCTCAGTAGTATCTTTCCTGAGTTGTGAACTCAATTCAAATGCAATTATGAGTGGATATCAAGAGACGCGTCCCCCCATAATCACCATTTACACCGATAAGCCGCACAACCTTATTATGCCGCCCAATTGGGGTACCATAATACGAGATTACACACCTCAATATTATCAATATTATCAACTCCCCTGACATACATACCTTCCACAAAAGTCTATCAGTGATATTGAAGCCAGAAGATACTGACTGAATAGACTCTACCGTTATCACTGAATCGGAGAGGTTAAACCCGTGACTCATTCAATTCCTCGCTTTTCTATTTAAGCCGAGAAATCGTTAAAAGACAATCAAAATCAATACGCCGCTTTCGAGTACAGGATGAAATAAGGCACTTGGCACTGATCCCAATCATGCAATATTTCAACTGCACATCGAAAGCCTGAAGGCCCAACGCTTCACACCTTCCGCGCCCTCACCATAGACTTCTGTCATCCTTTTTCGGTTGACTATGAAGTGTCTTTCTTCTATCCTTCCAACCACTGAGGCGCAAAATCTCGTAGTATGTGAGGAGCACCATATGAAAACGGCGATGGTGATCCCATCTTACTGGACTCGTGAAGCCGCTCTTGGAACGAGGGAAACTGATGAAGTCTACGATCATCCGACCCCTCTGAACGAAGAGGGGACACTCCGGAGAGCACTTGAAAGCCTTGGTGTCCTCAAAGACAAAGACTTTGATCTCGTGGTCATTGCGGTTGCCAATGCACGAGACGTTGGAGAAAGGGTGGAAGAGAGGGTCTCTAGTCTCATTTCATCCATCGCCTCAGAGGTGCGAATTCGTCTTTTCAGCCACTCTCACCTACGCCGGATTCAGAAAGCTATGCTGAAAATCGGGGGTGAGAAGTTCGTTGAACTTCTGAGTCTTCGTGGATATTCAAACGTCCGGAATCTCTGTTTGTTTCTCCCGCATCTGCTCGGCTCTGCTGTAGCGGTGCTCATTGATGACGATGAGGTGTTCGAGGATTCGTCCTTCATGGCCAAGGCGCGCGAGCACATAGGCGAAACGTTAGACGGAGACTCCGTTAATGCTGTGGCTGGATATTATCTTCAGCCTGACGGAGACTGGGTTCTTAAGCGTGAAAGAAGACCGTGGATGGAACACTGGGACCAGCTCGACAGGATGAACGAGGCATTTGAGCAAATAATCGGGCGGGGGCCACGCCTAAAGGAAACTCCCTTCGTGTTCGGTGGGAACATGGTCATTCATGCTGAGGTTTTCAAACACATCCCCTTCGATCCGAATGTCACCCGGGGGGAGGACATTGATTTCCTCATAAATATGAAGATGTTTAGGCATAAGTTCTTCCTCGATAACACTTTGTCTATCAAGCACCTACCACCCAAAAAGTCGCACCCGATCTGGAAGCAGCTTCGGGAGGACATATGTAGATTCATCCGCGAGAGGGCGAAGCTCCGCAACCAGGAGCCCGTGGAAAACATGGTCTATGTATCGGCCGAAGAACTTGACCCTTACCCCGGGGCCTTTCTGAAAGACAACCTCGAGGACAAGATCTCGAAAGCATGTACGATCCTCGCTGATCATTATCGGGCCGAGGGAAATGAAGCCGATGCGGCGGAGGCTTTGAAGAATATCGAGATCGCGAGTATCGAGGCTGATTCTACGAAGAACCCCTTCCGGGAACTTCTCCGCACCAAGAAGCTATGGGAGGAAATGATGGAGTTCATCGAGCGACGCCATATACAACAGGGGTTGTGGGAAGTGCTAGCTTGGGAGTAAGCTTGTTGCTGCCTGGTGGCGTCCGCTGATTCTTACGGTGACGAAACCGAAATCGTACAATGCGAGGAGGTCGGCGCCACTTGGTTAGTGATCGATTAGAGATGACATCTTCAGGAAATGCGCGGGGATGTTTCACTACAGTAGACTATGGGATTTTAGAAAGTTTAGAAAATATGTTTCCTCACTGTTATATATATTTTAGTAGAAGAAGTAACAGGTTTTTCTCCCTAGAGAGCAGGCCAAATGGCCTGTGTTGTCTTCCCACCCAATCTGTTTACGATAAGATGCAATCGCAACCTCAATTGCCTGTGTTTTTCCGTTGATTTGCATCGGAAATCGTGAGTTGTACGGCCGTATCTGGAAAAAGGATCCAGCGAGAAACCCTCGGTTTTTCATCGACTGCAATAAGCGTGGGCGGTCATGAAGAAGAGTGCTGTGCCGCTTTGTGTGGTAAACAGGTCAGGCGATCGAAGCGCAGCCTTGGCATTCATTGCCCCCCAATGATTCGATTTGATGGAATTTGTTTATTCAATAAGTTGGAAGGCGCCAGGGGAGATCTTGCGGTCTGATCGGAGGTGGCCGTGGACGTTCGCATAGTGCCAGCAGATGAAGTGATGGGTAGTTGCGCATGGTGTGGAAAGCCTATCCCAGAGGATACGCCGGTCTTCGGTTTTGGAGGGAAGGCCCGTCCAGGTGTGGATCTTTCGAAGTACGAGGGCAAGGCTGTAGAGATTACAATTGTGACGATGAACAGGCGAGTGCCCATGATGGTACCCTCGGCTGATTCGCAGGCAAAGCGGGAGGGGAAGGATTTTATGTTCATGGTCTGTTCCGAGGAGTGTGGAGAGGACGCAAAGGCTGCACTCGAGGAAGACATATCCCTCGGGCGCATGCTTGAGGGAATCCAGGGGCTATGAAACTGAAGGGCTTCCAACACATTTCTGCACATGGAGGCGAGACACGCTGCGCGTGAGTTACGCCATGAAGCAAGGTTACCTCAGTGGCCGTGCCTTCGCAGGGTTTTGCCGTGTGTCTGATGCCGGCTAGCCCAATGTTCAGTATCTCACCGAGCGCTCTTTGTTTCCGACTGAAGTAGACGGAAACGGTTGGTCCGTACGCCCTCTCACCTGTCTCGTTATTTATTCGCTGCATGCCTCTAAGCGGTTTCCCGCGACTCCCAATGATCCAGCTGACAGATCCAATTGTGCTCAAGAATTGAGGAACGCCCTCGCGTGCATTGATCTTCGATCCCAGCCGAGAGTAACTGACGAATACAAGCGCATTAAATGTCTTCACATTGGCTTTTAGGACAGTGCCCTACCACTCTCTCTCGCCCGCTCCCCTTCGGCCCTGCTCAGGGTCGCTCGAGCCCCCGGAATTCGCAAGGGATGATTTTGATTTTGTGGCCTGATTTTTTGAGAGGAAAAATCAGGCCACCCACCCAGCCTCTTCGGGGCAATCAAATACAGATTTCACAACGGATCGCGTGCTGGTACCAAATCAATGGGTACATGCGAACCATTGATGCGCTTGACCTGAATCGCCCGCTCAGCGATTCAGGTCAAAACTCAGAGATCTCAGCGCGCTCTGCGAGAGGTGGAAACTGACTTCATGCGCTTGCATCAGTATGCGCGCAAATTTCATTTGACACCTGATGAAGGCGGTCTTAGAATAGGGCCGGATCAATGAGTAGAGCAGAGGCCTATGGAGGGATTGAAGACTCCAGAAGGGACGCGAAAGAGACTCAGCTGAAGAATCTGTGAGCCAGAAGGAGGGTCCTGCGTATGATCATGCCCTTCGCCTACTTGAAACCGGGCACCATACAGGAAGCGCTTGAAGCATTGCAAACAGATAACTCCTCGCCCTTGGCTGGGGGGACAGCTCTCCTTGTCGATATGCGTGATGGGGTTGAGCGGCCCGATTTGCTTGTGGATATTAAGGGTCTCAGAGAACTCGACGCTTTCACCGTCGACTCGAAAAAAGGAATCACGATTGGCGCGAGAACAACCCTCAACTTTCTTGCCGAAAACAAAAAGCTGAAGGCCTTGTGTCCAATCTTCGCCGAGGCTGCTCTTGTCACTGCGACATATCAACTCAGAAACCAGGCGACCCTTGTGGGTAACATCTGCAAGGCTTCTCCAGCTGCGGATATGGCCCCCTCACTCTACATCCTGGGTGCCCAGGTGATGACAACCGGGCCCCGAGGGGAAAGAAGGGTTCCAATCGCCGATTTCATGATTGGACCGCAAAAGAACGCGCTGAAAAAGGGAGAGCTTGTGCTGCGGGTGGAAATCCCTTCAGTTCCCAAAGGGAAGATGGCTTATTTGAAGAAGCAGAGGATCAAGGGACACGATTTGTCTATCGTGAACGTTGCGGGTCTCGCAGATAGAAGATCTGAAACGCTCCGAATTTGCATTGGGGCCTGTGCAGAGACTCCAGTGCTGCTGGAAGGGACGGATCAGCTTTTTAGAGGGACAAGCGATTTAGACAAACTCGGGGAGCAAGTGGCCGATCTGGCGCTCAGCTCCATCTCGCCGATCGATGATGTGAGGGCAACGGCGGATTACAGGCGGGATATTGTTCGGGTTTTCGTGAAAAGGATGGTGAAGCAAATCTGCTCCTGATGGTGTGGGTGGAGCTGGCACTAACCTGGAGGGAGATCATGGAAAAGTTCGAGCGGGAGATCGACATAAAAGTCACGGTGAACGGGATCGCATATAGGGAGCGTGTTCCAGCTCACATGACACTTCTTCAGTTTGTCAAGGAGAGGCTATTTCTCACCGGGACGAAGGAGGGCTGTGGGATGGGTGAATGTGGTGCGTGTACGGTCATCATGGATGGAAGGACCGTCAACTCCTGTCTCGTTCTCGCCGTGGAGGCCGATCGGTCCAAGATTCGAACTATAGAGGGGGAGGCTAAAAGCGGCAGACTCACGGCACTTCAGAAGGCATTTATTGATTATGGTGGGGCCCAGTGTGGATTCTGCACATCTGGGATGATCATGTCTGGGCAAAACCTTCTGGAGAGGAATCCGAGGCCTTCCAGGGAAGAGGTCGTCGAAGCCATCGCGGGGAACCTCTGCAGGTGCACGGGATATGAACCGATCATTCAGGCGATAGAAGCGGCTGGCCGGAAGAAAAGGAAGTGAGGAGGCGGACGAATGGGGGAAAAGGGAAAGGAGTATAGATACATCGGGAAGGGCATTCCCAGGATGGATGGCATAGCGAAGGTGACGGGTGCGGCGGTCTATGTCCATGGTCTCGTCATTCCGGGGATGCTCTATGGAAAGACGCTCAAATCGCCCTATCCTTATGCGAGGATTGCGCGTGTCGATACGAAAGAGGCGGAGAGGATGCCCGGAGTCAGGGCCGTCCTGACCGGGAAGGAACTCGACTATAAGGTCGGGCTATACGTGCTCGATAAGGACATTCTTGCCAAGGAATACGCTCGATATCAAGGCGAACCGGTGGCTGCTGTTGCCGCCGAGACGGAGCTGATCGCTGAGCAGGCCTGTGAAAAGATCAAAGTCGAGTGGGAGGTTTTGAAACCGGTCCTCGATCCACGAGAAGCCATCACCCCCAATTCGCCTCTCGTTCATCCAGACCTTGGGAATTATGGCTATATGAAGGGGGTCTTCTTTCCCAAAGCCAAGACGAATATGCCTCATCACCAGAAGGTCAGAAAGGGTGATGTCGAGGAGGGGTTCAAAAAGGCTGATCTTGTCATTGAGAACAGCTTCTACAATCCGCCTGCACAACACGTGGCGCTCGAGACTCATGTGAGCATTGTCCAGGCACTCCCGGACAACAAAGTCCAGATCTGGACGTCTGCTCAGTCACCTTACACGGTTCGAAATCTTTTCTCGGTCTGCTTTGGAATCCCTCATGAGCATATCCGGGTCAAAGTCCCCTATGTTGGAGGCGGCTTTGGTGGAAAGGCCGGTATTCATCTGGAGCCCTTATGTTATGTCCTGTCCAAAAAGGCGGGCGGGCGGCCTGTGAAACTCAAAATGACCCGCGAAGAGGAGTTCAATACAATTCCCTCCAGACAGGGCCTCTATGCCGAGTTCAAGACCGGTGTGAAGAGGGATGGGAAGATTACCGCCTTGGAGGTGCGATACTACTGGGATGCCGGTGCCTATGCCGACTACGGGGTCAATATTGGGAGAGCCGCTGCCTATTCAGGGGCGGGCCCTTATGAGATAGAGAACTGCAGGATTGACTCATATGTCGTATATACCAACAAGATATTTGGGACCGCCTATCGAGGGTTTGGCCATGTGGAAGCCCTCTGGGGGATAGAGCGGAATATGGATATTGTGGCCCGAAAGCTCAGGATGGACCCGGTTGAATTCAGGATGAAGAACGTCCTTTTGCCCGGTGCCACCACGATTACGGGCGAAAAGATCACCGACCATACCGGCAGGCCGGACAAGTGCCTCAAGGCGGTCGCCAAGGAGATTGGGTGGACCGGCTACAAGTCCGTGAAAGCGAGGGAAAAGGAGAAGCAGAAAGGCAAGGTTCGGGGGAAAGGGATCGCTTTGCTCCACAAAGCGCCAGCGATGCCGACATTCACCTCCACGGGCGTGATTCTCAAGTTCAACGAGAATGGATCGGTCGATCTGATGACTTCGCTGGTTGATTATGGACAGGGAACCTATACCGCATTGGCTCAGATCGCGGCGGAAGAGTTGAAGATGCCTGTCGAAAGAATCAATATCCCCTGGGACAGCGATACATCTTTCACCCCGTATGACTGGCAGACCGTGGCGAGTAAAGGGGTTCTGATGTCGGGCAATGCAACGATTATGGCCGCCCATGATTGTCTCAGGCAGATAAAGGAGATCGCCTCCCAGGTCCTCCGGTGTCCTGTGGACGAATTGGTCTGTGAGAATGAGCGGGTGTATGTGCGCCACAGACCGGAAGCATATCTGGAATACAGGCAGGTGGCGAGTGGCTATGTCTATCCTAATGGAAATTCCATCGGTGGCCCCATAATCGGACAGGGGAGGTATATTGCCCAGGGATTGACCCATCTCGACCCAGAGACCGGCCAGGGCCTTCCCGCTCTCGACTGGACGTATGGCGCCCACGGAGTGGAGATAGAGGTGGATGTCGAGACTGGAGACCTTGAGATCCTCAGGATCGCCTCGTCCTTCGATGTCGGCAAAGTGATGAATGAGAAACTCGTTCGGGGACAGATCGTCGGCGGTGTCATCCAGGGACTGGGGAGTGCCATCATCGAAGAGTTCCGTTTCTCCAAGAAGGGGACCGTCCTGAACCCCTCATTTGTGGACTACAAGATCGTCACATCCAAGGATATTCCTCACAAAATGACTCAACATATTGTTGAGACGCCACAGACAGATGGTCCGTATGGGGCAAGAGGTGTTGCCGAACATCCGATGATCTCGGTTCCGCCTGCCGTTGGGAACGCGCTTTACGATGCCCTTGGGATCGACTACTTTCGACTGCCCCTGAGTGCCGAGAGAATCTATTTCGGAATAAAGAGCGAAAAGAAGGAGTTCCACGATTGAGGGAACATCTGGGGATACCACAGACAATCCTGAACCTGAGCGCCCCATTCGCCTGCAAGTCTCCCTTTTATGGGTATGTTGTCTCTCTTAGGTGAGGCACTTTTCTCTCGTCCCCGGCATAAAGGTTCCATGGTGAGATAGCGATGAAGAAGGTTCTTGTCGAGAAGGAATCTTACTACGATTCTGTCTTCCTCATGTTGACGAGCAAGGCCGTGAGAGAGATCCCCGGGGTCCGGAACGCTGTCGTTGCCATGGGCACAGAAATGAATCTGGAACTGCTGAACGAGATTGGACTCTCTACCCCTGAGGCAGCGCATGCGACACCCAATGATCTGATCATTGCGGTTGAGGGCGAGAGCCATGAGGTTGTGGAGCTGGCATGCCAGACGGCAAGGGATCTCCTCCAAAAGAAAAGGAGGATTGTCGAGGAAGGCGCTGAATACCGACCGGTGAGCCTCGGCAGAGCGCTTGATATGGCCCCTGATTGCAACCTCGTCATTATTTCGGTTCCGGGGATATATGCGGCGAGAGAGGCGAGAAGGGCCCTCGAGAGGGGAAAACACGTGATGCTCTTCTCGGACAATGTGTCTCTGGAGGAGGAGATCGGGTTAAAGCGGATTGCCACTGAGAAGGGGTTACTCATGATGGGTCCGGATTGCGGTACGGCGATCATTAATGGAAAGCCCCTCTGTTTTGCAAATGTCGTAAGGTGGGGGGATATCGGCATCGTCGCGGCTTCCGGGACTGGGCTTCAAGAAGTGTCTTGTCATATCGATAGGCTCGGGAGCGGAATATCGCAGGCCATCGGAACGGGTGGAAGGGATTTGGTCAGCCGCAAGGTCGGCGGGATGACGATGCTGATGGGAATCGGGGCGCTTCAAGACGATCCCGAGACCAGCGTCATTCTTGTCATCTCGAAACCCCCGGCCGCTGATGTGGCTGAAAAGGTGGTCGCCAGGCTCAAAAAGACGGGAAAGCCCTCGGTGATTCACTTTGTTGGCCAGGAAACGACACGTTCTTCGAATCTCTGGTTTGCCGGAAATCTCGAGGAAGCAGCGACGATGGCCGTGAGCCTCTCGCGTGGAGAAGCATATCGCCCCAGCCCGTTTACCGTTCCCGAGGACCGAGTAAAACGGATTGTCGAAGGGCAGACCGAGGGGCTGTCACCGAGGCAAAGATACCTCCGTGGTCTCTACACAGGGGGCACTTTGGCCGATGAGGCGATTGTGGTATTTGAACGGGAGGGCTTGGCAATCCACTCCAATGACCAGGAAAAGCCCGGGCGGGTTCTGGAAGACCCCCATGTCTCCAAGGAGCATACGATCGTCGATCTCGGTGATGACGTGTTTACCCTGGGAAGACCCCACCCTATGATCGATCCCTCGATTCGAGCGGAGCGGATCGCGAGGGAGATGGAAGACGCTGAGGTCGCGCTGTTGCTCGTGGATTTCGTGTTGGGCTACGGATCCCATGAGGACCCGGTTGGAGCCATTCTCGAGGATCTTCGGAAGGCGAGAAAGATGGCCGAAGATCGGGGAGGCTATCTGCCGATTATTGCTTCTGTTACGGGGACCGAGGGCGATTTTCAAGACATGGTTGATCAGCAAAAGAAACTCGAATCCGTCGGCGCCGTGGTCATGCCGTCAAACTACCAGGCGTCCCTTCTGGCACTAAAGATCATCAAAGGGAGGGCTCAGAAAAACCGGAAAAGGAAGCGCTGAGCCAAGAGTCGTTATTCGTTGTCTGTTGTCCGTGGTTCGTTGCATAAAGGTGGGATTTACGCATCCACGGCTATTCAAGAAACGGGCCCAGGGAATTTCACTTCCAATCGAATGACGTGAATGGGTCGTCGCAACTGACGACCGACAACCGACAACTGACATCTTGAGAAGGGATTTCCGAGCAGGGGAGAGCGACTTTTTCGGGCTGTTTTGGAGGGGTGCCCTGATGATGGACGTCAAGAAGATTAATGACCTGTTCAAACAGGATCTGGTGGTGATCAATATGGGACTCGAGTCCTTTGCTGAGCAGCTCCGAAAAGAAAAGGTGAAGGTCCTGCAGATGAACTGGAAACCTCCAGCGGGAGGTAACAAGAAACTCGTCTCCCTTCTGGCAAAGTTGGGTCGGTAAAAGGAGCCTGACGATGAAAATGAAGATGGAGGAGGCGAACCAAGAGGCTGCCTCCCGGATTCTCAAGGCGAAACCCACCCTACTCGATATCTCTACCGCCGGCCAGGCGATACCGGGGATGAAAAAGAATATGATCCTCCACGCCGGTCCGCCTGTCACTTGGGACAGGATGTGTGGTCCAATGCGAGGGGCGGTGATTGGCGGACTGATGGTGGAAGGCCTGGCTGATAACAGGGAACAGGGAGAGGAGCTTGCTGCCTCGGGTGACGTTATATTTGAACCCTGCCACCACCATTCGAGCGTCGGCCCGATGGCGGGCGTGGTCACCTGGAGTATGCCGGTCTGGGTACTGGAAAACAAGCCCTTCGGGAACCGGGCTTACTGTACACTTAACGAGGGCTTGGGAAAGGTCTTGAGGTATGGGGCCTTCTCAGATGAGGTGATCGACAGACTGAGGTGGATGGCAGAGGAACTGGCCCCGATTCTCCGGGAGGGGCTCGCCCGGCATGGCGAGATCGACATGAAGAGCCTCATCTCGCAGGCACTCCAGATGGGCGATGACGGACACAATCGGAACCGGGCTGGAACTTCCCTTTTCATCAGGGAACTCGCCCCCCATATCGTTCTCCTCGACGAAGCGCGGGAGAAGATCTCCAGAGTCCTCGCTTTTGTAAATGGAAATGATCACTTCTTCCTCAATCTGACCATGCCGTCGTGCAAATGCACGGTGGATGCGGCAGCAGGCATCGAGGGCAGTTCGGTCATTGTGACGATGGCGAGAAATGGGACGGATTTCGGCATCCGAGTTTCCGGGCTGGGGGATCGGTGGTTTACCGGCCCGGCGAGTGTTGTGGATGGGCTTTATCTCCCGGGCTTCTCCGCGGAGGATGCGGCTCGGGATATTGGAGATTCTGTGATTACCGAGACCGCAGGGATTGGTGGATTCGCCATGGCCGCGGCTCCGGCGATCGTAAAGTTCGTTGGGGGCAATGCCGTGGACGCGCTGAACTTCACCCTGCAGATGTATGAGATCACGGTGACAGAAAACGATGCCTACCAGATACCTGCTCTCGATTTCCGCGGAACTCCCACGGCCATCGACTTGGTCAAGGTCGTGGAGACCGGGATCCTTCCCGCCATCAATACAGGAATCGCCCACAAGGAACCGGGCGTCGGAATGGTGGGAGCCGGACTGGTCAAACCACCCGAGAAATGCTTCCATGATGCCCTGGAAGCTTTTGTGGAGAAGTATGGAGACTAATGGGAGCGCACGAGGTCAGTTTTCATCTCTCGCAGAGCACGCTGAGATCTTTGAGTTTTGACCTGAATCGTTGAGCGGGTGATTCAGGTCAAGAGCGTCAACGCCTCGTATGGTTCGATTGATTGGGTACTCCTACGCGATTCGTTGTGAAATCTGTACTGTATTGCCCCTAAGGGGCTGGGTGGGTGGCCAGATTTTTCCTCTCAAAAAATCGGGCCAGAGTCAAAATCATCCCTTGCGAACTCTGCGGGCTCGAGCGACCCTGAGCAAAGTCGAAGGGGAGCGGGCGAGAGAGAATGTTAGGGCATTGACCTGAAAAGCCAATGTGAAGAAATTGAATGCGTTGGTATGAGTGTCTTCATTCGATCGCAGGCTCCTTGTTTTGGGACTGAGCTTGGTGAGACAAAGACTACTGATGAAGGAGGTCCAGAATGAAATTCATCGATCTAACCGTCCCTCTGGGAATCGCAACACCGCCGTGGCCCACTTACGAGCCGTTACAGGTGAAGTACTTCAAAAGGTTGGCACCGAACGGCGCGAATGGGATGCTTCTGACCCACTCCAACCACGTGGGAACCCACCTGGATGGGGAGATTCATTTTTATACGCCGGGTAAGGACATCGCCTCCCTCGATATGGATTACCTTGTCCATGAGGGCGTTGTCGTCGACCTTTCGGACTGCACCACCGACTACGATCTCTATACGTCCGAGCAGGTGGAAGAGCGAGTTGAGATCAAGGAGGGCGACATCCTCATTATCCACACCGGCTTCCATCATTATGGTTGGGATCAACCGACCGCTGATGAAATCCGCTACATGGTCAAGCACCCGGGACCTGACCGGGAGTTTGCCGAATGGGCCAAGAAGAAGAAGCTGAGATGGATAGGCGTCGACTGTGGAAGTGCAGATCACCCCATGAATACGATCATTCGGAACTGGATGCCTCGCCAGGCCAAGGAAGCAGAGGCGTTTTTCCAGAAAAAGTTCGGAAGCAGCGTGGAAGAGGTCTTCGCCGATGACAAATACCAGCTGATGCATATCGAGATGTTCAACCGGGGTATCATCCATGCGGAGTGTTTGGGGGGTGATATGGATCTTCTCCTCAATCAGCGCCTCACCATCGGTTGTTTCCCGTGGCGGTTCGTCGATGGCGAATCCAGTATCTGCAGGATTGTGGGAATGGTCGAAGACGGCCACTATGAGGCATTGATGACCAAAAAGAAGAAAGCCAAGCTGACTCGGTTTGGAGACGTCGCCGGCGGGCTCAATGATTGGCTTCACGATGAGGCCAGAAAGCAGTGACTCGGTCTCATTGGGGAATACGCCTCGCAGGAGCTAACACCTAACAATCCATGAATTGACAAGAAAAATGGGAAGTGCTATAACCGCTGAAGCTTAGCCATACCACAGCTAAGGAGGGTTCGATGGATTTCGATCTTTTGATCAAGAAGGCCAGAACCAGATCCTCAGGAAAGGACTTCCTGGACATCGGAATCAAAGACGGTAAGGTCTCCAAAATCGGGAAGAACCTGAGTGAAAAGGCGAGTCAGATCATCGATGCCAAGGGGAAACTGGTCACAGAGTCTTTTGTGAACGGTCATTTACACCTCTGTAAAGTCTACACCCTTGCCATGGTTGGGACGGAAGCCCTCACCTCTTACCAGGGTGAATCCATGGGAAAAGCGATGACCGCGATTGAACTGGCTTCCAAGGTCAAGGAGCAATATGATGAGAGTTGGATCATCGAGAATGTAAGAAGGGCAGCACGGCTTGCCGTCAAATACGGGAATACCCATATCCGGGCCTTCGCCGATACCGATACCAAGGCGAAACTCGAGGGGGTGAAAGCCCTGATTAAAGCGAGAGAGGAATTCAAGGAGTCCGTAGAAATCCAGGTCGTTGCGTTCCCCCAGGATGGCGTCGTGAGGGATCGAGGGGCAGAAGACTACATCAGACAAGCCATGGACCTCGGCGCGGACGTCGTGGGAGGGATCCCCTGGATTGAGTACACGGATACGGATTCCCAGAGACATATCGATCTCATGTTCGAGCTGGCCAAGAAATACGATAAAGATGTGTCCATGCTCATCGACGACGCTGGAGACGCAGGCCTCCGGACACTGGAGATGCTTGCCGTAAAGACAATCAAGGAGGGCTGGGAGGGAAGGGTAATGGTCCATCACGCCCGGGCCATGGCCCTCTATCCTGAGCCCTATTTTCGAAAGATCGTAGCGCTACTCAAACGGGGAGAGATTGGGGTGGTAAGCGATCCCCAAACAGGCCCGCTCTATGCTCGGGTGAGGGATCTCTACGATGAAGGAGTTGCCATCGCACTCGGGCAGGACGATATTGCCGACGCCTATTATCCTTACGGAAGAAACAACATGTTGGAGGTTGCTTTTCTCGCATCTCATTTGATGTGGATGACCACTTTCGAGGAGATGGAGATCCTCTATGACCTCATCACCACGAATGCAGCCAAGGCGATGGCGATCAAGGATTTTGAGATGAAAGAGGGGAACAAGGCCAACCTCGTGGTGCTCGATGGTGAGAGCGTTTGGGAGGCCTTGAACGACCATGAGGCCCCGCTTCACGTGATCAAGGACGGAAAGGAGGTGACGATCGAATAAGAGATTCCCCGTGTTTTTTGTAACACGGGTCGAGTTGACGGCCAAATCAAACCTATCGAATAACAAGGGAGGGTTCAGTATGAAAAAGACGATAGTGGTTCTCATGATGCTTCTCCTTGCGGCTCCACTCGCTTTTGCGGCAGACAAGCCATTTCGAGTGGCCGCCATTTTTCAGACGGCGATTGAGGAGCCGTGGGATGGGGTGATCCATCAGGCCTGTCTCAGGGCTAAAGAAGAGATGGGGATCGAATACGAGTTCACAGAGAAAATCGCCGCAGCGGATTTTGAAAAGGTAGTAAGGGAGTATGCTGAAAGAAAATTCAACCTGATCGTGGGAGACGCCTTTCTTGCCGGCGAAGAACCATCGAGAAGGGTCGCTAAGGATTATCCCGAGATTGCCTTTGCCTTTGGTTCAGAGTTTGGTCCGGTTGCTCCAAATTTCTCTGTCTTTGATAATTGGATTCATGAGCCGGCCTACCTCTCCGGTGTCATTGCCGGTCGGCTCACAAAGAGCAACGTCCTTGGGGTGGTTGCCGCGATACCGATTGGAGAGGTGAACAGGCTGGTGAATGCTTTCAAGGCGGGAGCCCTTTCCGTGAATAAGAATGTCAAGGTCAAGATCTCCTATATTGGAGGGTGGTTTGATCCTCCCAAGGCCAAAGAAGCCGCAATAGCCCAGATTGAAGCCGGCGCAGATTTGATTTTTGCGGAGAGGTTCGGTGTATTTGAGGCTGCCAAGGAGAAGGGCGTACTCGCCTTCGGCAACATGTCCGATCAGAACGCCCTTGCACCGGACGTGGTCATCACGGGGCCGGTATGGGATATGTATCCCACGATCAAGTTCTGCATAGAAATGGTCAAGAAAGATGCCTGGGTTGCTATGGACCTGGGTGAATGGTCCATGATGGCCAAGGGTGGAGCACGGCTTGCTCCCTTTCACGGTTTTGAAAAGAAGCTGCCTCCGAATGTCATTCAGGAAGTCAGGGATCTTGAGAAGAAGATTCTGAATGGAACATTCCGAGTTCCGGTTGATGAGCAACCACCGGTTTCGGACTAAAATCGAAAAAAGACCGCGGGGGATCTCCCCTGCGGTCTTTTCGTGTCTTTGGCCATGTCCAGCGGTGCTCAAGACCGCTCAAAGACCGGGGACGGGCCAATCCTCTGTGAGGGGGCGGTAATATTCCCCGGGTCTGACAAGGCGAAAGAGAGATTTCTTCGGCATAACTGAGAGACAAGGTACGATGGTCCTCAGGTGAACTCTGCATTTACCGGGTCCATGAGTCCTGAAGCATTCATGCCCGGGCATTCACGGTTTTCAAACTAAACATAAGGATTCTCCGGGGCGACTGATCCATGGCAAAAACGAAAACCCCTGTGGTCAGCATGCGTTCGATTCATAAGCGGTTTCTGGAGGTTGTTGCGAATAAGGACATTCATTTCGATCTCTATCCGGGAGAGATCTGCTCCCTCCTTGGTGAAAACGGCGCTGGAAAAACGACCCTGATGAATATCCTTTTCGGTTACTACACCTGTGATGCGGGCGAGATCCACATCAAGGGTGAGAAAACGGATCTCTCTTCACCGAAAGATGCCATCTCCCGGGGTGTCGGAATGATTCATCAGCACTTCGCATTGGTTCCCTCTCAAACCGTCCTTGAGAATATCGTGATTGGGACAGACTCCGGAAGGACTGTTTTTCTCGATCTCAAGTCGGCTCGGAACAAGCTTGTTCGCCTCCAAGAGAGATTCGGTCTTCAGATTGATCCTGACGCACGGGTGTGGACCCTGTCGGTGGGAGAGCAACAGAAGGTGGAGATTCTCAAGGCCCTGTATCGAGATGTGGATATTCTTATCATGGATGAACCCACGGCTGTCCTTGCCCCCACTGAAATCGAGGAGCTTTTTGGGACGCTGAGGTCACTTGTGAAAGAGGGTCGATCTGCCGTCTTTATTTCCCACAAATTGAATGAAGTGATGGAGATCTCTGACCGTATTGTCGTCCTCAGGAACGGTGAAGTGGTCGCAGAGAGAAAGACGAAGGAGACAAACCCGAGGGAACTGGCGAATCTGATGGTGGGGAGAGATCTCCTCGAGAGAATTGAGAAAAAGAGAATCGATCCGGGTAATCCCGTTCTGGAGATTGAGAATCTCCATGCCCTGAACGATAAGAAACTTCCCGCAATAAAAGACCTTAGCCTTGTTGTCCGACAGAATGAGGTCGTGGGGATTGCCGGAGTGTCTGGGAATGGTCAGAGAGAACTCGCCGAGGTCCTCTTCGGGATCAGAACACCGACAAGGGGGACCATCAGGGTCAACGGGAGAAACCTTCAGACAGGGAGTCCTCCCTCGGCCATCAAGTTGGAGATGGGCCGGATACCTGAGGACAGAATCGAGACTGGGCTTCTGATGGATCTCTCCGTGGCCGAGAATCTGATTCTGGAAAACCACGTTTCCCCCGATTTTCACACGAGGGGTTTGATGAACTCCAAAAAAATCAATCATTTCAGCGACGATCTCATTGGAGCGTATGCGATCAAGACGGCTGGACGAGATGCATTGACGAAGAGTCTATCCGGTGGAAATCTGCAGAAGGTGATGTTGGCCAGAGAGCTCGCTGGAAAACCAGCCGTTGTGGTTGCCGCTCAGCCCACGCGAGGACTCGATGTTGGGGCGATGGAGTATATCCATCAGAGAATACTGGAGGAAAGGGAAAGAGGAGCGGGTATTATCTTGATCTCTGAGGATCTCGATGAGATCTTCGCTTTAAGCGGCCGCATCGCCGTGCTCTTTGAGGGGGAAATTGTGGGAGAAGTCTCTGTGGAGGAAGCTTCTCGAGAACAAGTGGGTTTGTGGATGAGCGGAGTTCGAAAATGATCGGGTTCAGGATTGTCAAGCGTGAGCCTCTGCCGGGATGGGCAAGAATCGTCATACCGATTGCTGCCATTGTTGTGACACTGATCCTTTCAGCGATTCCGATCCTCATCGCCAAAGGGCATCTCTGGAAATCCTATTTCTATCTGTTTTACGGGGCCTTGGGTACACGGTTCAATCTCTTGGAAACATTTGTAAAATCGAGTCCCCTCATACTGACCGGTCTGGCTGTTGCGTTTGCCTTCAGAGCCAAGTTCTGGAACATCGGTGCCGAGGGTCAACTCCTTGCCGGAGCCCTCACGGCAACCGCCCTTGGCGTCTCTCTCGGCGGTATTCCGGCGCCCGTGGCGTTACCGGCTATGATGATTTGCGGTTTTTTAGCCGGGGGGATCTGGGCATCGATCCCTGCCATCCTAAAAACGAAGCTGAAAGTCGATGATGTGGTCTCCACCCTCCTTCTCAACTACGTCATGATCAATATCATGGGTGCCCTTCTTTTCGGGCCCCTTCAGCAGCCGGGCTCAAGCTGGCCGAGATCGTCAGAAATTGTTGAAGCTGCGAAGTATCCCATCCTTCTGGCCCGGTCTCGGTTTCATCTGGGAATACCTCTGGCCTTTTTTGCCGTTCTGATCATATGGTTTATCAATACGAAGACGATCTTTGGGTATCGTGCAAAGGCAGTTGGGGTGAACATTCGGGCCGCCCATTTCGGTGGGATCAATACCACATCCGTTATTCTCTGGACAGCCGCGATATCAGGGGGACTCGCGGGTCTCGCTGGGGTCGGCGAGCTTTGCGCCCTCCAGTATCGCCTGATCATGGATATTTCTCCGGGTTACGGCTACTCGGGGATCGTCATCGCGATGCTCGGGAACCTCCATCCCGTTGGGGTCCTTCTCTCTTCTCTTTTTTTCAGCGTCATTATTGTCGGAGCGCAGACCATGAGCCGTATGACCGGTGTGCCGACTTACATCGCTGAGGTCATTCAGGGAATGGCGCTCATGGTTATGCTCATCTTTTTACTCTTTACTGAATATCGGCTCAGGGTGGTGCGGAAGTGATGAGTGAAATTCTGGATGCTGCTTTTGTCGCAGGTCTCATCGGGGCAACGATGCGAATGGCAACGCCGATCATATTTGCCACGCTCGGTGAAATCCTCGCAGAGCGATCTGGGGTATTGAACCTCGGCATCGAAGGGATCATGCTCATGGGTGCCATGACCGGGTTCCTGGTTTCGCTGAGCTCTGGCTCCCTCTGGTTTGGCGTGTTAATGGCAGCCTTGGTGGGTATGGCTCTGGGCCTTCTCATGGCCTTCCTTTCCGTGCACCTGGGGTTGAGCCAGCATGTATCCGGACTCGGGATCACCCTGTTTGCCACGGGTCTGGCCATGTTCGTCTACCGACTCCACTTCGGCTCTCCGACCGTTCCTCCCACCGTGGACCCATTCAAGCAAATTGCCATACCGCTTCTCTCCAGGATTCCGGTGCTCGGTCCGGGGCTTTTTAACCAGTATGTGCTCACCTATATCGCCTGGCTATTGATCCCGGTCATGTCGATTCTGCTTTACAAAACCAAGATGGGATTGAAAATCCGGACTGTCGGAGAAAACCCCCTTGTCGCGGATACTGTCGGGGTGAGCGTGTGGCTAACGCGAACCCTCTGCCTCGTGTTCGGGGGAGCCTTGATGGGCATTGGCGGATCCTTTCTCACCTTAGCACATCAGAATATGTTTCTCATCGATGTGATTGGCGGGCGAGGGTGGGTGGCCATCGCGATGGTCATTTTCGGAAACTGGGATCCCCTCAAGGGAGCTTTTGGGTCGATCATCTTTGGCTTCCTGGATGGCCTTCAATTGAGGCTTCAAGCATTAGGGGTCGAGATCCCCTTTCACGTGTTTCTGATGATTCCTTATCTCCTGACAATTGTTGCGCTTGTCGGTGTCTCTCGGCGGGCGGCTGTTCCGGCAGCCCTCTTGAAAGCCTATCGGAGAGAGGAGAAGGGAGGATGAATCTCAAATTCGAAATCCTGATTTCGAAATCCGAAACAATATCGAAATCCGAATGTTCGAAAACGAAAGCGGAAATGCCAAGCATCGCAGAGGACAGATGTCCTTTGTTTTGAACATTTGCCTGTGGGTCATTTGAATTTGTTTCGACCTTCGACGAGTCCAGACTTCGGCGAGCTCAGTCGAGTCGCCGGATCGATTTCCAGATTCGAATCTCGGATTTCTGGAGAGATTTACCCCCCCAATGGCTTGAAGAGCAAATCCCTTAGACAGAAACCAAATGATTCAAATCTCGGGGGAGATTTAGGATGGCATTCAAATATGTAGGGAAGTCTCTTGAGCGGACTGACGGATATACGAAGGTCACGGGTATGGCGCAGTATGTTGCCGACATAAAACTCCCAAGGATGCTTCACGCACAAGTGCTTCGTCCCCAGTACGCCCACGCCCGTATTAAATCGGTCGAGACCTCACAGGCCGAAAGGAGTGAGGGGGTCTATCGAGTCGTGACGGGGAAGAACTGTGGCGTGTTCTTTGGGGCGTGCGGGTTTCTTGATCAGAATCCCATTGCCGTTGATAAGGTCCGGCATGGTGGCGAAGCCCTTGCAGTCATTATCGCCGATACGGTCGGGCATGCCAAGCAGGCCTCATCAAAAGTCAAGGTGGAGTATGAACCTCTTCCGGTTCTTCTTGACCCGATAGATGCCGCCAAGAATCGGGACGTCCTGATCCACGAGAGACTCGGAGAGTATCGTCACCTTCCCTCCTATTTCCCGGAACCGGGCACGAATATCTTCCACCACTACAAGTTGAGAAAGGGCGATATTGAAGCTGGCCTCGCGGAGGCTGATGTCACCGTTGAGGGAGAATTTGAGTTCCCGCTGAACGCCCACTCGGCCCTTGAGCCTCATGGTGTGATTTGTCGTTGGCAGGGCAAGGACCGCGTGGAGATCTGGGCGAGTTCCCAGGCGCCCTTCGTGCTTCAGCAGGTTGTGGCGGATATGTTTGACATCCCCCATTCCAATGTGCGGGTCCATGTGCCATACCTGGGAGGAGGGTTCGGTGGGAAATCGGATGTGACCATCGAGCCGATGATTGCCTATGCTGCGCGGCTTGTACCCGGTTACGCCGTGCGATTTATATGCAGCCGAAGGGAGGTCATGACGAGCACGGTCCTCGGTCGTGGCATGAAGGCTCGTGGCAAACTCGGTGCCACGAGGGATGGCATTTTTACCGCATTTCAGGCTGAGCTATATTTCGCGGGTGGTGCCTTTGGTGACACGTCGACCAATATTGTCACCGTGGCAGGGCACAACAGCGTTGGGCCCTACGCCATCGATCATTGCCACGTTGACTCGTACGGGGTTTACACGAATACACCGCCTGTCGGAGCGTATCGCGGTTACGGGCACCCTGAGGGTTGTTTTGTCTCTGAGCGTCTTGTCGATCTGATGGCCCGGAAACTGAACATGTCGCCGCTGGATTTGCGGCGAAAGAACTTCCTCTCTGAGGGAAAAAGGAATTCCTTGGGTGAAACGATCAGGGATTACAACGGGAATCTTTTCCGGTGCCTCGATCATGTCGAAAAAGAACTCTTCTCCAGACCCAAGCCCAAGGAGGATGACCGGTATCTTTATGGGCGGGGAGTCGCATCGATGATGAAATCACCCAAGGGAGCTCCGAATGCCTCTTCCTGCTGTCAGATCAAATTCTGCGCCGATGGCAGCGTACAGGTGAACCTGAGTGGCATAGACATGGGGCAAGGGGCGCAACAGGCAATGCGCCAAGTTGCTGCCGAGTCGCTCAAGATCCCACCGGAGCGGATTACCGTTTTTCGCGAGGTGGACACCCAGCACTCACCCTGGGAATGGCAGACCGTGGCCTCCATGTTTACCTACAGGGGTGGAAATGCCATCCTCAAGACCGCAGAAAAAGCCATAGAGGTTTTGAAAGAGAACGCCGCCCTCGTCCTCAGAGCCGGGGTCGATGCTCTGGACTATGATGGTGAATACGTGTTCGTCAAAACTGATCCTGACACCAGAGTGGCCGTGAAAGATCTCGTCCGGGGATACATGTATGAAAACGGCCTGACCGTCGGAGAGGTTGCTGAAGCGACTGCGGGAGATAGGCTTCCGGGATATGTCGAGCCTGACCCAAAGTTTGGTATGGGCACTGCTGGAGGAACCTGGACCTTTGGATGCCAGGGCTGTGAGCTGAAGATTGATAAGAAAACCGGGGAGGTAATTATCGACAAGTTCGTCTCATCCTTTGACGTGGGAAGGGTCATCAGCCCCCAGATGATCAGAGGGCAGATTGTCGGGGGAGTCGTGATGGGGATTGGCCAGACGCTCAAGGAAAAAGTCGAATTCTCGGAGGATGGTAAGATGGCCAATGCGACCTGGATGAAGTACAAGATGCCGAGAATCAAAGACATCCCCAAGAAGCAGGTCGTGATGTGCGTCGAAACCCCGGAAATCCGGGGGCCCTATGGAGCGAGGTGTATTGCGGAACACCCCATGGTGGCTGTCTCACCGACGATTCTCAACGCCATCTTCGACGCCACCGGTCATGATTTTTTCCGTATTCCGGTCACACCGGGTGACATCCTTGAGGTGATGACCGAATGAATGAAACCATCACGCTCACTGTAAATGGTGTTAGACACCATGTGGCCTGTACGGGAAAGGAGACCCTCCTTGAAATTCTCAGGGACTCCCTCGATCTGACCGGAGTCAAGGAAGGATGCGGATACGGTGCGTGCGGGAGCTGCACGGTTGTTGTGAATGGGAAGGCGGCTAACGCCTGCACGTTGAGAGGGAAGGACAAGCTTCAGGGTATTGAGGTGCTCACCATCGAGGGTCTCGCTGGCGGTGATGGAAATCTTCACCCAATTCAGAAGTCTTTTCTGGAAGCAGGCGCCGTCCAGTGCGGTTTCTGCACGGCAGGGTTTATTATGAGACTTTATGCCCTCTTTAAAGAGCGCCCGAATGCATCCAAAGCGGTGATTCGGGAGGCGCTTTCAAAGCACCTCTGTCGTTGTACGGGGTACGAAGCCATCTGGGAAGCCTCCCTCCTTGCTCAGAAGAGGCTGAATCAATAAACCGATTCGGTCTGAAGCATCTGCCCATAAGTCCGCTCTATTTCCCTCCTTGAGCCGAAAGGGCGCTTTTGACGCAGTCTTGTTTGAAGCGAAACAGAATTCAGATTGCGTGGGATTTTTCGGCGAGTCAAAAGGCATTCAGATCTGGCGGTCTTGAGGCTTGACCCGGAGAGGTCGAGGTGTTAATTTCAGGCGCTCCAGGAACTGTAGGTCTCTTCGATTCGCGGTGGGGTTGAATTGGGTGGTTTCTCCCGGCTCTGTTTGGAAAGGCAAACCTCAACTCTTCTTCTGGTCTCTTCTGGCCTGTTTCCTCTGGGCGACAAACTACATCGTCACAAGGTGGGGGTTGGAAGAAGTTCCTCCCTTGACCCTGACCGGGGTCCGTTACCTTTTCGCCGCTTTGATTCTCATCCTCGTGATGGGATTGCTCGGTGACGGGCGAAGTACCTTTGGACAAGTGAGAATTTGGCCGATTCTGGTTTACGGGCTATTTGCGACCGCAGGGGCTTTTGGATTCCTGACTGTGTCCATGACCCGGATCGGGTCCGGAAGGGCCTCCATTATCACGAATACCCATCCTTTCTATACCCTGATCATTGCCAGAATCTTTCTTCAAGAGACGATCACCAGGCCGAAGATTTTCAGTCTCGTCCTCGGATTTGTGGGACTCTCTTTCGTTTTATCTCCACGACTTGGCGGGGGCCAGACCGATCCGGTGGGGAACCTGCTCGCGTTGTTCACGGCGCTGTGTTTCTCCGCCGCCAACAATTTTGGTCGTCGGATCAGCCCCGGCTATGACACGAGAGTTCTGACAGCCGGTCAGATGCTTGCCGGCGCACTCTTTCTGCTGGGGCTTTCGGTGTTTCTTGAGGGTCGAGAAATTCTTCATCTCTCCTGGAATGGATGGATGGCTATTGTGTATCTTGCCGTTTTCTCATCCCTCCTGCCATTTCTGATCTGGACTCACCTGCTCAAATTCTACGAGGCCTCTACACTCTCACTTTTCGTATTCTCCATCCCTCTCATGGCAACGCTGCTCAGCTTTCTGATATTTGGAGAAAGGTTTTCCCTCTCAACCCTGCTCGGGCTCGGATCTATCACCTGTGGTTTATTGATGATTGGACGAACCAACCCCTAGGTTGACAGGGCGATCGATCCAGGGTTTGATCAAATCCGGGGTTGGAATTCTGTAAAACCTCAGTAAAAGGGGAGGCAGTCATGCTGGAAAAGATCAGGCCGACCATCGCCATGTTGTCCACAGAAATGATTGAAAAAGTGATCGATGAGGCGCTGGAGATTCTGGAGACCCTGGGCGTCTATGTGGCCAATAACGAAGCAAAACGTTTACTTGGAGAGCGGGGGTGCCGGGCCGAGCAGCGTCTCCATATTCCGAGAAGCCTCGTGGAGGAGTGTCTGAAGACCACTCCGTCCTCGATCCAGGTCTACGATCGAGAGGGTGAGACCGCTCTCGTGCTTGAAAGAGAGAACGTCTATTTTGACCCTGGCTCTTCCGTCCTCCAGTTTCTCGATTATGAGACTTCGGTGGTGAGAAAACCCTTAACCCAGGATTTTGTCAACTTTGCTCGGGTCACCTCCCATATGGAGCACATCAGGGCCCAGAGCACAGCCATGGTCTGTTCGGACGTTCCCAAGGAGATCTTCGACAGTTACCGGCTCTATCTTGCGCTCCGCCATTGTCATAAGCCGGTCGTGACAGGGATTTTCAGAAAAGCGAGTCTCCCCTTCATGCTGGGACTCCTCGAGACGGTCAGAGGGGGGAGCAAGGCCCTCAGGGAGAGACCGTTGGCAATATTTGATGCCTGTCCATCTCCACCCCTCAAGTGGGACGATCTCACGGCCCAGAGCGTGATCGACTGTGCGAGAAGGGGCGTGCCTTCTGAATTCGTTTCCATGCCGCTTGCCGGGGCGACAGCACCCGTCACACTTCTCGGAGCGATCGTTCAACACACGGCTGAATGCCTCTCCGGTGTTGTCATTGGGCAGGTGGCGAATCCCGGCGCTCCCCTGATCTGGGGAGGTTCTCCAGCGGTGTTTGATATGAGGGCGGGGACAACGCCGATGGGAGCCATCGAGACGA
>CAYFYO010000057.1:0-25021 GCA_964347335.1 uncultured Thermodesulfobacteriota bacterium
GTGATGCAACGCTTTCCGCGACCAGAGCCGATCGCCCTGAGGGAGGCTCGGAAAAGAGAGGTGATTGCCCTGGTTGGTCCGACGGGGGTGGGGAAGACAACAACGCTGGCCAAGTTGGCGGCATACTTTGCCTTGAAGGCCCGCAGGCGGGTGGCCATCTTAACGATCGATTCATATAGAATTGCCGCCCCAGAACAGCTGAAGATCTACGGGAAAATCATGGGCCTCACCGTGGATGTTGTTGAGAATTTTCGGGAGATGGAGAGGGCGCTTCGGCTTCGGCAAGACGCTGATCTTATCCTCATCGATACTGCCGGTCGAAGCCAGAGAGACCGGTTTCGGATCCTGGAGATGAAACGTTTTTTCGATGGTTTCCCGGTGACCAAGCACCTCGTTCTGAGCTGCAATGTTCGGGAACGAAACCTGGAGGAGACTGTGGAGAGGTTCAGCTGTCTCGGCTTGGACAGGTTACTTTTTACCAAACTCGACGAAGCGACCACATTTGGGACGATTCTCAATATGGCTTTTTTAACAGAAATGCCGATCTCTTACTTCACGATTGGGCAGAGGGTGCCAGAAGATATCCGTGAGGCGACACCCAAAATCATCGCCTACCTGATTTTTTCGATGAGTCCTTTGAAAAAGAGGGAGGCAGCGGTTTCGACCGACAAAGTAGGGATGGCGGTTCGTCATCGAACCGACTGAGGAGGCTGAACATGGATCAAGCCAAAACCTTGAGGAAGGTGATGCTCGAAGAGGAGGACACGCGCGAACAGGAAGATGGTTCTGCCGCTGATAAATCGGTCCATCCGGTTCAGGTCATTGCTGTGACGAGCGGAAAGGGCGGGGTTGGGAAAACCAATGTGGTGGCGAACCTGGCTTATTCTCTCTGTCGGTTGAAACGGCGAGTGCTCATCCTGGACGCTGATGTGGGTCTCGCCAATTTGGACGTTCTTCTGGGACTGATACCCAAATACACGATCCAACATATGCTCAGGGGCGAAAGAACACTTGAAGAAATTATCATCGAGGGACCTGGAGGGATGAAGATTCTGCCAGCGAGTTCTGGGGTTCAGGAACTGACCGAACTCACGTCCCAGCAGAGGATGGCGTTGCTGAGCCAGTTTGAGTCTCTGAACGAATCCACCGATGTGCTTCTCATTGACACGGCTGCCGGGATATCCTCGAACGTCATGTTTTTCAATACAATGGCCCATGAGATCGTTGTTGTTGCGTCGCCCGAACCGACGTCCATCACCGACGCTTATGCCATCATCAAGGTTCTGAGCACCCGATACGCGGAGAAGTACTTCCATCTGCTGGTTAACTTCGTTCGCAGCGAGTCTGAGGGTTTGGAGGTCTATCGTCAGTTAAGCACGGTGACAGAACGTTTCCTGAATCTCTCGATCCGGTACCTGGGGTTCGTTCCCATCGATGTTCATATCCAGAAGGCTGTGAAACAGCAGCGGGCTGTAAGCGAGCTTTTCCCCGATTGTCTAGCGAGTCGTAGTTTTCTCGCCCTGGCTGAAAAGATCGCAAACCTTTCTGTTTCCTCGACACCGAGAGGGAACCTCAACCTGTTCTGGCAGTCTCTCATGGAGAAACCGATAGAACAGCATCATGAGGGTATCCTTCTGCGGTCATGACAGAGGCCGTCAATGGAGACCAAGCTCCCCGTAGAGCACCTTTTCAAGGAATACCGGAAAGTCGATGACCGGGATAAGGAAGAGCTGATTCTGAAATTCGCTCCATTAATCAAGCTCATCGTCAATCGGATTGCCATGAGGCTCCCGCCGCATGTCGACACGGAAGACCTCGTCAATGCTGGGGTTATCGGCCTCATCGATGCCATCGAAAAGTATGATCCCATGAGGGGAACGAGTTTCAAGACTTATGCAGAGTTCCGCATTAGAGGGGCCATCTTGGATGAGCTCAGAATCCTCGATTGGTTCCCGAGGTCCATTCGGCAAAAGGTCAATCGGCTGGAGAGTGCATTCGCTGAGCTCGAACGACAGCTCGGGCGGGCGGCAACTGACGAAGAAGTGGCGGAGGCCCTCCATATCGATCTCGACGGATTCTATGAAATCCTGGCTCAGGCCAGTGCTGTCTCTCTCGTGAGCCTTTATGACGTTGGAAGGGAGGAGGGAGAGGAAAGAAGCCTCCTGGATTGTATCGCCAATGAAGAGGACGATCCTGCGGCCGCGCTAGAATCCCAGGAGGTGTATGAGGCGATCGGACGGGCCATTGAGAGATTACCCGAAAAAGAGAAGACTGTTATCTCCCTCTACTACTATGATGAGCTTACCATGAAGGAAATCGGAAGGGTCTTGAACTTGACTGAATCCAGGGTTTCCCAGATTCATACGAAGGCCATACTTCGACTCCGGGCCAAATTGAGAAGTCTCCGAGATCACTGATCCCTCGGGTTTCTCTCGGAGGAAGGATCGTCAGCCTGCCATAAGAAGCGGATCAGAGCACCACGAATTCCTCGAAGTAGACGGTCTGGACAGTCCCCGTGGTCAAACTCGCGTTCAGCAGGTCTTTTATCTCCCTTTTCAGCTCTGTTTTCCCTTCTGGGAATCGAAAGTCCGAAAGGGTTTTCCTGAGAAGCACTTCCGTGATGTCGCTCCGGATCATGAGAAGCTTTTTGGCGATTTCATCAGAGGGGACATCCCCTTTAAAGGCGAGGTGTGCGGTCACTTTCAGGAACCTCTCTCGACCACCTCGTTCCATAGGAATGGGCACGAGAAAGGGCGAGAGGCGGTAGAAATGATAGGACTCTGTCGGTAGGGCTGGTTGAGAAACCTCTTGAGGCGGTATCGGTGGAACAGCGTCGCCCGCCGCTTCGGGCTTTTTTTTCAGAGTCTTGGTGGGCTTATAGATGAACCAGGAAGCTCCGAGCAGCAGGGCGATGAGAAGTGGGCCGGTGATCATCAGTGACCATTTTCGATCTTTGAAGAGGACTCGAGGGGGAGGTTCCGGTCGATCGGCGGGGGCTTCCACTTCGGGTTTTTCCCTGTTCAGCTCGATTCCCGTTTCTGGCTTTTCTGGAGAAATGCGAGGCTGGACTTCGGGTTGAGTGGGAGAGGCTTTCTTTGCGAGTCCCTCGAGGTCTAATTCGACTTTCTCTTCTGGTCGCTTTGAGGATTCCGAGTGGGGTGATGCTTTTCGGGTGGCCGCGGTTAGCTCTTCCAACCCTTCTAAATCCAAATCGACTTTTCCCGCTGCTCGCTGCTCTGGGAGGACCGAACCCGAATGCTGAGGATTATCCTCTGGCTTCTGGACGGTCTCGCCTGAAGGAGGAGAGAGTTTCTCCTCTTTGGTCGGAGCCTTTTTATCTTCGGGATCAGGAGAAGCCAGGACCTTCTCTGATTTCTTACGCCTCGGCGCGGCTGCTTTTTGGTCTTTTTTTGACATTCAGAACCCCATCGTGGACACACATAATCAAGCAATTATTATGCCGGTATCTTTAAAGGATGTGCGTCCCTCGGGACGTCATCAAGCGCATCATCAAGGTCGAGAGGATGCCTACGAGGAGACTTTCAGCAATCAGGGGCCAGAGGTCGGAACAAAAATGGATCAAGCCCGGAAGAGCCTTTCTCCGTCAAAAAGACCGCGGCTTTGCCAACAGATTGACGACATTTCAGCGCTTTTTATGCAAAAAACGACCGATTTTAGCGTCCTAAACGGGGAAAAATGGCAGAACATTTGCTTAGACCTATCATCGGGGGTGCCTTCGGACGCGTCGGCTAATGAAAACACAAGTTTCTGCCGAAAAGGATAGATGAGAGCGGGTAAATCGTGACGCTTGATGTGAACCACGGGGCGGGGGTCAGGAAATGCCTATGCAACAGTTTACCCGGCGGCTGATCCCTGACGCCGACGAACTGATTTGCGGAGGAGAGGAAATGGACCGACGGGAGGCTGAGAGAGTCATTCGGCGGGTCGAGGAAATACCCACGCTTCCTGTGATTATCACCCGGATCTTACAGGTGCTGGGAGACGGAAAATCTTCGGCCATGGATCTTGAAAAGGTGATTTCCCTCGATCAGTCTATTTCGGCGAAGGTTCTGAAGATCGCTAATTCCGCCTATTATGGATTCCCAGGGTCGATTAACACGCTTCATCGGGCCATCGTGATCCTCGGGTTTCAAACCGTTAAGGGCCTGTCTCTGGGGAGTTTTATCTTTGACACCTTTTTTTCGGCAGGGAAGCATGTATCCTTTGACCGAACGGCATACTGGCTCCACTCCATTGCCAGCTCCAGATGTGCTATGGCCCTCGGCGCGGAGCTGAAGGAATTGGACATCGAAGAGGCTTTTCTGGGGGGACTCCTTCATGACATCGGGAAGGTGGTCATGGACCATGTCATGCACGACGAATATAGCCGGGTTCTTCGGAAGGCGATTCAGCAAAAGGGAGCCATAGATCAACTGGAAAGAGAGGCATGGGGATTTGACCATGGTGATGTGGGCGCATGGGTCGGTGAGCGATGGAAATTTCCCCAATCCCTTCTGGACGGGATTCGCTTCCATCACAAGGTCACCGAAAGTCAGGATTCCAAGAGGATGCTTGTTGCTGCTATTCACCTTGCAGACTTCTGTGCGAACGAAGCCGGCCTCGGCGTGGTTGAGAACACTCACCGCACACCACTTCAGGAAGAAGCACTGAGTTTGACTCGATTCACGGAGGAAAACCTCACCGCTTTGACCGATCGCCTGAGCCATGAGCGGGGTGAGATTGAGGGGTTTTTCTCGGTCATGTCCTCCTCACCCGGAGGGAGCGACGGTGAAGGGATTGAAAAAGAAAACCCATGAAACGATACAGCATCTGAGCTTCTATGCAGAAGCCGTTTCGACGATGGGTCGGCAGTTCGAGGAGAAGGTCCGGGAACTCTCGACCATCCGGCAAATCGGGGATGCATTAGCTCATTCCCTGGAGATCGAAAACGTCTGCAAGATGATCCTGAACGCAGCGCTCGATGGGATGGGGGCCGAGGCAGGCGCGCTGATCCTCTTCGAGCCTCTGAAACGGGTTCCCATGGTGGAGGTTTTCTCGCCAGCCGATTTCCCGAAAGGGAAAGACCCATTTCGTCCGACGGACCAGATGATCGCGTGGGTATTGGACAAGAAGAAACTCCTGATCATCGGTGATACGTCCAAGGCCTCTCCATCCTTTTTGGACCCTAGATTCCCCTCCGCTTCGCTGATGGTTCTGCCTCTCATTTCGAGGGATTTCGAAATCGGTGTGATCAGTTTGGCCCATTCTGAGAGAAACGCCTTCCGGCGTGACCAGATTCCGGCGGGTCATCTCATCTCCGGCCAGGCGGCCATTAGCTTAGAAAACGTGAAACTCCTCCATCAACTGATCAGAATGAACGAAAACCTGGAAGAAAAGATCCTCCAGAGGACGCGAAGCCTCCAGGAAGCCAACGAGAAGCTGATAAAAATCCAGGATCAGTTGATTCAGGCCGAGAAGATGAAGGTCATCGGCCAGCTGACTGCCGGAATTGGGCATAACTTGCGAACTCCCCTTTCGGTCATCCTCTCCACAGCTGATCTGATCAAGCTATGCAGTAATGGGAACGAGAAGGTGACTCAATATGCAGAGAATATCGCCCAGCAAGGCGCCAGGATGGCCCAGATCATCGGAACCCTGATGGAAAGGTGCCAGACGACTCATGCCCGTGAGGTTGAGCGGCTCAACATGAACCGTATCCTGAAAGAAGAGCTGAATTTCATGGAAGGAAACTTGGAATTTAAACACAAAGTCGCCAAGGAGTGTGAATTTGATACCGGTCTTCCTGAAATCGAAGGATCCTACGGGGATTTCAGCCAGACTTTTGTCAATCTCATCGAAAATGCCGTCCATGCCATGCACGGAAGTGAAGTCAAGAGACTGAGGGTCTGTACGAGACATGATGAGAACTACGTTTACGTGGATGTCCACGATACGGGTTGCGGCATCCCAAAAAAGGACATCGAAAAGATCTTTGATTTCTCCTACACCACCAAAGCGCCGGCACCCCATGGGGGAAGCCCTTCTGGCATTGGCATTGGGCTCTTCAACAGCAGGCATCTGATGAGCAAGTACGGTGCTGAAATCAAGGTGAAAAGTCGGCCTGGAGCCACAGCATTCACGGTACAGATCCCGTTGCGCCAATAGATCCTGAATTCCGGCGTGCAAATGGTGTCTCTAGAGAAACAGGGAACAGGATAGAATGGGTCAAAAGAAGATTCTTATTGTGGATGACGAGGAGAGTGTCAGGGAAACGCTGGCCGATTTTTTTCGGCTTCTTGGTTATCAATCGATCGTTGCCAAAAACGGGAGAGAGGCACTGGACCTCCTAGAAAAGCAAGAGGTCTCTCTGGTCATCTCTGATATCAAAATGCCGGTCATGGATGGAATTGAGATGACGAAGCAGGTGAAATCGAAATATCCCCATCTCGGTGTGATGCTGATTAGCGGATACAAACCCGAATATTCCTGGGATGAAATCGTTAAGGCCGGGGCCTCTGATTTCATCACAAAACCTTTCAACATCGAGATGATCGAAAAGAAGATAAGAGCCTATTTTGAGAAGTAATTGGGTGGCTACGGCCAGGAGGCGGTAAGATGGTCGGCCCTTTAGACAATCAAATCGTGATCAACCAAAGCGTCGCAACCGAGAAGGTCCAGGAAGTCCAACAGCGGCACCCGGATTTACAGCAGAAACAATTTGCCCTTCAACTGCAGGAGGAAGAGGAGCGGAAGCGGCGCGATGTGAGAGACACTGAAAAACCGGAACAGCCCGAAATCAGAGCCCGAGAGCAGCGAAATGAACGGAGGCGTCGGAAGAAATCGAAAAGACCCGGCCCTCGAAAGGGTTCTCCCGAAGAACCGGAAACTCACTCGGACGATTCTGAGCGTTTGGTCGACATATTCGTTTAGGAAAGGGAACTGCAGGTTATTCGCATATCATCTGAGAATCGCCTGAGTGAAAAGAACTTCCCTTGATAGGTGACACAATGCTTGGAGGTGTTTCACTGATCGTCCTCATCTTAGCCGATCTCGCCGTTTGTGGTCTGATTTTGGTCTATCTTTTTCAGGATCGGAGGCAGAAGCGGAATTCGGTTGAGACGGACGAACTTAAAAGCCTGATCAATTCTCTGTCGACACTCATCGAGGAATCGGATCGAGCATCGAGAGAGCTCATCAGTGCCCTCAACCAACGTCACCGCCGGACAGCTGAGTTGCTTGAGGAAATGGATACAAAAGAGGGAAGGCTAAAAAAGGCCGTTCAGAAAACCGAGCAAATTCTTTCAGAAAAAGGTGGTGCCGAGGGGACCGATGCATACGCTGAGGCCTCGCGGTTGGCTGACCTGGGACTGAAAATCGAAGAGATCGCGAAACGTGTTCGGTTGCCAAAAGGGGAAATCGAGGTCGTTCTTGGCCTCAAACGATAATGTCTCATGCGCTTTGTCCACCCGATTGGCCCGTCATTTGGCGGGAAGACCACTGCTGCCAGATCAGGTCCTGGGCTCGTCATGGCCGGTCCCGATGCGGTCGCACTCCTGAAGCGCCTGGATGTCGGGGATTTGTTGGTCGGGCGGGTCTCCAAGGTTCTCAATGATTCCCATGTGTTGATGGATTTTCAAGGGGTCGAATTGGTCGCCAAGGCTAATGTTCCCATGCCGGAGGGGGCCGAGATCAAGGGAGAAGTCCAGGCGAAGGGCCCACCCTTGGTTTTGAAAATCGTTGACGACTCGTTGGCCGACAAATCGCACGTCTTTCTTCGGTTCAGATCTCTTGCAGCCCAGTTGATGCCAGCCACGGAGGACCATCCGCTCATCGCCTTTCTCAAGACCCAAGGAATCGGCGAAAGCGATTGGGTCAGACCATTGACCCGGTGGCTCACCGCTTTCGCCCTGGGAGAAGCAAACCCGATTCATGCGCACCCGGTGTGGGAGGCCTTGGTCAATAGCGGGATCTTCTTCGAGCGAAAGCTTCGTCAGTGGGTCGAGGATGGGGGGAGAGACAGCTTCCAAGAGATCGAGGTCGACCTGAAGGGAATTGCCCTGAGGCTTCTTGCGGAAATGGAAGGCCGGGGGAAAGGGGAGGGTTTTGTGTTCGATAGGGCTACCAGGATTTTGGAGTCCCTCATCGGCCGGATTGAGCTTTTTCAAACGGCGAATTGGTTAGCCCAGGAGCAGGGTCTCGGCTTTATCTTCCAGATTCCCCTACGGCTCGGAGATAAGCTCTGGACGGCAGACCTTTTTGTTGGTCCTCCTCAAAAGAAGTGCGGAGACAAGGCAGGGCTGCGGGTTCTTCTTTTGCTCGATCTCGGAGGTTTTGGGCGCTTCCAGATTGACACGCATATCTCTCGGAAGGGTGTCGGCACGACTATCGGCGTGGACCGGGAAGCGGTTTTGGTCCTCCTTCGATCGATGGAAGAAGAGTTGAAACAGGGCCTCGAGAGGCATGGATTGACCGTTGTTGGAATTGAATGCGTTCTCTTGGAGAAGTTCGTCACCGTAGGAGATCTCTTTCGCCCACTGCTCGTCATGGACGAAGTGGAAGGCTTAAATATCCGGGTCTAACCATGCGAAAAACCAGAAAGGAAAAAACCTTCGAAGCGTTGGCCCTTGAGTACCAGCCCCGTGATGATCATGCGCCACGTCTCGTTGCGAAGGGCAAAGGTCGGGTGGCGGAAAAAATCGTCGAATTGGCCCGAAAATCCGGTGTTCCCATCCGGGAAGACACGGTCCTTGTTGCCCTGCTTTCGCACCTCAAGGTGGATCAGGAGATTCCCCCAGAAGCCTACAAGGTCGTCGCCGAACTTCTCGCCTTTATCTACAAGGTTCATAATCGGTGGAAAGCGGAAGCCGAGGTCGGGAGTCAGGAGTCAGAGGCCGGAATAGAATAAGAAAACTCGCCTGCCCGAGAAGATCTCAATCGAAGCGCTGTCCCGCTTCTTTTCAAGGAGAATTTCCGCCGGAGTTTCCTGAGAAAGCGGGTCATGGTTTACATTACGAATACGGACACATTCGATGTGTTCAAATTGGCTCTTCAGGACAATGCCCGACTACGCACTCTCGCCCGCTCCCCTTCGACTTTACTCAGGGCAGGCCCTTCGGCCCTGCTCAGGGTCGCTCGAGCCCACAGAGTCCACAAGAGATGATTTTGTACTCTGGCCTGATTTTTTGAGAGGAAAAACCAGGCCAGCCAGCGAGCCCCTTCGAGGCCATGCAATACAGATTTTACAACGAATCGCGTGGGGGTACCGAATCAGTTGATCCATGCGAAGCGTTGACGCGCCTGACCTGAATCGCCCGCTCAGCGATTCAGGTCGAAACTCAGAGATCTTCGTGTGCTCTGTGAGAGATGGAAACTGACTTCATGCGCTTGCACGAATTGGGATAAGCACAGAAATCTCATTCCGAGTGCTGGCAGCTGACTTTTGACTCCTGGCTTCTGTCGTCAAGATAGGCAATTTCTTCCACGATCAAAGGGGAGAGGAAACCCAGAAGACCAGACGATTTTGAAAGAAATATGATGAAATGTCAATGACTTAGCCATGAGGTGTCGAGAAGTCATGCTTTGGCACGTGTCTTGAGTATGACCAAGGCAGGCAACTCATGGAGGGTTCACATTGGATCACGGAGTCTACGTCGCGACATCAGGGTTTCTGACCCAGCAGAAACGCCTTGAAATCATTGCCAATAATATCGCGAATGCCAATACGCCGGGCTATAAAGGAGACGCGCCGGTATTCCAGACTTATCATGCCGCGGCGGGAGGGCTTGACCGAGGACAGCCGTGGCCTGCATGGCCCCCTTATTTTCCCGCCTTGACGGGGCAGGCCATCGATTTTTCCCAGGGTCCTCTGACCAAGACCCAAAATCCATTAGACCTTGCCATAACCGGTGAAGGTTTTTTCGAGATTCAGACGCCGAGAGGTCTTCGCTATACGAGGAAAGGCGATTTTGCTGTCGCAGAGGACGGAGCCCTTGTGACCCGGGGAGACCATCCAGTCATGGGAGAGGGCGGAAGCCTCGTCCTCACGGAAGGGGAAATCGAAATCGACGGAGAGGGCAACATATCTGTCGATGGAACCCAACGAGGGCAGGTCCGCGTTGTGACTTTTCCCGGCAACGAAAACCTGGTCAGGGAGGAAGACGGGATGTTCGCCTGGGTGGGGAGATCCTCTCAGGCGACACGGTCTGATCAGGTGGAAGTGAGGCAGGGCTATTTGGAGAGCTCGAATGTGAACCCAATCAGAGAAATGGTTCATATGATCGATGCGATTCGGACCTACGAGGTCCAGCAAAAGGTGATTCGATCCTTTGATGACACCCGAAAAAAGGTGGTCGACGAAGTCGGACGGTTACGATGAGCACTCCGGGTAAGGCCTTGTTTTGGGATTTGAGCGGTCGTTGTTAATTTCGCGAGTTAGGAGGATCGTTTGTCATGCAGAGAAGCCTTTGGATTGCCGCGAGCGGCATGCATGCCCAGCAGATGAACATTGATGTCTGTGCAAACAACCTGGCCAATGCGAACACGGTTGGGTTCAAGAGGAGCCGGATTGATTTTCAAGATCTCATGTACCAGACCCTCAGGCTCCCGGGGACAGTGGCCGGTGGCGGTGGCATCATCCCAACGGGTATTCAGCTGGGCCAGGGTGTTCGTCCAGTAGCCATTCAGAAAGTCTTCGTCCAGGGGGACTATCAGCAGACGGGCAGTGAGTCGGACCTCGCCATCGAGGGAGCGGGTTTTTTTCAGGTCACCATGCCTGATGGGGAGATCGCCTACACTCGGGCTGGCGCGTTCAAAAAAGACAGTGAGGGACGAATCGTCACGAGCGATGGGTATCCGATGAGTCCTGCCCTTACGATCCCCGAAGACGCGGTGAAGGTCTCAATCGAAGTGGACGGGACGGTTTCAGTCCTCCAGGCGGGCCAGTCCTCTCCGACCCAAGTGGGAACGATAGAACTGGCGACATTTGTGAATCCCGCTGGGCTCATTTCACAGGGGAAAAACCTCTATCTCGAGTCAGACGCCTCGGGGCCGCCCATCACGGGGACACCCGGGACAAGCGGCATGGGAACGATTGCCCAGGGATATCTTGAAATGTCGAATGTCAGCGTCGTCGAGGAAATGGTCAACATGATCGTTGGACAGAGGGCCTACGAGATCAATAGCAAGGCGATCCAAACGGCGGACGACATGCTCCAGATGGCGAACAACCTGAGGCGTTAAGTTAGGATGGAACCATGAGGAAGGATCATCGGCATATCCGGGTTAAGAGGTTTGCTTCCGCCGTCGTTCTGATGGGCTGGGCCTCCATGTTCCTCTTTGTTTTTCTCCAATCGATCGTTGAGGCGAATACCGCAAAGGCGGTCGAGGTCCCGAAGGATGAGATCCGTCGGGCCATTGTCCAGTATTTTGAGAGGAACGTCCCATGGAAGACGGCCGAAGTTCGGATCCGAGAAGTACGAATTCCGGGGAGTGTCTTCTTGTCGGCTCCGCAGTATGATCTATCCATCCGGGTTCCACCGAATACGCGGTTTCTCGGCCACACCCCAGTCCAGATCGTCTTCAATGAGGGGAAGACGGGCCGGAAGAGAATCTGGGCGAGCGTTTATCTTGAAGTCCTGCATCCTGTGGCCGTGATCAAAAGGCCCATGGCGAAAAACCAGATTATCTCACCGAATGACATTGGTTTAGAAAAAAGGGATCTTGCCAAGATTCCACCCGGTGCGATCACTGACGTCAATGAAGTTGTTGGGAAAAGACTCAAGAGGACCCTCGCCGTTGGAGCAGTTGTCAGAAGGTCTATGGTGGATCGGCCCCCGGTGGTTAAACGGGGGGATGTTGTCAGTCTGTTGATTGAGACGCCGAGGCTGAAAATCACCGCCCTCGGCCGGGTCGAAGAGCGGGGAGGAGTCGGTGACGTAGTTCGTGTGACAAATTTGGATTCGAAGAGAAAAGTTTACGGCCAGGTGGTGAGTCGACAGCTTGTTCGCATCAGGTACTAGAACCCGTTTGCAGTTCCCAGGGACCCGGGAACAGAGATCAGAGGAGGTCAGCAGCGCTGGCGGCCGATTCCCGGTAGCTGGGGACTGTAACTAACGAGGGACGACGCATGAAAAAGAGAGTTATCTGGATTTCGATGCTCTGTGGAGGACTCGTACTGCTCGGATGTGGGGCCCACACCAAAAAGGTGAAAGGACCCGTTGAGGTGGTGAGGCCTGAGATTGGTTCCTCTGCACCGCAGGAGCAGGCTTCGGAAGGTTCGCTCTGGCGAAATCATACGAGAATGGCCTCGCTCTTTTCCGATATCAAAGCACGGAAGGTGGGAGATATCGTAACCATCAGCATTGTTGAATCGTCGAGTGCCACGGAGAACGCCTCGACCGAAACGAGCAGGGATTCGTCTCTAAAAGGCGGTGTGACAACGTTTCTGGGGTATGAAGAGCAGCTGATGAAGAAATTTAAGAACTTCAGTTCTGCAGAAATGTTTGATGCAAACCTGGCAAATGAATTCAGCGGTTCTGGCAAGACAGTTCGAAGCGGCAGTCTCACGGCCAGTATTACGGCGAAGATTATTGAAGAACTCCCGAATGGCAATTTTGTCATCGAAGGAAGGCGGGAAGTGGTGGTCAACCATGAGACGCAGTACATCGTCATAAGCGGGATCGTCCGTCCCGAGGACATATCCCCGGACAATGTGGTCTTGTCCACCTTTATCTCTGATGCCCGCATTGCGTATTCGGGAAGAGGGGTCGTGGATGATCTCCAGTACCCTGGATGGTTCACGAGACTCCTCAACAGGTATTGGCCCTTTTAAAGGGTAGGCTTGGCTTTTGATTTGCATCAAATAGAGAAGGTTGGAAAGGAAAAGAGAAGAACGGTGAGACGCTGAGACGTGAGGACCCGATGAGGCTTTTGAAAACCACCATTCTTGTTCTTTTTGGTATTTTGATCCTGATACCGCCGGTTCAGGCCGTGCGAATAAAGGATATCGCTGAAATCGAGGGGGTCAGATCCAACCAGCTGGTGGGCTACGGCCTCGTGATCGGCCTCAACGGGACAGGAGACAAGACCGGGACAGAGTTTACGATTCAGAGCCTCGTGAGCATGTTGGAGCGGATGGGGGTCCAAGTGGACAGGTCCAAGGTCAAAGTCGAGAACGTGGCTTCCGTCATGGTGACAGGGGACTTACCCCCCTTTGCGAGGGCAGGGACTCGCATCGATGCATTGGTCTCATCCATCGGAGACGCTGAAAGCCTCCAAGGGGGAACCCTGGTCTTGACCCCTTTGAAGGGGCCGGATGGGCTCGTCTATGCTGTCGCCCAGGGGCCGGTTTCACTTGGCGGTGGCTTTACGACTTCGGGGGAAGGAGCCAAGGTCCAGAAGAACCATCCAACGGTCGGCCGGATTGTCAATGGGGCTTTAATCGAACGCGAGGTACCTCTCGAATTTCGAAAAAAGAGAGAGATTCGTGTAAACCTCCGCCGGCCCGATTTTACAACGGCCCTTCGACTGGCACAGTCGGTCAATGCCTCTCTGGGGGGAGAATTTGCGACACCTCTCGATGGGGGGACGGTGAGCGTGCAGATACCGCCGGAATTTCCGGGGGACGTCGTTGAGCTCGTCGCATCCATCGAGAAGTTAGACGTGACTCCCGACCGGGTGGCTACCGTGGTATTTGACGAGAGAACCGGGACCGTCGTGATTGGGGAGGACGTACGGATCTCTGCAGTCGGTATCTCTCACGGCAATCTCAGCATCGTCATCAAGGAAACACCTCAGGTCTCACAGCCCCTTCCATTCTCTGAAGGCGAGACTGTTGTCACGCCTGATACAGAGCTGACGGTGAGGGAAGAGAGGAGTTCGGTGTTTCTCATGCCGCGAGGCGTGAGTATTCAGGAGATCGTCAAAGCGCTCAACGCGATCGGTGTCTCCCCAAGGGATCTTATCGCCATTCTTCAGGCCCTGAAGGAAGCGGGGGCCCTGGAGGCAGAACTGAGGATTATGTAAGAGGCGCTATTCGGGACACATGGACACCTTCAACATCAGCCCAGAAATCATCGAGCAGCAACCTCTGGTTTCCCGTGTGAAAGCTGGAGACGGGAAGGATCAACGGGCCGACCTCCTGGCGTTGAGGAAGGCGTGTAAGGACTTCGAATCCATCTTCGTCTATACGCTCCTGAAGACCATGCGACAGAGCCTCCCCAAATCAGAGGAGGCCCGAATGGCGAATGATATTTACGCATCGATGGGTGACCTCGAGGTCGCTCATTTTATCGCCCACGGACGAGGCATCGGTCTGGGAGATTTGCTCTTTGATCAGCTGAAGACCAAGCCGCTCTAAACTGGCAATTGGTTAAAGTTTTTATTGTCCCGTGCCGATAGGTGTGATAGAGATGATGCTATTTTTAGGGGTAAGGAGACCATGCAATGAAAATATCCGGAGATAAGCCGCATATTATTGAAGCCTATCTGAAAAAGACCCGACAGCAAGAAAAGATCGATCGGGCAAAGAAGGCTGAAAAGCATCCCGCCAAGGTTGACAAAGTCGAGATCTCAAAAGAGGCGAGAGATAAAGAGATCTCAAAAATCAAGGCGCTACTGGAGAAAGTCCCTGAGATACGAAAGGAAAAGGTGGCGGCCCTCAAGAAGGCGATCGAAGACGGGACCTACGAGGTGAAAGGTAAGGAGGTCGCCAAGAAGATGATCAAAGAGGGGATTGATGAGTTTGTCTAGGCCACCGTTTACGGGGAATGGGTGAATAACTTGGAATCGATACTGACCGATTTGTGCGACCTTTTGCGCAGAGAGTGTGACACCTACCAATCCCTCCTCTCACTCCTCCAAAAAGAGAGAAAGATCGTCGTCGATTGTTCCATAGAGGATCTCATCCAAACCAATAAGGAGAAAGAGAACCTCGTCCTTACCATCAGAATACTGGAGCAGTCTCGGGAGGCGATTCTCGAGAAACTCGCTGAAATGATGGGGCTCTCATCGGATGAGTTGACCGTTTCGATTCTGGAAGGTCGGGTGGAGGAGCCTTTTGCTTCGGAGCTGAGAAGCCTCCGCTCCAACCTGTCGGCTGTCCTGCAAAGTATCCGCGAGGTGAACGAAGAGAATCGGATTTTCCTCCAGCACTCAGTGGATTTTGTCAAGGGATCCCTGGCTCTCATCCGATGTCTCACGGGTTCAAATCCCAAGTATATGGCCTCAGGAGCGCTGGACGGCGATCGATCTGATAACCGCTTTGTTTCAGAGAAGGCTTAAGACGGGAGGCTCGTGTGTCATCGATCCATGCAATCATGAATACCGCCAAGTGGGCTATGCTGACCCATCAGAAGAGCCTTCAGGTGGCGAGCCATAACATCGCCAATGTCGATACTCCTGGCTACTCGCGGCAGGAGTTGATTCTCAGTACCGCGATCCCCATCTCCTCGAGGCCCGGGCAGATCGGCACAGGTGTGCAGGCTTTGGAGGTTCAACGGGTTTATGACCGGTTCCTCGAGGCGCAAATCGGAAAAGAAATCCAAATCCTGGGCAAATGGGAGGCTCTGGAAGGAGCGATGAGTGAGGTCTCGGTCATTCTCAACGAGGCTCCAGAGACCGGCTTGAATGCGTGGATGTCTGAGTTCTGGGCGGCCTGGCAAGAGGTGGCCAACAATCCATCGGGCCAAGCCGAGCGGGTTGACCTCATGATGAAGGCTCGGTCTTTGACCCAGAAGCTTACTCAGATTCATTCGAGTCTCACGGATCTTCAGAACCAGATGGACGAGTCGGTCCTCGAGGGACTGAACACCATCAACATGATATCGAGCCAAATTGCGGGCTTGAATGAGAAGATCGCCTCAGTAGAGGTCAATGGTCAGAATGCCAACGACTACAGAGATCAGAGAAACCAACTTCTCAAAGACCTTTCGGAGATGATCGATCTCCACAGCTTTGAAGACTCTGACGGCAAACTCACCGTTCTCGTGGCTGGAGGAAGGCCACTCGTCATGGAGAACCGGAGTTTCTCTCTCGAGGGATCGATGAGTAGTTCTGGTCTCTATGACGTCATGTGGAACGATGGGAGCGGGAATCTCACCAACATGACGTCAAGAATTCAGGAGGGAAAGCTGGGAGCCTGGTTGGAGGCGCGGGATAATTTCATCCCCGATTATTTGAACCAGACCAATACATTCGCCCGCACCTTGATTGCCGAGGTGAACCGGCTCCACAGTTCCGGCGTGGGTTTGACCTATCATGACGCCTTGACCGCTTCCCATGCAGCCGATCCTGCTGCCTCTCTTGCCTCGGCGGCATCGGGCCTTGCCTTCTGGGACCAAATCGTCGAGGGAAACGCCTTTTCCCTTTGGGTATACGACACGGGAGCCGATTCCTATACGGAGACTTTGATTACGGTTGATCCAGGAGATACACTCGGAGATTTGCGTCAGAAGATAGATGCTGTTGCCGGCGTTTCGGCGACGATTTCCAACGACCAGCTGACCATCAACGCCACTATGGGCTATCAGTTTCATTTCGGTAACGACCAGAGCAATGTGCTGATGGCCGTCGGGCTAAACACCTTTTTCGATGGGGCCGATGCCTCAGACATCGCGGTTTCTGGGGTTACTCAGAGTGATGTGACGAAGATTGCCGCCGCCGTCGACTACGACTCATTGCCGGGTGACAACCGCAACGCTTTGGCAATCGCTGATCTCCAGTATGCGAACCTCTTGGCTGGAAACACCACCACCTTCGATGGGTACTTCAACGCTCTGGTCGGATCTATTGGAGCCACGACATCGGATGCCATGACCAACGCAGACTTCCAGACCTCCATGGTGGAACAGCTCGAGAACAGGAGGGAGCAAGTTTCCGGCGTGTCTCTGGATGAGGAGATGACCAATTTGATGAAGTTTCAATACGCCTACGAAGCATCAGCTCAGATGATCATGGTCGTTCAGGAGATGCTGGACACGGTGATTGGATTGATATGAAAGGAAGGCAAACACGGGACCTTGAATTCTTTGGGAGTCACCTATGAGAGTGACCAATAGAATGATCTATGACAGTATCGCGCAGACGCTCTCCCAGAGTGCAGAGCGGATCATGAAAGCCAATCGATCGATCTCTTCTGGAAAGCGGGTCAATGAGCCTGCCGATGATCCACTGGCCATGACCCGGATTCTCAAATACCGGACGAAACTCGCATCGATCGATCAATACATGGAGAATATCGAACAGGGCATCTCTTGGTTGATGGCGACCGAATCGAACCTCTATGAGGTGAATCAACAGTTGGCGAGAGCAAAAGAGGTGGTTCTCTCCCAGGTGACCGGAACAGCGAATGACGAGAGTCGAGAAGCCGCCGCCGAAGAGGCGACGGAGATTTTCGAACACGTGCTCCAATTGGCCGATACGGAGCTCGCAGGACGCTATCTCTTCTCGGGCTTCAAGACGGATACAGTACCGTTTCTTTCAACCTTGGACTATACCTACCAGGGGGACACGGGGTCCATCCAGATCGAGGTCGCCCGGAATCAAAGGGTCACCATTAACCTCAACGGGTCAGATATCTTCACCGGTGGCCCGGTCAACATCTTCCAAACGCTGGATGACGTCGCGACCGATCTGAGGAACGATGACATTACGGGACTCCAGGCAGACCTTGACGCATTGGATATCAGCATCAGCCATATCCTGGCAAAGGTGGGAGAGGTTGGGGCCAAGACGAACCATCTCGAATCCACCAAAGATAGCCTCCTCGATCTCAACCTCAATGTGACCGAAATGCTTTCAGATCTGGAGGATACCGACATCGCCAAGGCGGTTACAGACCTCGCGTTATATGAAACCGCCTACCAAGCATCGCTGGCCTCTTCGGCCAGGCTCATGCAAACGACTCTCTTAGAATTCTTACGATAGCGAATTCAAGCAGCCCATGGAGGGCGTCGTGCTGATCTTGACAAGGAGGTCAGGAGAACGGATCACTGTTGGCGACCGTATCCGCATTACCGTGCTTGAGATCAAGGGGAAACAGGTCCGCTTAGGGATCGAGGCCCCGGCGGACACAGCGGTCCATCGGGAGGAGATCTTTCAGAAAATCCAGCGACAAAATAGACTCGCTGCGAGAGGCGGTGCCAAAGAACTGGATGCGCTCGTTGATTTTTGGAAGACTCGGGGTTCTTGAGCAAGGGGTCGTTTTCTGGGATTTGGATCTATTGGCGTAAAACATAAGGCAATGGGTTCGAGGCCCAACGTGAAGCATGAGGTGCGAGGCGAGAGCCTCAAGGTCCAGGGTCAAAGATAAAGTATAGGGCGAAAGGTCAGAGGCATCAGGGTGAGGGCGCAAAGAACAGGGCAAAAGGCCTACGGCATAAAACGAGAATCATGAAATTGATTTCTGATAAGCTCGGGGAGTTGCAGTACAAAAAGGATGAGGTCATCACCTTTCCTGAGGGAATTCTAGGGTTCCCCGAAAGGACGCGGTACATCCTGGTCGAGCACCGCGAAGGGAGTCCCTTCAAATGGCTTCAGAGCCTCGACGATCCATCGGTGAGTTTTGCTGTCGTCAATCCGCTCCTCGTCAAAAAAGACTACCAGATTGAGATTCGGCGGGCAGACCTTACGATCCTGAAAGATCCCGATCCTGATCACATCGGCGTATGGGCGCTGGTTTCTTTCTCTCCCGATGCGCCCGAAAAAAGCACGGTCAATCTCCTCGGGCCTCTGGTGGTCAACTGCCTCACACACCTGGGAAAACAGCTCGTCCTAGACCCCACGAGATACGATCTTCGATACCCGCTCTTTCAGCCCGCATAATAGGCTTACCAGCCATCTTGCCCCCGATGCATTATTCTTGTTCCCCCCCAACCCACGCGCAGAAAAAAGACTAAAGTCTCGCCCCCAATGAGCCGATAACTTAAGTGAACCTCAGTTCAAATCAGGCAGGGCGCCTGAGAAGGTTAAAGAGAAAGGGGGGATGAAGTCCGGTTTTGGAGGCTCTCAAAAACAACCCATAGGGGAGCCCCAAAGGGTAAGGATACCCAAGAAAGACGAGGCAACGGCCGGGAGGCTGTCGCCCAAAAAAACAAGGAGGTTTAAACCATGGCACTTCGGATCAACCACAACGTAATCGCCCTTAACGCTTACCGACATCTGACAGCCACGCAAAACAGACTCTCACGGTCGATTGAGAGAATCTCGTCTGGTCTCCGGATTATCCGGGCTTCGGATGATGCTGCTGGACTGGCCATATCCGAGCAGATGCGGGCAGACATCCGCAGTATGAACCAGGCAATTCGGAACGCCAACGATGGCGTTAGCATGCTCCAGACAGCAGAGGGCGCCCTCAACGAGGTCAGCGGAATGCTGACCCGGATGAGGGAGCTCGCCGAGCAGGCAGCGACTGGAACCGTCGGTGACGCGCAGAAAAAGACCCTCGATTCAGAATTCCAGCAGTTGATGAGTGAGATCAACCGGATCGCCGAGGTCACCGAGTTTAATGGAACCAAGCTGATCAATGGGGATCTGTCGAGTGGTAGCGCTGCCTCTGCAACGTTCCAAATCGGCATCAAAGCGACTGCGAATGACCGTTTGGCTGTCGATATCGACTCGATGAAGACAGATAGCCTCGCCATCAGCGGCGTTATCATCAGCACCGCCGCGTTGGCACAAGCTGCCCTCGGTAAGATAGACAGCGCAATCGCCGAAGTCGCGTCGCAGCGGGGAACGATCGGTGCGGTTCAGAACCGGTTGGAGAGGACCATTGCTAACCTGAGTATTTCGGCGGAGAACCTGACCGCTGCGGAGTCTCAGGTCCGCGATGTGGACATGGCCCTCGAAATGGCCAACTTCACGAAGACTCAGATCATGTCACAAGCCGGAACAGCCATGTTGGCCCAGGCCAATCTGGTGCCACAGTCAGTTCTGACCCTTCTGGGCTAATATTAATGGAATTGCCTGGGAAGGGACTCGCCCCTTCCCAGGCAGGAACGCCGAGAGGTGAGCTATGAAACCCTTAAATGCCATTGGATCCGTAGACGGTTACCAACAGGTGGGATGGCAGGCTCCTCCTCAGAAAGGCCCTGAGAAGGTTGGGACGGGTTCGGCTCCCAACAGCGCAGATCAAAAGAAGGGAGTCGAGGATGGGCCAGTGAGAGAGATCACAGATCGGCTTAATCGGATGACCAACCTCTTCAATCGGAGAATCCAATTTGAGGTTCCATTTGAGGTTCCGGTGGAACGTGAAGAGGTGCTCGTGAAGATTATCGACCGGGAAACCGGCCAGGTGATCCGTCAGATACCTCCCGCTGAGTTGGTTAAACTCGCCGAACGGATGGAAGAGATATACGGAATGATATTCAGGGCCAAGCCCTGATGAGAAATGGAGGATGACTCTATGGCAGCCTCGAGTGTCAGTGGTTTGGCATCGGGAATCGACTGGGCAGATATCATCTCCCAGTTGATGGAGATCGAACGGCGCCCGATTACGCTTCTGGAGGCGCAAAAATCCGAATATGAGAGCAAGCTCTCTGTATGGCAGAGTATCAACACAAAACTCCTGACTGTCATGACCGAGGCGAACTCACTGAAAACGGCCTCGAATCTTCTTCTGAAAACGGCTACCTCAAGTGATGAGGACATCCTGACCGCGACCGCCACGAGTTCCGCCGTTGCCACGACCCACACTGTTGTCGTGAACCAACTCGCCCAGAACCACAAGCTGGCTTCCCAGGGCTGGGCAGACACGGATACGACACCCATTTCCAGCGGTACAGGGACTTTTGAATTTCAGGTGGGATCCGGAAGTACCGTCGTCGTTAACGTTGATACGACGACCACCTTGGCCGATTTCAAGGACGCGATCAATGCCCAGAACGGGGGGATGACCGCGTCGATTCTCAACGACGGGACGCCGACAAACCCCTACCGGCTGATCCTTACAGCAGATGCATCGGGAGAGGAGAATGAGATCGTCATTTCGAACAACGATACGGATCTCAATTTCTCCACCAACAGCATCGATACTGCCTATGCCGATCCGGACAACCAGTGGGGAGGGAGCGTGACCTCATCTGGTACCTACACCGGGACCGTCAACAAAACCTATTTGATCGAGATTACCGATGGCGGTCCGGTCCAACAGGCCAAGTTCAAAGTCTCCGAGGATGGCGGTGCCACATGGGGTTCGGACGATTTTTTTGAGACCCAAACCAAGGTGGAGATCTATGACGACCTGAACAGTACTCCTCAAGGGGTCGAAGTGAAGTTTACGGGAAGCGGGACTTTTGCGGTCGGCGACCGCTTCTACATCGATGTCTTTGTCCCGACCCTTCAGGCGCCGCAGGATGCGAGCATCGTGGTGGATAGCATCTCCATCACGAAAGACTCCAATACGATTACCGACGTGATCGAGGGGGTAACCCTGAACCTTCTCTCGGCCGACCCAACAGAGACCGTTACGGTGAACGTTTCCAACGACACGTCCGGGGTTAAATCGGCGATCAGTGATTTTGTTGACGCTTATAATGAGGCCATCTCGCTCATTGACGAACAGTTCCAATACGATCCCACAACCGATACGGCTGGAACGCTCATGGGCGATGTCACTCTGAGAAACATTCAGCAACAGCTCAGAAGCATCATTAGCACAGCGATTACAGGGCTTACCGGTGACTATGTTGTCCTCTCCCAGATAGGCATAAAAACAGGAAGCGACGGGCAGCTCTCGATTGACGACACCGAGCTCGATAGCGCCCTTGCCGATGATTTTGTCGGAGTGAGCCAGATCTTTGTTGCCAACGGGAGCACGAGTGATAGCCGGATTACGTATCTCTCCTATGGCGAGAAGACCCAGGCAGGAACCTACGACATCCAGATCTCTGGAAATGTCCTCCAGTTCGGCCTCGATGGGACGTGGTACGATGCGGTAAAGAACGGAGACACCTATACCGGACCCGCCGGGAGCCCGATGGAAGGGTTGATGATCCAGACGGACGAAACCCAGAACGGATCTTACGGGACGTTGACGCTCACCCTGGGCGTTGGCGCCCAGTTCAGCCGAGAACTCGACTTTCTGACGGATCCATACGACGGATGGATTCATTATCAGGAGAAGGCGCTTGAGGATATGATGGAAGATATCGATGAAAGCATCCTCAAGCTCGAAGATCGAATGACGCTGATCGAGGCGCGGTATGCCCGCCAATTCGCTGCCTTGGAGGCCCTCCTGGGCCAGATGCAGGTTCAGAGTGATTGGTTATCTCGTCAGGTGCTGGGATTGTCGATGCTTTAACAAGAGAAGGGAGTTTGTCACATGGAACCGAGCCACTCTTTAAATGAATACCAGAAGACGCAGGTGAGTACCGCGGATCAGGTGAAACTCATTCTCATGATGTACGACGGTGCCATCCAGTTCATCCGGCAGGCTCAGGTCAAACTCGAAAAAAACGATGTCGTGGGAAAGGGTCAGGACGTGGCAAAAGCCCAGCGACTCGTGTCGGAACTGCAAAACGCCCTGAATCTCAAGAAAGGGGGGCAGATTGCTGTCTCCCTCGATGCGATATACGTCTACGTCAATAACCAGCTCTCCATGGCGAACCTCAAGAATAGCCAAGACCACCTCGAGAACGCGATCGTTGTCTTGAAGGAATTGAGGGAAGGGTGGGAAGGAATTCGCTCCCATCAACCGGCATCTGTCTCGGTTGGCAAGCCGGCCCTCAAGAACCAGAGGGTTCAGCCCGCTCCGTAAATTCACTGTTTATTCCCATGATCATCCGTCTTTTCGCGGGGACAACTCGGCAATACCTTCCCCTCCCCCGGTCTGCATTCGGGGTATTCCCCCTCCTGTTCTCCCTTCACCGGGATCTGACGCCTTGGACAGCCCCCTGATCCCGACAGGAGGATTCTTATCATGAGGAGACTCGTCCGATGATCCCAGCGACCCATCCATGACTCCAATGAGAGAAGTGTTTTTGGCTGGGACGATTGGCAAGGATTTTGCCTTTCTTGAGTCAAAACGCACGATCTTGGTGTCTTTTAGTGCCCCCGTATCGTTCCTTTCCGGTCTCGTTCTGATGAGCCCGTTGGGTCGGCCAACCTCTGGGTTCACGAACTGGGCATCTAGGGCAAAGGGTTTGCATATGATGAAGCGGTTCCTGAGTGAGTTTTCTTACCATGATGATCTCAACATGTTCGTCCATCCAGAGGTGGTGACCACTGCCTACAGAGACGGAGGAGAGCAGTACGTTTTTGATGTTCTCAAGGAGGTCCGAGAAATCAGCGCGTGTTCACCCGGACTCTCCAGATACATTAAAGACTGGCCTTCCAGATATCATCTCTCCACGAAGCGCATAAACCTCTTGGAATCTGTAAAAGACATCCTTGAGAGCGCCTCAAAGGTCTTGGAGATCGGCTGCGGGACCGGCGTCATGACGCGATGGTTGGGAGAAAATCTCCGGGAAGTCGATGCGATCGAGGGGGAGAACTTGAGGGCGAGGATCACCCGTGAGCGGACCAGAGACCTGGGAAACGTCAATGTCTTTTGTGGAGACATACTGAACACGGCCCTGAAAGATCGAGACTACGGCCTCGTCACCATCGTCGGGGTCCTCGAGTATATCCCGGTTTATGACCGAGAAAATATGGATCCCTCTGATTCGTGTCTCGAATTCCTGAAGCGCGTCTCCGACTCACTGAAGGAGGATGGAATTCTCCTGTTGGCAATTGAAAACAAGTTGGGCGTCAAATACCTCACAGGATGTAAGGAAGATCATACGGGTCGGCTTTTCGAGGGCGTCTGCGATTACCCGGGGAAGGCTCCGATGACATTCAGCCGAAACGAGCTTGAAACGATACTCCGCCGATCCGGATTTGAAAATATCCAGTTCTATCATCTATTTCCCGACTATAAGTTGCTCGAAACGGTGATCAGAGAGGACGATGGGGTGCTTTCCTTGTACCCCCATAACTGGATACGAACGCCTTTTGAAGATTATTCGGGGTTTAGATTCCACTTCATGATGGAACCCTTGTTCCTGAAATCGTTAACAGAGGCCAAACTCCTCTGGCATTTCTCCAATTCTTTTCTTGTCTTGTGCGGCAAATCGAAAAGCACGAAAGTGAAAACAGAATGGTTGATCAAGAAGTTTAGTACCCACGAAAACCTGAAGCCGACTTTTCGTCACACCGTCAGCCTCAAAGAAGATGGGCATGACGGGTTCATTGTGGAGAGAGCGCCGCTGCCGTATGGTGACTCGCATGAGAGATCAGGAGTGATCGCGTACCGGCTCGAGCCGAGGAATCAGTTTTTCGGCGGAGATTCGTTGGCAGTCGAGTTCAACAAGGCTGTCTTATGTGAGGATTACCGAAAGCGGATAACATCCCTTCTGATTCAATTGAAAGAAACGCTGATGGCCAGGTACGCAACGGGGAAAGTTGACGAGGCGGGTTATCCTTTGGTTTCAGGTGAGGCCCTCGATTATACGTTTTTTAATCTCATCAAGGGTGTTGATGGAGATCTGCGATTTATTGATCGGAAATGGAGATTCCTGAGGGAACTCCCCTCGGACTATATTCTGTTCAGGAACCTCTATCATGTCCATACCTTTTTGGGACCCTTCGTCAAAGAAAAAGACCCCCGAAAATTCGTTTCGTCTATCCTCACGGGTATCTATCCGAGATATGATCCAGAAAGGATCAGAAGATGCTGCGCCCTCGAAGAGGAATTCCAGTCAGCGGTCAATCTTGATCAAGTCAGAATCAGCCTCGATCCAAGACCCATATTCTCTGTCGAGCAAACGCTGCACGTCCTCGACTCGGCTCTGACCCAAAGAGACGATGAAGTCTCCAGACTCAGCCAGGAGCTGAAGGCGCGTGAGCGACAACTCACCGAAACGGTGCAAACTGTCGGAAAGATGACCGAAGGCCTCGCGATCCTCAAGCGTCTGATACAACGGTTGATTCAAGAGACGGTCTCGGCTGAATTGTTGGGAGACGCCGGAGAACTCTGTCTGAAACTCGG
>CAYFYO010000058.1:0-24354 GCA_964347335.1 uncultured Thermodesulfobacteriota bacterium
TGGAGGTTCCTCAGAAAACGCACAACGGGTTACGTAACGAAAGGTTTATGAACAACAGTCATGGGGTCAAACCTACAAAATACATTTGAGGCTTTGCCATCGGGCGGTCTTTCTAGACCGTGAAGGAGAACAGGTACAAAAAGTTCTTGACAAAGAGATGCAAGTAATGCAGCATTTAAAAGAATACTGAAATGGAAATGAAACATGGAAAGTAAGCAAGCCGAATTATTCAAGGTCTTGGGAGTCGAATCTCGTATCAGGATCATTGATCTTCTGAAGCAAAAAGGGCCCCTCGGTGTAAATAAGATATCGGAGGTATTAGGCATCACCCCTTCGGCTGTTTCACAGCATCTGAAAATCCTTAAGCATGCGGGCTTGGTTCGGAATGAGCGGAAAGGCTACTGGATACCATACGAGGTAGATCCGGTTGCCTTGGGACAGTGTCAGGAATTTCTTTCCGAGGTCTGCACCTGTGGCTGTGAAGGAACTGGACGTATTCGAGAGGCGGAATTAAGCCAGGCTAAGGATAAGCTTGCTGCTCTGAGAAAATACGAAAAAGAATTAGAGAGAGAACTGCAGGAAGTGCGAGTACGAATCGAGAAGGTGAAGCGAAAGGAATGATATTTTTTTAGACGGTAATTCAGTATTTGCTGAAATACCTAAATTCAACTAGGGAAAGGAGGTGATCAAGAATGTGTCAACCAAGAGGAGGTCAGATATGTTTAGACACACGGAGTTGCACCTGTGGGTGTTGCGGGTGCGGATGCGGTCCATCTTTCCGGCGTTTCTTTTCTTCCAAAGAGGAAAAGGAATGCCTGGAAAACTACAGGGAACAGCTAAAGAGGGAGCTCGCTGGAGTCGAGAACCGCATCAGGGAAATCAAGGGAAAATGACAACGGGAGAAGTGTGAAGGAGGTGATACAGATGCAGATGGCCCGGAAGAAGCAGAGTCCTTGCGGGTGTGGTTGCATGCCTCCCCCCAATAAAGGCTCTAAAACTGCAAAGCCGGAAGTGAAGAACTCTAAAAGGTGACGGAACTTTGGAATGTCGAGCATTGACCGAGGCAGGAGAGGACGCTTCTTCTGCCTCGGTCAATTTGGAGGCGGGGTCAAACCTACAAAATACATTTGAGGCTTTGCCATCGAGCGCTCTTCCAAGAAGCAGGAAGTCCATGGGCTGACCGCGAAAGGCAGGGGTCATCACGGCCCTGCTTTCTGTTAGGTCCAGGTGCAATCGTGCATAAAAAGGTGACGAAAAAGCGTTGATTTGGATCTCGAATAAACCTAGACCGTGGGTTCCTTTTTCTCAAGGATCGACGGCTGGGAAGTGAGGGAAAACGACCGTCAGATTCACAAATAGATAGATCTGGGCCTGACAAAAGGTGTTTGAATCCAGGCGGCCGTTTTTGCCTATTCGGTAAGATTGGCGACTGTCTTTTTGTCGAGTTTTTTCACAACAGCGGTAACGAGTCGCACCGCATGGTCGTAATCGTTCCGATGAAAGATCCCTGCATGGCTGTGGATATGCCGGGTCGGCACGCCAATCACGAGATTGGGGACGCCTTGCCGATGGAGATGAATGGCGCCCGAGTCTGTGCCGCCGCGCTCGAGAAGTTCGAACTGATAGGGTACCCCCAACTCATCTGCCGTATTCACGACGAGATCGCGGAGGCGGAGATTCGGAACCATGCTAGCGTCCCGAATGACAATGACCGGGCCCTTGTTGAGTTTCTCTTGGACCTCTTCCTTCTTCACATTCGGCACGTCCCCAGCAATCCCGACCTCCATGGTAAGTCCAACATCGGGTTCGACGATCCAGGCGCTGGTCCGTGCGCCTCGCAGGCCGACCTCCTCCTGAACTGTTCCCACGCCGAATACGGTGTTGGGGTGTTTTTCTTTGACGAGTTTCTTGATGACATCGATGAAAAGCGCACATCCGATCCGATCGTCCAAGGCCTTGGCCATATAGGTCTTGCCTGTTCCCAAACGGGTGAAAGGGCAGATCGGGATGATGGGATCACCCGTCCGGATGCCGAGGGCCTTCACCTCATCCGCTGAGGTAGCCCCAATATCGATGTACATGTCCTTGGGCTCTTGCAGCTTCTTCCGTTCCTCTTCTGTTAGGATATGTGGAGGCTTGGAGCCAATAAGGCCAAAAAGGTCACCCTTTCGGGTCTTGATAACGACCCGCTGAGCGAGCATTACGTGGCTCCACCAACCGCCCATAGGACTGAATTTAATAAAACCCTCCTCGGTGACAAGCTTGACCAAGAAGCCGATTTCGTCCATGTGTCCCGAAAGCATTATCCGGGGTCTCTTTGCTCCGCCCTCTTTACGGCAGACAATGCTGCCCAACCGGTCTTGCTCAATGGTGGTGATATCCCGGAGATGTCTCCGAATGATATCACGGACCTCCTGTTCGTAACCGGGAACCCCAGCGGCCTCGGTGAGTTCACGAAGGAGTTCGATGGTTGCCTCTTTCATCTGTCGGAGCCTCCTCTTGTTTGATGGGTCCTCACAAGATCGGGATCGAGCAGAAGACGATGCGCTAGGGGGTCTGAATCAGGGCGACCGTGTTACAGACCAGAGAAATGACTGCCAAAGACAGCAGAGACCAATACGAACCCATTAAATGTCATCGCATTGGGTTTTCAGGACAATGCCCGACCACGCTCTCTCGCCCTCTCAGCGATTCAGGTCAAAACTCAGAGATCTCCGTGTGCTCTGCGAGAGATGAAAACTGACTTCATGGGCTTGTATTAGTCAACCTCAAAAACGATCGTGACGCTGGATTCAATTGGAAACTCCCCAATTTCGATAGGCGTTCCGGCGCCCTGGGCCTGAAAAGCTCTGGCCTCTGCCATGGGGAATCTGGCTCCCCTTGGTGAATAGCTCATTTTGACAATTCTTTTGATGGTGAGGCCTGCCGCCTTTGCCAACTTTTCAGCTGTTCTCATCCCTTGATGAACAGCCTCAACCGCAGCCTGTGCCCGAAGCTCCTCTTCACGGTCATGGCTGAATCTGAGACCTCCCATGCGGCTCACCCCGGCATTGGCCGCCTCATCAATGAGCGCTCCAAGTTTCGCGAGGTCTTTTGTCTCCACGATAACCGTATTCGTCACTCGATAGCCCGTGATCCGCATTCGGTTTTCCTTTTGATATACGGGAGAGACTGTGTAACCTGAGGTCTTCAATCTGTCCTCTTTCGCCATGGTTCTTCTGAGAGCCTCCAGGAACGTCTCGGTCTGCTTCGCGTTCTCCTGCACAGCCTTCTCGGCGTTTTTGGCGCTCGTCTCCACGGCGAATGAGAGGATAGCGGTATTTGGTTTCGCCATGATCTTGCCGTGACCGACGACCTCAAGTGTCGAGATCTTTTTTTCTTCCTCAGCACGAACGATCGAAAAGGACGCGATCAAGAGCGAGATGATTCCGAAAGCAATAATGGATCTCTTATGCATTGCAAAACCTCGATTGTCGGCTCAAAGTATTCAAAGACGGGACCCCCCCGCCGCTCTTCATCCTACTCGACTTCGAGAATTGTCGCAAGAATGGAAGAAACACAGCGGGAGAAGGGTCCCCCGAGAGCAGGGAAGGAAAGAGGTTCCGGTATTTCCTCCCTGGTCAGTGTTTGAAGGCCCGCTGCCCCGTGAACACCATAGTGACCTGGGGATCGGCTTCGTTGCAGGCCTCGATGACCTCAAAGTCCCGTTCGGATCCGCCTGGCTGGATGACTCCGGTGATTCCCTCTGCGATCCCGAGATCGACACCGTCCCGGAAGGGGAAGAAAGCATCGGATACCATAATAGCGCCTTCGAGACCTGCCCGAATCTGCTTAACCCGGGTATCAATCCCCTCTTTATCTCCGGCCGGGCGTTTTCCCAGTTTGATTTCTGTCTCGAGGGTCTTGTAAGGGATTTGATAGGTATTGAAACAAAGGGCATCGGCGCATTTGGTGTAGGCCTTGAAGATGGCAATTTCAGCCACACCAACGCGATCCTGCTCTCCGGTGCCGATGGCAACCGTTACGCCTTCTTTCACATAGATGACCGAGTTGGAGGTGATGCCCTGTTCCACACTCCATCCGAAAAGCATGTCCTCTGCCTCTTGAGGTGTCGGGGAACGCTCAATCCGATATTCCTTTCCCTGATAGGAGGCAACTGCAGGGATGAAATCCTTAGGCGAGAGAATCTGGTTGATCGGTGATTGCTGGACCATGATCCCACCGTCAACAAGAGACTTGAAGTCAACAAAAGGCATGCGCTGAAATTCCTCCAGACGATCCATCCGTTTGATCTGAATGATTCTCAGGTTTTTTCTTTTTTTGAGAATGCCAGTCGCCCCCTCCTCGAATTCCGGAGCCACCACAACCTCCAGATAGTTCTGACCGATCATCTCGGCCGTGGTTTTGTCTAGGGTGCGGTTAAAAACTGCACACCCGCCAAAAGCAGCAATTCGGTCAGCCATATTCGCCCGATTGTAGGCCTCCGCTAGATTTTCTCCATAGGCGGCTCCGCAGGGATTGTTATGCTTCATGATGACCACCCCGGGCTTTCGGGTAAGGAATTTTAGGATATTTAGGGCGTTGTCGACATCGGTTAGATTGATTTTCCCCGGGTGCTTGCCGAACTGGAGGAGGTCCTTTTCCTCGAGAGAACTCACCAGGCCATAACCCGGCTCGATGAAGGCGCATTCACCGAGCACAAGGTTGCCGTTAACAAGCTCGTAGAGGGCCGCTTCTTGGTCTGGGTTTTCGCCGTAACGAAGGCCTTTTTCAATGAGTTCGCCACTTTTTTCGTCAGGGATCTTCCAGGTTCGCTTTCTGTAGACGAGTTTCTGGGAGCCAAAGGTAATCGTCATCTCGTCAGGGAAGTGGTCATCCATAATGCGCCGATAGATCTGTTTCAGCTCAGTCATCTCTTTTCTCCAAGGTCAGGTCTTAAAGGGCTCTTGCCCGAATTATTGCGCTCGATTTTTTTCTGACGAAAGCGACAAAGTCGCTCTCCCCTGCTCAGAAATCCCTTCTCAAGCCGTCGGAATGACCGATCAGGTGATTCTGGATCGCCAAATGGTTACTGGAACGTGACTTTGGGGGGTTCCTTTGCCCCTTCGGGAGCCTGGAAAAGCTCTCCTCTTCCAAATCCCAATATGCCGGCATAAAGGATCGTGGGAAAACTCCGAACCTTTGTGTTGTACAGACGGACAGCCTCGTTGTAGCGTCGCCGTTCCACCGCGATGCGGTTTTCCGTACCCGCCAGTTCATCCTGAAGACGAATGAAGTTCTGGTTGGATTTGAGATCAGGATAACGCTCAACAACCACCAAAAGCCTAGCGAGAGCGGAACTGAGTTCATTGTTGGCCCCGATCTTTCCCTCGACGGAGGTTGCCCCCGCCACCTTGGCCCGAGCTTCAGTCACTTGAATGAGTACCTCCCTCTCCTGCTTGGCATATCCCTTCACAGTCTCCACATAATTGGGAATCAGGTCGAGGCGGCGTTGAAACTGATTTTCGACTTGAGCCCATGCCGTCTTTACCCCTTCATCCAGACCCACGAGGCGATTGTACGTGCCGCGGATAGAAAGGAAGAAGATCAGGATAATCAGTGCAACGACACCGACGACGATCAGAGACTTCTTCATACTTAGCCCTCCTTGATCTCTAATTGGTCCACCCGTTTCCAAAGGTCTCGAATGGCTTTCATATACCTCTCGACAATTCCCTCCATTTGGTCTCGGTGAGCCTTCACGCTGCCCTCCTTGAGGTCTAAAACCTCGATGAAGGGATTCTCCTCAAAACCGAGCTCCTTGGCCGCGGTTGAGATGAGGTCTCTGTTCCGCCGAGGGATTTCGCGGTCCCGCAAAAAGAGCAGGGCTCGAAAGAGCGAGAGAAAAGCGGTCAGAGATGCAGAAGCGACCTGCCCGAAGCTCCGAGCCTTTCCTTCTGAATCGAGATAAGCCTCTCGCAGAAGAAGGACTTTCCCTTTCAATTCACGCTCGCACTGGAGTCTGACGTTCTTCTTGTCAAAGGAGAGTCCTCCCAAGATGTCCTTCCCAAAGACGAGGACGTGACTGTCCGTCATGTTGAGGAATTCCACTGGGAATGCGTCTAGAGACAAGGCGGTGTACTCCTCGGTCAGAAAGAGAGGGATGTTCACGCGCCGCTTTCGCCATTTGTGGATCAAAGCGAAGGCTTCCCTGAGCCGGTCCATAGCGGTTTCCGTCAGTACAATGAGGAAATTGAGATCCGACTTCTTCGGAATGTACTCTCCCCGGGCGCCGCTTCCGTAGAGAATAATCGATTTGAGGTCGTCTCCGAAAATTCTCTGGTAATCCTGTGTAAACTCTTCAAAAACCTCTTCGGGTTCCTTGGGAATTCTTGACATGTTTCGTACCCCCGCTCAGCGGGATGCTCCTCCCACCCCTAAAATCCCCTCCCGGCTCCGCCTCCACCGCTCATACCGCCACCGAAGCCTCCGAAGCCCCCACCGAAGCCTCCGAAGCCCCCACCGAACCCTCCTCTCCCTCCCATAGAACTCAGAAGCAGAAGTGGGAGTAAGCCCCCCCTTCCTCTCCGAAGGAAGGAAAAGAGAATCAGGATGAGGAAGATCAGGGGGAGGAAGCCAAATCCACGAGCCCGCCGTCGCGGTGCCTTGTAGATCTTGACCTCACCGGTCAACTCCACTTCCGCGTCTTTGGCGATCACGGAACTTACCGCTGCCAGGGCATTGTAAAGCCCTTTTCCATATTCGCCTCTCTTGAGAAAGGGAACAGCGTAGCTGTCCAGGATCTCTCCCACGAGGCCGTCTGGAAGAATCCCTTCAACCCCATATCCAGTCTCTATCCTTATCCTTCTCTCTTTCAGTGCCAGAAAGATCAGCGCTCCCTTGTCCTCGCCCTTTTTGCCAATTCCCCAGGCCTGGTAGAGGTCGGTCACATAGGTTGGAACATCCGCATCACCCAACGTCGGCATGGTGGCCACCACGACGGCGGTTCCAGTTTTCTGGAGGACCTCGTTTGCCAAGATCGTCATTTGCTGTCTCTCACCCTCAGGAATCACCCCGGCAAAGTCGTTTACGAGGCCCGTGGGTTTTGGGAAATCCTGCCCCCATAGGGTCTGGCTGGGAAAAGGAAGTGGGAGGACGAGGATAATCCAGAGCGGGATGAATCTTGTCATGACGGTGAAGTTTACAGTTTCCACGCTGAAAAAGTCAAACAGCCCTGAAGTGCGAAATCTCCGTTGACAGCGGTTTCCATGTTCGGAAAGGCATGTCTGGCATCTTTTCAGAACTTGAGAGAAGTTGAACCCCAGAGGCGTGGAAGTCGCAGAGGAGATGACGCGTTCCCTCCCGATCTCGTTCTCATCGCGCTGGCGTTCTATGAGGGCCTTGACCCGTTATTTCTTGCCTGTTAATCTCAGGCAAAACCTTTTGTTGGAATGCCATGGAACGAGAGGAAACAACCCTCGAAGGGACTGTTGAGCGGATTGTTTATGCCAGCCCTGAAACCGGGTATGCCGTGGTGAGGCTCAGAGAGAAAGACGGGATGCGAATTGTCACCGCTGTCGGGAATCTGGGCGCCACGAATCCGGGAGAGATGGTTCGGCTACGGGGTCAGTGGATTTCAGACAAACGCTATGGACTCCAATTCAAGGTCGAAAGCTATCTCTCTCTGGTCCCAGCGACCCTCGATGGCATCGAGCGCTATCTGGGGTCTGGGATGATCAAGGGAGTCGGCCCTGTCTTCGCTCGTCGTTTGGTAAAAAAGTTTGGGGCCAAAACCCTGGAAATCATCGAGAAACAACCGGAAAAGATATACGAAGTGGAGGGCATCGGCCCTGTTCGAGCCCGGCAGATCGTCAAGGCCTGGGAGGAGCAGAAGCAGATTCGAGACGTGATGATCTTTCTGCAGAGCCATGGTGTGAGTCCGACTTACGCCCTAAAGATCTTCAATCAGTACCACGACAGAGCCGTTTCGGTGGTTCAAGAGAACCCGTATCGCCTGGCTACCGATATCTACGGTATCGGATTTCGGACGGCCGATAGGATTGCACAGAATATGGGGGTGGACCCCAACTCGCGGGTCAGGGCCGAAGCGGGGATTCTACACGTTCTCAACGAACTCGTGGAAGAAGGTCACTGTTTCTATTACCGGGAACCTCTGATCGAGAGGGCCCAGGAGATGCTCAGTATTGAGAGAGAAATCCTGGAGGGGGTCCTTGACGATCTATCAAAATCCCAGCGAGTTGTCATCGAAGAGGGGCCTGAACGCCCCGTCTACCTCAATCAGCTCTACACGGCCGAGACCGAGGTTGCACGGCGATTGATCGACCTGGTCTCGAAGCCGTTTTCGGCTCTTGAGATTCCGCCAGAAAGCGCTCTTCAACGGGCGGAGGAGCTGGGAGCGATCCGACTTGCGAACGGTCAAAGGGAGGCTTTGGAAAAGTCCCTCGCTTGTCGGGTCCTCGTCATCACTGGGGGGCCTGGCACAGGCAAGACCACGATAGTCAAAAGCATTGTTCAGATCTATGAGGCCGCGGGTGTCCGGGTCCTACTCGCGGCTCCTACAGGTCGGGCTGCCAAACGGCTATCCGAGGCCACGGGGCGCGATGCACGAACGATCCATCGACTCCTCGAATTCAGACCGAAGGATGGCCGGTTCCACCGCAATCAGCACCGACCCCTGAACGCAGGGCTTACCATCATTGATGAAGCGTCCATGATCGACATCTCGTTGATGCATCACCTCGTCCTGGCTCTCCCCCCGGAGGGCTCACTGATTCTCGTCGGGGACGTGGACCAACTCCCGTCTGTTGGCCCAGGAAGCGTGTTGCGCGATGTCATTGATTCGGGTCGGGTGGAGGTGGTGCGATTGACAGAGATTTTCCGGCAAGCCCAGACGAGCTTAATTGTGGTGAATGCTCACAGGGTGAACCAGGGGGACTTTCCCTATTTTAGGAAGTCGGGGCAGAGTGATTTCTATTTTATCGATCGGGAGGATCCTGAGAAGGCTCTCGAAACGATCAAGCACCTCTGCCATAGGCGAATACCGGAAGGTTTCGGTCTCAACCCTGTAGATGACATTCAGGTTCTCAGCCCGATGCACAAAGGTCTCATTGGCGTGTCAAACCTCAACCGGGAGCTTCAGGGGCTTCTCAACCCCCGAGGTGAGTCCCTTCAGCGAGGAGCGAGCACCTTTCGAGTTGGGGACAAAGTCATGCAGATTCGAAACAACTACGATAAGGATGTCTACAATGGAGATATTGGGAAGATCGTCTCGATTGATCTGATCAACCGCGAATTAAGGATCCTCTTTGACGAGCATCCCTTGGCTTACTCCTTCGGCGATCTGGACGAAATCGTGCTGGCCTATGCCACTTCGGTTCATAAGTCACAGGGAAGCGAATACCCTGCAGTGGTCGTGCCCATCTCCACTCAACATTTTGTCATGCTCCAGAGGAATCTGCTTTACACGGCCATAACCCGGGCGAAGCGACTGGTCATACTGGTCGGCACAAAGAAAGCCCTGTCTATTGCGATCAAAAACGACCAAATCCAGAGGCGGTACTGCCTTCTCATGGAACGCTTGCGCCGTGGGGATGGGGGGTGAACCAATGGAGTCCCCCGGATTGTCGTGATTGGCGAAACCGTCCCCCCCGGTGACATCTTCTCTCGCACGGTTTCAGGCATGCGACGCAATGGGTTCTGAGAGGTTCGGTTCATGAAAATCGTCGCCCTCGTTCTGGCTGCTGGAAAGTCCACTCGGATCGGGATGAACAAACTTCTGCTGGATATGGACGGACAGGCGGTGGTCGAGTGGGTTGTCGATGCCCTTCTCGGCTCAAAGGTGACTGGGATCATCCTGGTCGTTGGGTATGAGGGCGAGCGGGTTCAGCGGCGGCTTCGGGGGAAAGACGTCCTTGTGGTTCGTAATCTGGAATACGAGGAAGGGATGGCAGCGTCAATACGCGAGGGAATCCATCACATCGAGGAAGGGTCCCATGGTGTTCTCATCGCGCTGGCCGATCATCCCCTGGTGAAATCAGAAACGATTGATCAACTCATCGATGCTTACCAGGACACCAAAAAAGGTATTGTCTGCCCCACATACAGAGGGAAACGGGGACACCCGGTGATCTTCAACCTAAAGAGATACAAGAAAGCCCTTCTCCAGTTGAGAGGAGATATTGGGGGAAGGGAAGTGGTCGAGGCTCATCGGGATGACCTGCTCGAGATTGCTGTTGACTCCCCGGGTGTGGTTAAGGATATTGATTCATGGGGGGACTATGAGAAAATGAAGGGGCTTGTGGCGAAGCAGCTGGATTTAAGTGAAGGATGAAAGGGTGATGACAACCAAATTCAGCGAACTGGTGGTCCTCATTCGTGGTGCGGGTGAAATGGCGACGGGTGTGGCTCACAGGTTGTGGCAGGCTCATTTATTGGTGTGCATGACGGAGATCCCCCATCCGCTGTCCATCCGGCGAGAGGTTTCGTTCTGTGAAGCGGTACACGACGGCGAAAAGACGGTGGAGGGCGTTACAGCGAAACACGTTGTCGATGTGGAAGCCATCAGGCCCATCTGGTCAAAAGGCAAGATTCCGGTACTTGTCGATCCTGGGGCTGTCGTCAGAAAGTTTTTGAGGCCTCACGTCATTGTTGATGCCATTCTTGCGAAGAAGAACCTCGGTACTGGGCTTCGAGACGCTGCCCTTGTCATCGGGCTTGGCCCGGGTTTCTACGCGGGGAGAGACGTTCATCTCGTCATCGAAACCAACCGCGGCCATAATCTGGGAAGGCTGATCTGGGAAGGCACCGCTGAGCCGAATACTGGGATTCCAGGAGACATTGGGGGCTATTCGGCCGAAAGGGTCTTGAGAGCTCCGGGCGCCGGTACGTTCGAGGCCCTGAAGAAGATCGGAGACTTCGTTGAAGAAAACGAAACGGTGGCAGTCGTCAAAGGTAAGCCCATGAAATCTCGGATTTCCGGTGTCCTCCGAGGTGTGCTCCGAGACGGGACCATCGTCGAGAAGGGTCTAAAGTCTGGCGATGTGGATCCCCGGGGCAACCGTAATGCGTGTTTCTCCATTTCCGACAAGGCAAGAGCCGTCGGCGGATCGGTTCTGGAAGCGATCCTGTTCACCTTCAATCGCTGACTTTCCAAAATGAAAACTTGCCCGTTCATGCGTCACTCTGACGCCTGACTCCTGTCTTCTGACTTCCCCTCGATTCGCAAGGGCCTCGGGTTCCCCTCCGTTTGCATTGCTCCCGCCGTTCTGTTAGCATCGGTCACAATAATATTCCCTTCGGTCGGAGGCTTGTGTCGATGAATCAGAGGCTCGTCACATCTTTTATGGACTTCGTGAGAATAGACAGTGAATCGGGAAACGAACAGTCCTTCTTATCCAAGTTAAGGGAGATCATCGAGGAAGATCTCAGTGGTCAGTGCGAAATCGATGACTATGGAAATCTTCTGGCCAGAATTGCAGCGAAAGATTGCAAAAACGCCGAACCGATCGTTCTCAGTAATCATGCTGACACGGTGAAGCCTGGGTCTGGCATCGACCCGATCCTTGAGAACGACATGATCCGATCAAGAGGAAACACCGTCCTTGGGGGGGATGACAAGGCTGGGATCGCAGAGGTCCTCGAGGCCCTGCGCTCAGCCAAAAGGCATCCGGAGGTCGAGTGGGTTGTGACGCGGGAAGAGGAGCTTGGCCTCGTGGGGGCAAAACGGTTTGACGTTTCCAGGCTGAAAGCGAATATGGGCTTTCTGATTGACAGCAGCGAGATAGACACCATTATCGTCGGCGGACCGTCACACATGGTGATGGACGTCGAGATCAGGGGCAAAGGAGCCCATGCAGGGATGGAGCCGGAGAAGGGAATCTCGGCCATTCAGGCGGCCGCTCACAGCATATCGAGAATGAAACTGGGACGGCTGGATAAGGAAAGCACGGCGAACATAGGGACCATGACGGCAGGGACTGTCAGAAATGCGATCCCAGAAAGCGCCCTCATCCTGGCCGAGTGTCGGAGCTTGGACCATGAAAAATGCCTCCGACAGGCACGGGCGATGAAGGACCGCTTTGATGAGGGGGCAGCGGCGTATGGCGCTTCGGCAAGGGTGAAGATGGAGATGAGTTATCGAGCCATGAGAATCCCCGAGGACGCCCCTCCTGTGTTTCTTGCCAAGCAGGCGATGGAACGCTGCGGCCTCACACCCAAAACGCGGATGATCACCGGAGGCACCGACGCGTCCATTTTTAATGAAAAAGGGGTCCAAATGGCCATCTTGGGAATGGGGACGAAGAGGGAGCATACCGTTGAGGAGCACATTTACGTTGGGGATATGGAAAAGGTCGTGGAAGTCCTGAACACGGTGTTTGAGGAACTGTGCCGTTGAACTCACTTCCGGAGAGGCCTCCCAGGCACAAATGGTCTCACCAAATCCTGGAAACTCCTGGCGATGGGTTTGAAGTCTCCCTAGCGATTGGCTCAGTCATTCCATAAGTAACCGAAAGACGAGTCATTTCGAAGTCAGGGAAGTGGCCGAATTCCTTTTCGCTTTTCCCAAAGGTTTTTGATGAATCTGCGGCTCGCTCCAGCCGTCGAACCCTTAGGGGCCACTTCGTGTCAAAACTCAACCTCCGGGCTCAGATCACGCCAGAGGCGGGACTTCATTGAAGATCTATGTGCAAGAAACATCTGAAGGAAAGCTCAGGGGGACGCCCGCTCGGGTTGAGGTTCCATCGAAGAGGCCTGGGGGCCTGAGCAGTGGGTTTCTTGACTTCCCCCGTGGGGTGAAGTATTTTGAGCTGTTTCTGAGCCGAAAGCCATCCTATGGAGAATAAAGCGTTTCTCGAATCTCTGGACTATCTCTACGGGCTCCAGCGGCTCGGGATGGTTTTTGGACTCTCGAACATAGAGAGAATCGTCCATGCGCTCGGAAATCCCCATGAACAGTTGAAGGTCATCCATATTGGCGGTACGAACGGCAAAGGATCGACCGCCGTCATGATGGCTTCTGTGCTTCGGCAGAGTGGTTACCGGGTGGGGCTGTACACCTCTCCGCATATTTTGTCATTTACGGAGAGGATCCAGATCAACGGTGAGAGCATCACCGAGGCTGAGGTGGCCGCGATGACGGCGAGCATCAGGGAAAGGATCGAGGAGGCCCGGATTCCACAGGAATTTACTTTCTTCGATTTCACGACGGCTATGGCCTTTCTCTATTTCGCGGAATCAGGCGTCGATCTAGCCATTATTGAAGTTGGCCTTGGTGGGAGACTGGATTCAACCAATATCGTCCGGCCCACCGTTGCCTTGATCACCAATGTGTCCGTTGAACATCGGGACGTCCTCGGCGATAGCCTAATAGGAATCGCGAGAGAAAAGGCTGGAATCATCAAGCAAGGTGTCCCCCTGTTGACCGGCATCACACAGGAGGAAATCATCCGAGAGGTCGAGCGTGTCTGTCAGGAGAAAGAGGCCCCCCTGTATCGTATGGGGAGGGATTTCTCTGCGGAAAAAGAAGGCCCCGGGATGCTCGGGTTCAAAGGGAGAAGGTGGAGTTTTTCAGGTATAAAGGTCAATCTGTTAGGTGAACATCAAATCGAGAACGCGGCAATGGCGATGGGAACCCTCGAGACTGCTGAAGAGGCTGGCTATCCAGTGAGTCGCGATTCAATCTATCGAGGACTGGAAAAGGTCAATTGGTCCGGCCGTCTGGAAGTTGTTCGGAAGCGGCCATGGGTGATCTTGGATGGCGCGCATAATCCAGCGGGCGCACAGGCTTTGCGCGAGGCCTTGTCCCAGGGTTTCTCCTATGAACGATGCTATTTCCTTCTCGGAATCATGAGGGACAAGGAGGTCGAGAAGATCATTTCGATTCTTGCCCCCCTTTCGCATGAACTCGTACTGTGCAAGCCTAAGCAGGATCGAGCCGCGCCACCAGAGCGCCTTGCTAAGGCCGTCGAGGCGGTGGGAGCGAAGGGACGGGTCATTCCGGATGTGGCTGAGGGGCTCGATACGCTCCTTTCCATGGCCGGTAGGGATGATCTGATTTGTGTGGCCGGGTCATTCTACACGCTTGGAGAGGCAAAGGCCCACCTGCTGGCGTCCGGTTAGAAGGAGCCAGCTCGGCAGGACAAGTGCAACCGAGAGCCCGAAGATCATGACGAGATCTCGCTTGATGCTGATAGCGATGGTGCCTTTCATGTTGTCCGCCAGTTTGTCTCAGGGTCAAGTCCTGGATGAACGAATCATTGGCCCAGCAGGGCCAATCGAAATTAAGGCAGATCGGTTAATCCATCTTTGGGAAGAGAATGTCTACCAGGCCCGGGGAAATGTCGAAATTCGCAGGGGCGAAGTCCGGCTCCTATCGGATGAGGTTGATTTTTACGCGGACACGCAGATTGCAGAAGCCCGGGGAAATGTCGAACTGACTGATGGAGAGGACGTGCTTCGATGTGATCGCCTGCGGGTCAACTTGGAGACGCAAAAGGGAGTTGTCGAGAATGCCCGGCTGGTGACTCGGGAGAATTTTCGCATCACGGGGAAAAGGGTCGAGAAACTCGGACCGAAGAGGTATCGCATCTATGATGGGACATTTACCACCTGCGGAGGCGACTCACCAGACTGGAGTTTCAAGGCAAACCGAGTCGATTTGACCGTTGAGGGATACGCCGTCGCCCGCCATTCTTTCTTCAAGGTGAGAGAGATCCCCCTGGCATATATTCCCATGGGTATATATCCGGTGAAAACAAAGAGGCAGACCGGCTTTCTGGTTCCTGAGGCTGCCTATTCTGATGATTTTGGACCCCAGGTGAATCTTCCGTTCTTCTGGGCCATTGACCAGGACAAAGACGCCACGATCTATCTCAACTGGTTCGGAGATCGTGGGTTCAAACCCGGAGGCGAATTTCGCTACGCCCTCTCGCGGAATATGAGAGGACAGGCCAATTTCTACTATATCGACGACCAAGAAACAGAGGAAGACCGTTGGGCTCTCCTGTTTCGACACGACCAGAAGGAACTCCCATTGGGCCTCTACGCGAGGGGAGACGTCAACCTGGTGAGTGACAATGACTATGTGTTCGATTTTGAAGAGGATTTTCCCGGCCAAACTTCGATTGATGTCAGATCACAGCGACAATTGGAGTCGACGTTCTTCGGGGGGCGGGTGTGGCCTGAGTTTAACGTGGTGGGAGAGTTTTCTTACTTCGACGATCTCACCGTCGAAGAGAATGATGGCACCCTTCAGAGACTCCCCGAAATGACGCTGGCAGCTTTCGATCAACCCCTCTGGAAGTTACCCCTTTATGTCGGGGGCGAATCCTCCTACACGAATTTCTGGAGACTCGAGGGAGTCAGGGGAAGCCGATTCGATCTCTTTCCCCAATTATCCCTGCCCCTACGGCTGTTGGGCTGGCTCAAGTTTCTTTCCGTAGGGGGATTGAGGGAAACCCTGTACTGGCCAAACCAGGATCCAGATGGCGAGGACGAATTTGAGACGAGGACCCTTCCGACTGCCGAAGGAGTCCTGTCGACGACCGTCTCCCGAATCTTCGAGATTCCATTGACGGGGTATGAGAGGATTAAGCATCGCATTGAGCCTGCGGTTCGATATACTTACATCCCACGGGTTGATCAGGATGATCTGCCCTTTTTTGATGAAAGCGATCGGATTCCCTACACCAGCGAAATCACTTATCGATTGAGCAATTTCATCGATGGAAGACTTCCGATCTCGTCTGGTTCTGAAATCCGCCGGTTGTTGAAACTGGAGGTGTTCCAAAGCTACAGTCTGGGCGATCCTTTTTTCCCGGGGGAAGATTCTCCAGAGAAACGGTTTTCGAACATTCGGGGTGAACTGTGGTTTTCCCCGCTCCCCTATTTTGATTTGCGGAGTGATGCCGAATATAGCCTGATTCAGGATCAGATCGCGCTGTATAATGGCCTTGCGACCATTTCGGATGCGAGAGGGGATTCCCTGTCGGCCGAATACCGGTTCTCAAGAGACGAATTGGAGGAAATCAATCTCTATTCGCGGATCAGACTGGGTCAATGGGCCGAACTTTTCGGATCTTACCGGTACGATCTTTTCAATGATATTCGAGTTGAAACCGAGGCCGGACTGACCTACTGGTCGAAATGCTGGAATGTGACCTTTTCAGTGGAAGATAGAAATCGCTCCTTTGACAGGACCCGTGACGACGAACTCAAATTCAAATTCAAAATATCGCTTCTGGGCTTGGGTTCCGTGGGGAGCGGCCCCTGATTTCTCTGTCGGACAGGGGGTGCAATATCTCGTGCGGGGAGGAAAGCTATGAAAGGCATTGTTCTTGCAGGCGGATTGGGCACTCGACTCCATCCTTTGACAAAGGTAACCAACAAACACCTGCTTCCGGTTTACAATGCCCCCATGATTTACTATCCGCTCAGAACCCTGATCAACGCGGGAATAAAAGACATCTTAATCGTTACGGGCGGAAACAGCGCGGGTGATTTTCTCAAGCTTCTGGGAAATGGGAGGGACTTCGGTCTCGAGCACATCAACTACACGTATCAGGAGGGCGAAGGGGGGATCGCCGAGGCCCTGGGACTTGCGGAGTTCTTTGCCGCGGGAGATAAGGTCTGCATAGTCCTCGGGGACAATATCATTGAGAAGAACATTCTGGGGCCGGTGAGCGCATTTGAACGGCAGAGAGACGGGGCCAAGATCCTTTTGAAGGAGGTTCCAGATCCCCAGAGATTCGGCGTGCCGGTATTGGATGGGGAAAGGGTCACTCGAATCGAGGAAAAACCCAAGCAACCGAAATCGAAGTATGCGGTCACCGGGATCTATCTGTATGACAACACGGTCTTCGATATCATCAAAACGCTCAAACCATCGAGTCGAGGAGAACTCGAAATCACGGATGTGAATAACACCTATATCGAGCGCGGAAATATGACATGGGAGGTTCTGGACGGCTGGTGGACGGATGCTGGAACCTTTGAGTCCCTGCTCTTAGCAAGCCGGCTGGTCGCGGAGACCGGCGCGAATAAGGTGAGCGGATAGGCGATATGAGATATGAGATGTAAGGTATGTTTGGTGGGACGCGGTAACGCTGAGTAACACTCGTGGGGACTCCAATATCCCACATCCTCAATCGCAAATCCCATATCACGAGTCCAGAGGCTCTCTGGAGGGAAGCGATGATTCATGGAGTGAAGACCAAGACACTGCGGGTCATTCCTGACGAACGGGGACGGCTCATGGAGATTCTCCGGATGGATGAATCCCATTTCCAGAAGTTCGGTCAGGTTTACATGACCACGACGTACCCGGGCGTCGTAAAAGCATGGCATTCTCATAAGAGGCAGACCGACAACGTTACTGTGGTTCGGGGCATGATCAAACTGGCTCTGTACGATTCCAGAGAGAATTCGCCGACCCATGGGGAAGTCAACGAGTTCTATATCGGCGAACACAACCCGATTTTGGTTCAGATCCCCAATGGCGTCTATCACGGATGGAAGTGTATCAGCGAGTATGAAGCCTATATTATCAACGTACCGACTGAAACGTATAATTACGATCAGCCTGATGAACAGAGGGTTGACCCGCATAAGAATGACATCCCGTATGATTGGAGCCGACGGGATGGATAGGTGAACGGCTCTCCAAGGGCAATGCGGAGTTGCAATGGCTTTGCGGCGGAAAAATCCGAAGTACGAGACGATTTCAAAATCAATAATCCAAATGCGGCAAAGGATCTTGGGAATTTCTGTCATTTAGGATGAGCATTTGTCTCCCGCCTCGGGCGGGATATTTGGATCGAATTTATCAAACCGATCTGATGGGCCCAGGAGTTGTGACTGTTAGGGGAGAATTGACGCAATGAGAGTTCTGGTTACCGGGGGATGTGGTTTTATTGGGAGTAATTTCATTCGCCACATTCTGCGACACCATCCGACCTATGAACTGACCAACCTGGATAATCTCACATATGCCGGCAACCTCGAGAACCTCGCGGACGTGGAGAACCTGGAGGGCTACAGATTCATTCGTGGAGACATTTGTGATCGCCCACTGGTCGAGGAGATCGTTTCGTCGGGAATTGACTGCATTGTGAACTTTGCCGCTGAATCGCATGTGGACCGATCCATTCAGGATTCGGCTGTCTTTATCAAAACCAATATTACAGGAACTCACATTCTCCTGGAGGTGGCTCGAGATCGGAAGGTGGAACGATTTGTTCAGATCTCAACCGATGAGGTCTATGGATCCCTGGGGCCTGAGGGGTATTTTACCGAAGAGACTCCCCTATCTCCGAACAGCCCCTATTCGGCAAGCAAGGCGGCAGCTGATTTCCTCGTGAGAGCCTCCCACCGCACACATGGGCTTCCGGGGATCATCACGCGCTGCTCGAACAACTATGGTCCCTATCAATTCCCTGAGAAACTCATCCCGCTGATGATCACGAACGCCATGGAGGGTAAGGAACTCCCCGTCTACGGTGATGGGTTGAATGTGAGGGATTGGATCCACGTGGAGGATCACTGTGGGGCAGTCGACACGGTGATGCATCGAGGAAGGGAAGGGGAGGTCTATAATATCGGTGGCAACAATGAGAAAACCAATATCGAGATTGTCAAGGGAATTCTCCGAATCATGGAGAAGCCCGAAGATCTGATCCGTTTTGTCGAGGATCGATTGGGCCACGATCGCCGCTACGCCATCGATTCTTCCAAAATTAGACGCGAACTCGGTTGGGACGATCAGATTCCCTTTGAGCAGGGTCTAGCCGACACCGTCGAGTGGTATATGGAACGCACTGATTGGTGGAAGAAGATCAAAACCGGGGAATATCTGAAATACTATGAGGCCACCTATGGCCGTCGCACGAAGGTCTGAGCCATGGTTCGGGTCTTGGTCCTAGGTGCAAGGGGAATGGTCGGGTCTGAATTGATGGCGGTTCCCTCGTTCGGCCTTGAAGTGATCGGGCTCGGTCACGAGGAGCTCGATGTTTCCATTGAAAAGGACACACGCCAAGCCATCCGCGACATCTCCCCCCGGACTGTGATTCATGCTGCGGCCTACACCGATGTCGATGGCTGTGAGAAAGACCCCGAGCGGGCGTTTCGCGTCAACAGTCAGGGAACTCTCCATGTGGCCCGTGCCTGCCATGAGGCTGGAGCGAATTTGGTCTACCTCAGCACAGACTATGTGTTTGACGGAAAGAACTCAAGGCCTTATCGGGAGGATGATCCGGTCAATCCCATCAATATCTATGGAAAATCCAAGCTAGAAGGGGAAAGACATATTCAGCGTCTCCTTGAGGAGTTCACGATCGTGCGGACCCAATGGCTGTTTGGCAAAGGGGGAAAGAGCTTCGTGACAACAGTGCTCAGTCTGGCAAAAGAAGGGAACCCCCTGAAGATCGTGGAGGATCAAGTCGGTTCGCCGACCTATGCGGTGGATCTCAGCCAGGCGATTTTTCGACTTCTGGAGAAGGGTTGCCGGGGGATTTTTCATCTGACCAATGCCTCTTCCTGCTCGTGGTACGATTTTGCCCGGGAGATCGTCCGAATTGCCGGGATTCCAGATGTTGAAATCTTGCCCATCGACGAGGCCTCCCTGGGAAGGCCCGCCAAGCGACCTCACTACGCAGTTCTTGATTGTAAAAGACTGAAATTGGAAACGGGGCTGACCATGAGACCATGGCATGAGGCCCTCGAGGAGTTCATAAGGGAGGGCGTACCCTCGTGAATATTTGTATTATCGGGACCGGTTATGTCGGTTTAGTTACAGGAGCCTGCCTGGCCGAATTTGGAATGAACCTGGTCTGCATTGACAGCGAGAAAGAGAAGATTGAGCGTCTGAAAGGGGGCCATATTCCGATCTTCGAGCCGGGCCTTGAGGATCTCCTCAAGAAGAATGTTGGCCAGGGAAGGCTGAGATTTTCCACTGAGATCAAGGACGGCGTCACGAGCAGTCTGGTCATTTTCATCACCGTGGGTACCCCGCCCAACGAAGATGGTTCATCGGACCTCAGGCAGGTGGAGCGTGTGGCCAGGGAAGTCGCTCGGTATATGAATGGATACAAAGTGATTGTCCTGAAGAGTACGGTTCCTATCGGGACGAGTCGGCGGGTCAAGGAGATCATTCGATCTCATCAGAGTGAGCCGATTCATTTTGATGTGGTCTGTAATCCAGAGTATCAGCGAGAGGGCTCTGCCATCGAGGACTTTATGCGGCCCGACCGCGTTACGATCGGAGCGGAAACCGAACAAGCGGTGGCCATTATGAAAGATGTCTACAGCCCGCTTTATCTGAATGAGACTCCGTTTGTGATGACCAACTTTGAAACTGCAGAGATGATCAAGTATGCTTCCAATGCGTTTCTGGCGACAAAGGTCACATTTATCAACGAGATCGCTAACCTCTGCGAAAAAGTTGGAGCAGACGTGCATCATGTGGCCAGGGCGATGGGTCTTGATGGTCGGATCGGGCGGAAGTTCCTGCACCCTGGGCCGGGATTTGGAGGTTCATGTTTTCCAAAGGACACCCGAGCGTTGGTGGCGATGGCAAAAGAAAAAAGAGAGCACCTGGGCGTGGTTCATGCGGTCATTGAAGCCAATGATCGCCAGAAGATGAAGATGGTCGGCAAGGTCCGCGAAATGGTCGGTGATTTGAATGGCAGAACCGTCGGAATCCTGGGACTTTCCTTCAAGCCCAACACGGACGATATCCGCGAGTCTCCGGCCATCGTGATTATTCAGGAATTGCAGCGCGAGGGCGCCAAGGTCAGGGCGTATGATCCAGTCGCGATGGACGCGGCAAAGGTCGTTTTGAAGAAAGTGAAATTCTGTTCCGATCCATATGAAACCGTCCTGGATTGCGACGCCCTCGTTCTGGTGACTGAATGGAATGAATTCAGGCACCTCGAACTCTCCCGGATCAAACAGAACCTCAAGGAGCCAGTCTTTATCGATCTTCGAAACGTCTACGAACCGTCCCAAATGAAAAGCTTGGGATTCAGATACTGCGGGATAGGACGCTGATGGCGGATTGGCTATTCATTGCAGACGCTCATCTCCGAGAGTGGAATCTCGAGCCACAGACAAGGATCGTTCAATTCCTCGAGAGAGAAAAGAGGAACCTGGAGGTCCTGGTCATACTCGGCGATTTGTTTGAATTTTGGTTCGGGTTCGAACCATTTGCTTTCGAGGGCTATAAGCCCGTTTTGGCGAAACTCGAAGAGCTGGTCAGAGAAGGGGTCCGCATTCGATACTTCGAGGGGAACCACGATTTTGTTCTGGGGGGCTACTTTGAAAAAACCCTGAAGGCTGAAATCGTGTCAAAGGAATCGATATTTGACCTCGACGGAAGGAGAATCTATGTGGCCCATGGGGATCTGGTCAACCGAAGAGACAGGATTTATCGGACCTTCCGTCTTCTCTTGAGGAATGCCCTGACCTATTGGCTGATTCGACGAGCCGGACCGGCTCTGACCAAGAGGGTGGCTGGATTTCTCAGTTCGATCAGTCTGGGAAAACGGGCGAGAAGGCATCCAGAGAGGATTGAGCGCGTTTTTCAGGAATTTGCGGTCGAGAGAATGAAAGAAGGGATTGATGTGGTCATCTTGGCCCACAATCATCGGCCCCAGAGTTGTTCGTTTCAAATCGACGGGAGAAAAACCCTTTATTTCAATGTCGGAGACTGGATCAATCACTTCTCCTTTCTTCGCTACCGGCCTGGCCGGGGTTTTACGGTGGAGTATTTCGAGGAAAAAGACGAAGGCGAGAGGCCAAAGGAGAAAGGATAACCTGCAAATGACAAGCGGACATTCTGCCTTTATCCGCGGTTCTTTGAGATTTCCTTGATCCTTTATCCCCTGCCCCTTTTTCTTAGGAAAGCTCTGTGGGCTCCTTTTGACACGCCTGTATGATCTCCCTCCACAGCGTATCCCTTCCCTCACCTGTGGTGGCTGAAAAGGGGATGATCTGCCCTTCGAACCCACTCAGGCCCTCTCGTATCTTTCCGATCTGACTTTGCCACTTCGATCTTGGAATCTTATCGATCTTCGTCACAACCGCCACGGATGGGATTCGGTAATGGCGAAGCCACTCGGCCAGCTGGAGGTCCTGCCCGGTGGGCGTGTGCCTGGCATCGAGAAGAAGCACAGTGAGTCTCAGCTCTTTTCGGGTTTTCAGATAAGTCTCGACCATCGATCCCCATCTTCTCCGGATTTTCTCGGGGACCTTCGCAAAGCCGTATCCCGGAAGATCCACAATCGAGAGATTTGAATTCACAACAAAGAAGTTCAAAAGGCGGGTTTTACCGGGGGAAGAACTCGTCTTTGCAAAACGTTTGCGGTGGACGAGACGGTTTATGGCTGACGACTTTCCCACATTGGAACGGCCGGCGAAGGCGACTTCGGGGAGACCGTGACGGGGGTAGTCCCCTGGGTTGACAGCGCTGATGATAAAGGCCGCATCTTTTACTTTCATGAATGGAGACGCTTCTGCTCTTGGCTAGACTGAGATCCACATGAAGCGTAGGAAGAACCGTATCATATCCGCCGTAACCTGTCTAACTGCTCAACCGTGTTGATTTTGTACTGGTATTCGTTATAATCGCGAAAAAGAAGATGGACTGTTCGTTTTGCGATCGTGACAATTGCCGAATCTATCGGTGGCGATATGCGCTTCTGATCGGCCATCGGCTATCGATCTTCACGAGATTACCGTAATCGGAGGTCAGGCATGGCTTCGGTGGAAGATATTCTGAAAAAGCTGAAAGCAAAGGCGAGACCCGACCAGCTCGAGGGAATGGCAAGGTATGGGATGGCGATGGCGAACCGGCTCGGTATCTCTATCCCCGACCTGAGAAAGCTGGCCAAGGAGATCGGGAAGGACCACGAGGCCGCCTTGAAGCTCTGGAGGAGCGGGATTCAGGAGGCTCGAATACTCGCGGCTATGATCGACCGTCCAGAGGAGGTCACCGAGCAACAGATGGAGGACTGGGTGAAGGATATCGACTCCTGGGACGTCTGTGATCAGGTGTGCATGAACCTTTTTGAGAAGGTCCCCTTTGCCCGGGAAAAAATAACTGAATGGTCTAGGCGGGAGGAAGAGTTCGTCAAGCGGACGGCATTCTCCCTCATTGCCTGCCTCGCGTGGCACGACAAGGAAGCCCACGACGAGAGCTTTATCCAACTTTTCCCCGTCATCAAGCGTGGAGCCACGGATGATCGGAACTTCGTGAAGAAGGCGGTCAACTGGGCACTGAGGAACATCGGAAAACGGAATCGGAGTTTGAACAAGGCGGCTCTAGAGGTCGCCAAAGAAATCCAGCAAATGGATTCCAGAGCTGCCCGGTGGGTCGCCTCGGGTGCAATCCGGGAACTCGAGAGTGAGGCCGTGCAGAGAAGGCTGAAACGGGCCAGCCTCTGACTTCTCAAGGGTGATCGATCGCGGGATTCCGAGTGATTCACCAAAACCGGAGTCTTCTGAGAAAACGCGCAGGGGTTACATCACGAGTCGTCGCTGAAAAATGGCCGTGGAGCGAAGATCCGAAAAGGACCACTTATTTAGATCCGCCTTCTCCTGATCGTAATTCCAGGCTGGAGATAGGCTTTTGTTCACCACATAGACTCAGAGGACACCGAGAATACCTGGTTTTTCAATGCCGGGAGACCTCAGCGAATCGCTTTGCATTCACCAGCGCAAGTATCGGCATTGAAAAAATCCATCCCCGTCATCGAATCCAGGGGCGATGTTCCGCCTCTTTCAATGTTCGGTGAGAATTCGACCCTGCCCCAAAGGGGCTGACGGTTTTTGTTTGTCGGACGGTGCCGACAAACAAAATCCCGCAAAGCGGGACTCTGCGTTCTCTGTGTCTCTGTGGTGAATCCCAACCATGGGTCTCTAAGTCATCAGAATGCGGAGCAAAAGGGGCGTTCTTCAGTCCCAACTAACGAATTGGGATGAGTATAAGAATCTGATCCCAAGGATTTTTTGATAAATCCGAGGCTCGCTCCAGGCGCCTGAACCCTGACGGGCCACTTCGTGTCAAAACGCTCCACCTGAGGCGAATCGGACAGTTGAGATCGCCTCTATTCTCCTGCCACAGGCGAGCCTCAGATTTATGAGCAAAGAAATCTGAAGGAGCGTTCACAGGGGGACCTGGGTTATTGGCCTTTCGGGCGGGTGTAAAAGCCCGGAAACTCCAATCACCAAAAGGGTTGAACCGTAAGGCTGTTTCCTGTAGAATATTACCGGTCAGAGCAGGCAGGGTGGTCGCTGCTCCCACAATCCGGGAGGAGAGGAAAGTCCGAACTCCAGAGAGCAGGGTGGTTGCTAACGGCAACA
>CAYFYO010000059.1:0-24034 GCA_964347335.1 uncultured Thermodesulfobacteriota bacterium
ACGGTGTACCGTCCGTGAATTTGAGACCCTTTCTCAACTTAAAGGTATACTCCTTACCGTCGGCACTGACCTCGTGGGACTCAGCCAGCCCTGGAATAAGGTCTGTCTTTCCGATAGCATAATCGTAGAGGCCCGCATAGATGTTGTAGAAGATCTCCCACGTGTGAAAGTCATAGGCATTGGCAGGGTCCATATCGATGATCTTCTCCGTGGTCCCATAGACCAGCGTCTCCTTGGCAATACCCCTGGCAGGCACCAAAGCCAAAGCTGCAATCACCATAAAAAGCACTAGGAATTTAGCAATTCTCATATCATAGCCCTCCTCTTACTCAGTTTCGAATCGTTAACCCTGGTGTTGAGCGCCGCAAAGCGCCCAACTGCTTACACACCACTCCTCCTAGAGATTTCCCCACCTCCTTTCCACAAAGCAATTGGATTTGATTTTTTGAATGCCGGACGTGAGACAAGTCTCAGTATTTCCATTCTGGCCACCGAGACCAGGAAACCATGTTATTTTGACCTATTCTGACATCTCATGTCAACACAAATTTGTCACATAGATTGAATTTCGTTTCACCTCCTTGGGTAATGCCACGCCATCTTGCAAGTGACCTCCGGCGGCAATTGATGGTTGTAAACATCAGACCGGTTAGTTTACTATATGACTCGAAGGAACCATCTGAATAGGACCGCTCAAGGGCGGACCGACCTGGGACAAAGCGGTGGTGAGTGGTGCCTAGCATGACGCAGGAGGCGGCTGAATCCCCTACACATTATCAGGCTGGTCCTTTCCAGAAAATGACGAGATCATCAATGAAGAATTCCGCGTTCACATTTACCCCGCTGGCCCTCTTGATTCTATTAATTTCTTGCCCCCCAGCGAAAGGCAGTCCGTCACTGCCAATCCATCAGATCAGGTTGCCTTCGGGCTTCAGAATCGCACTGTTTGCGAACGACGTGCCCAATGCCCGCTCCATGGTCCTCAGTCCAAGGGGGATCCTCTTCGTCGGGACCCGCAGAGCGGGACGGGTGTATGCTGTGTTGGATCGGAACAACGATGACCAAGCCGACGAAGTGATTACAATTGCTCGGGGACTGAACATGCCGAATGGGGTCGCTTTCCGAAATGGTTCCCTTTTCGTGGCTGAGGTGAATCGGGTATTACGATTTGACAAGATCGAAACCCGCCTAAAAGATCCTCCAGAGCCTGCCGTCGTCTATGATGGATTCCCGAGAGACAAGCACCACGGGTGGAAGTTTATCCGTTTTGGGCCGGATGGAATGCTTTACGTCCCAGTGGGCGCCCCATGCAACGTGTGTGAGAGAGAGGACGAACGGTACGCCACGATCATGCAGATCAGACCCGATGGAACCGGACCCAAGATCTTTGCTCGCGGCGTCCGCAACACCGTCGGTTTTGATTGGCATCCGGTGACAAAAGAACTCTGGTTCACCGACAACGGACGAGATTGGATGGGCGACGATCTTCCGCCAGATGAACTAAACCATGCGCCGCGAAAAGGCTTGCACTTTGGCTTCCCGTATTGTCATGGGGGGCGAATTCCAGATCCCAAATTCGGCAAAAAACACAGATGCCATGAATTCGTTCCACCCGCAATGGAACTCGGCCCGCACGTGGCTTCCCTTGGTATGCGCTTCTACACTGGCAAAATGTTTCCAAATGATTACCAAAACCAGATTTTCATTGCAGAACATGGATCCTGGAACCGCAGTGTGCCCATTGGTTATCGGATCACGCTCGTAAGGATCCAGGACAACCGGGCGGTGAGCTATGAGGTTTTTGCCGAAGGGTGGCTGCAGGGTAGCCAAGCCTGGGGACGTCCTGTCGATGTGCTCGTCATGCCCGATGGATCTCTCCTGGTCTCGGACGATCGAGCCGGAGCAATCTATCGGATAAGTTATCAGGACTAAAGCCAGACTCGGGCTCGTTCCGGGGCATTCTTCGAATATCAAAGTTTCACCGATGTCTTACGTTTACTCTCCCGTTTCACGGGGGCACTCGAGCATGCAGAGTCAGCAGCCCAAGAGAGGAACTCGATGATTGAAAGGCGATAATCTACCCTTCAAGCCAGCCCAATTACTCCAGGATTACGTGCACCTTCTTAAAGCTAAGAACCTTCCAGGTCCGATTCTGGACCTTGCCACCGGCGACTGCCACAACGCCAACTTCTTAGCCCAGCATGGTCTCCGGGTCATCGCCTGTGACAAATCCGCGGTAGCGCTTGAGCGGGGCAAGAAAATGGCCGCACGGAAGGGTATGACCATCGAGACCTGGCAGGTCGATCTGGAGCGTGAGGGGATCAATCCTCTGCCCGAGGACGCTTATGGTGGCATTTTGGTCTTCCGCTATCTCCATCGGCCCCTGATACCTTATATGAAAAAGGCGCTGAAAAGGAATGGAATTCTCCTATACGAGACCTTTACCGTTGACCAGCCCCAGTTCGGGAAGCCGAGTAACCCGAACTACCTGCTCAAACACGAAGAGCTGCGGGATTGGTTTCAAGATTGGAGAATCATTCATTATTTTGAGGGAGTCAGGCGCGATCCTGACAGGTCTGTGGCCCAAATCGTTTGCCAAAAGACGATTCCCCAACAGAGCAAAAAAAAAGGGGCCAGACATTCAATGGGGAGAGAGCCTGGCCCCTGGAGGAGGAGGAAACGATGAAAAAGGTTACTCAGAGCTGATGGTTAAATCCTGGGTTTCAACTAAGTCGCCGTTCACAAAGATCCGGACCTTCCACTGGCCCTCTTTCAGGGATTTATGAACATCCAAATAAGCCGTATAGGTAAAATAGATCCCGGGATCCAGATCCTCAGGCGTCTCGAAAGAGGCAGAAGTCGTGCTGTGAGCCTTTCCATCCGGATCAATCCACTCAGAGGAAAAGGTGTATCGCTCATCCGGACCCAGGTCATACCACCGCGATACCATGTAGATCCGGTTGTCTTTTTGCTTGGTAAAGGCCGAACGAATCGCCACGGGGAAATCCGTCAGGGCTCGGGTGGCTCCCTGCTCAAAAAACTCATCACCCAGCCGCTGAAGCACACTGGCTGATGGCCGGCTGCTGGTGATCGAAGCACACAGGGCGGTCTGATAAACCGAAGGACTCATGGCGAGTCCAAGATTGGCACTCACGAGAAGCCCAAAACCAACGATAATGGCCGTCAATCTCCTCATGATTTTTCCTCCTCCTGAATTGCTTTTTTCTCCCATCGTCTTCATGACCCAGAGAAAAAGCGAATTCTGTGCCAGGAAGCAAGAAACCTATATTTTATCAATAATAACAGATACTTACAAAAAAAGAAGGGACGACAACCGAAGACGAGATGGGTTAAGACAAACCACCTGGGCCCGAGAAAAAAAGGGCATTTCCCAGAAATTTTGGGAAATGCCCTTTTATTTCAATAGACTTCGAGTGGTGCGAAATGAACCGCTTCTCCGGTTCAATACGAACCAGATCTTGCTTCGCAGCCTTCCTCTCTATTCCCCCCGATAAACCAGAGCCTGTATCCTCACTTTTTCTTTTTCAGAGGTAGCAAACCTGGAAGCTGCTCCAAAAGCCCTTCTCCGGCTTTCTCGCCCTCGGTGACTTTTGGAGCCGTCGCCGTGCCCGCGCCCTCTTCCTTTGTCCCCGCGAGACCTTCCAATAACTTCGATGCCTCCTCTTTTAGAGTCTCCTCCTTAACCAACCCCGCCAGGTCTGGCTTGAACTTAGGCTCTGTGAAAGTTCCGGAAATCACCACAGGGACCATCAACCCGGACCTCACATCCGTGTCTCCCTGCCCCGCCAGTGTACCCACGGCCTTGGGCTCTACCCGGTAATCGAGCGTTTCTCCGGGAAGATTTACCTTCCCCTTGGCAACAACTCTCACCAGGGGAGAGGCGAGATACGTCATCGGGTTGTCGACAAGCCCGTCTTTGATGGTGAAATTCCCCTTGAGTTCCGTGAATTCCGTTTTCGCTTTTTCCCTTTCACTGAGGCTAAAGGCGGCACCGATGTTTCGGACCATCTGAGCCACGTCGAATCCCTTAATCGCCCCGTCCGTAAACGCAAATTCCCCAGACCCATTGAGTGTCTTTTTCATCTCCTCTGATTCTGTCCCCCTCGTCGAGATATCGGCTTTAAAATTCAGGAGACCCTCGAGCCTGTCCGTATACCCGAGATCTCTGAGGAGCGGACCCGCGTTGACACTCTCCAGACGCTGGGCGGTTTCAATTTTGGGTGTATCCTGCTGCACATTCATGGTGACACGGCCCTTGAGAGAGCCCTGATACAGATTCAGGGACAAGGGGTCCACCCGAAGGATCCCATTCTTTGCCGTTATTTTCAGATTCACATCAGACACATTTGCTCCCCGGACCCTCAGTTTTCCGACCCGAACCGTTCCGTCCATGACGAGCTTCCGGAGGGGCGTGTAGTCCGGTTTCTCTGTCGGCTCCTCCTTCGCAACATCCTTGGGTTTCTCCTTTTCTTCGGCTTCAGTCGGCGGCATGTATCGGTCTAGGTCGATACTGTCAAGGTCAAGGTTAAAGGAGAGGACCGGTTTCTCAAACTGCTTCGCATCGAGATTAAAGGTTAGGGTCGAATCATCGAGCTTGAGGCGTCCGTCCTTTAGCTGTACGGCCTTGGCCGTTCCCAAAACCTTCGTCTTCAGTGACATCTCCGTGAGGGTGTTCGGATCTGTGGTCTTTTGCGAGAGATCTACCCCGACAGTCTTTGCCAACTTCCGAGGGGAGAAGGGCTGAACCTCCATCTCCATATTGAATTGAGGCTCTCGACTCAGGTTGGCGAGAAACCCCTGAAGCTTGGCTGCGACCGTTTCTAGAGCCCTCACATTGACGAGGACTGGAACCTTCCCCTCACCGATCGGCTTGCCGAGAGGTCCCACTTCTCCCGTTATCTCCATGGGCTGCCCATCCAGATTCGCCGATAGGTCGATCCCAATGGGTCGATCCGGGGAAATCGAGTCCAGGACGAGGTTGATATCCTTGACACGTTGCTCGGTTCCCTTCTGATGATCGATCCAAATAAGCTCGCCCGAGGTTATGGCAAACTCTCCCACGGTGAAGCCTGAAATGGGCAAAGGAGACTCCTCGTCAGGAGCCTGCTTCTTTTCGGCCTTTTTCGATTCTTTTGGCGCGGTCAGATCCTCCCAATTTCCGCGTCCGGCTTTGCTTTTCTCGAGAGCGATCTTCGGACCCTTCAAAATAAACCGCTTGACCTGAATATCCCTGGAAATCAAAGGAAGGAGCTTTACTCGGACCTCAAAATCTTCGACCGACACAAAGTCCTTTTCCTTGAATCCCTTGGCATTACCGAGGTGCAAATCCGAAAGAGACACTCCGGCCCACGGAAAGAGGGTCAGATCGATATCCCCACCAATTGAAAATGGCCTTCCTGTGGATTCGGTCACCATACTCTCAATTTTGGGTTTGTAGTCGTTGATGTCTACAAAGCGCGGGATGATGAGGAGCAGGGCAATGACGAGAACAATCAACACCCCGACAACGATTCCTATCCATTTCAATAACTTAGCCATATGTTGATCCCCCCTGACTCTTATACAGATTTTTCTTAATTTAAAGCTTAGTGTTCAATCACAACCGTTGTCAAGGGGATTTCGGCATTTGATTCCCGCGGAAGCTTTTCGCCAGGGTCTCGCCGATCTCAGCCAGGTAAACAGCCTTTGAATTTTCCCCGCTCCCCTTGATACAATAATGCTGTGAGTCCGCACGATTCAAGATAAGAAGAAGATACCTCGAGGGTACCGATGCATGATATGCCATCTATGTTCGAGAGACTCAGGATGAGTCGCCGAAAGTTCACGTTATGGATCGCTGCCGCCGCCGGGACGACACTCCTCGAAGGATTGTGGAGGATTGCCTTTGCATATCGCAGAGTCAGATCCTTCCTCATCCGATCAATCGAAGGTACACAGCAGTTCGATCCCAATAGCTGGCAGTTACGAGTCGATGGCCTGGTGCGAAAGGAGAGCGTGTTCACCTACCCGGCAATTTTGCAGCTCCCCAAAATGACTCAAACCAAAGATTTTGTCTGTGTTGAGGGATGGGGTCTTGACAATCAGAAATGGGAGGGATTCCATTTGCGGGAGATTTTGATTCAGGCAGAGGTAAAACCCGAAGCGAAATACGTCACCTTCTTCGCGACAGGTGGGAAGTATAGCGACAGCCTCAGTCTCACCCAAGCCCTTGAACCTGAGACGATGCTGGCCTACAAGCTGAACGACAAATGGCTGCGCCCACAACAGGGAAGGCCGGTGCGTCTGATTGTCCCGAGGATGTATGGATACAAGAGTGTGAAATGGGTCGAACGGATTACCCTGACAAAGGACCAACACATCGGATATTGGGAAAAACGTGGCTACCCAATCGACGCTTCCATTGAGGGGTAACGCTAAGCGGATCTCTCCCCTTGATCGCCAATCTCCATCTGGCGAGCGATACGCATTCCCTCATCGTGGTCGACCCGCATCAAGAGTAGCCCTCCACCGACGAAGAAGATGATCAGTGAGATGATGCTGAGACGACTGGAACCTGTCAGTTGCCCAACAATTCCGAAAAGGAGAGGGCCTAGAATACCCGCAAATTTTGAACTCACATCGTAGAATCCAAAGAATTCCGCCGTCCGGAAGCGGGGAATCATACTGCCAAAGAGAGAACGGCTGAGGGCCTGGGTTCCTCCCTGGACCATTCCCACCAAAATGGCAAGAATCCAGAAGTGGAGGCCAGTCCTCAGGAAGTACCCACCGACAGCGATTCCAGTGTAAACGACCAGACCGACAAGAATCGAATTTTTCGTCCCCAGACGCTTGGGCAGATGTCCATAGAGAATCGTAAATGGAAAACCAATGTACTGAACGGCCAAGATCGCCCCCATAAGTGTGAATTGTCCGATGCCAACCTCAGCGCCGAAGATGACAGCCATTATGATGATAGTGCCAATCCCATCATTGTAAAGCCAGAAGGCGATGAGGAACTTAAAGGCTTCTCGAAACTTCTTAATCTCTCTGAAGGTCAGCCTGAGCCTCTGGAAACCGGCCTGCACCGGATTTCTACTTTCGTCCTCAATCTTTCGTGCAGGGGGTTCTCCCACGTTTCTGAATATGGGAATTGAGAAAAGAGCCCACCAGACAGCAACGGACAAAAACGACAGACGGACGGCCCACTGTTCGTTGGGGATTTCGAAAAGAATCACAGCATAATTAATGGTCAGGAGGAGGCCTCCCCCCAGGTAGCCATAGGCGTATCCATATGCCGAGACTTGATCGATTTGGTCCTCACCCGCTACATGGGGCAGAAGAGCATTGTAGAAGATTCTGCCCCCTGCAAATCCAATTCGCCCCACGATGTAGAAGATAGAGGCCATCAACCAATCGCCCGTACTAACCAAAACCAAAAATCCGGTGAAAAGAATCCCAAAAGACGCAAACGCACCTAAGTACTTCTTTCGCGCCCCACTGTGATCGCCCATGGCACCGAGAATAGGTGCAAGAACTGCGATGCTGAACATGGCAATAGTGTTTGTGTATCCCCAGTAACTACTGGCCGTGGTCTTATCGAGGCTGGCCCCAGCGACCAGGCTATAATATGCGGGGAGGACGGCGGCCATAATCGTCGTTGCAAAGGCCGAATCGGCCCAGTCGTACATGCACCAGCTCCAAACAGCCCTTCTGCCTTGAGTTTTCATCTGGTTTCACCCCTGCATCGATATGAAATCGGATGGTTTTCTTCCTCTATATCACACCGGGGAGTAATTCCAAAGACGATTCATTTGGGAGAGGCTTTGGATAACCGAGAAGGCGCAGGCCCAAGATGCTTACGAGCCGTGCTTCAGCTGTTTTCTTCTCAATCCTAGCCTGCATTGTTCACGAGTCTTCAAGAATTCGTGAGGAATCCGGGCTCGGCGAGATTGAGGATGGGCATTCTGACCGGTGAAAGACGCGAGACTGGAAACTAAAGACCAGAGACGAGAGACTGAGGGTTAGAAACTGGAGTCTGGAGACGAGAGAAGAGAGACGAGAGACTAGAGATTGGGGACTGGAGACCGGAGACGAGAGAAGAGAGACGAGAGATTAGAGACTAGAGACCAGACAATAAAGGCTAAAGGACAAATGTTAACTGACCAATCACCAATGACAAATGACCAGTAACAAGTAACAGATAACAAATGCTTGTGAGACATGTCCTTCGGGAAATAGGGGAGCTCCTCGAAGATCTCTGAGAGGAGCGAAACGGTGAGAAGGAGGGTGAAAGCTGGCAGGAAGGGATGAACAGTTCCGAGTCCGTCCAACTTTTTTCATCAAAGGGTTACCACGACCGAATGAAGAGACTCTGGGTAACCTTCCCCCCTGGCCTGACCAGGACAAAGTTACCATCGGCTTTTGAAAGGCTGGTTGCAACATCTAACAGCTGGCGAAGGTACATGTCAGAGCCGAGAATCTCTTCGTATCGAAAATTCCACCGCTCGCAGAATCGCGCGACCTCCTGAGCCTGAGAACGATACTTGCCGAGATCAGCATGATTGTGGGCAACGAGACAGATCCGCTCGTAGTTCTTGTACTGCATATCCATCAGCGATCCGGCCTCCTCTTCGCCATATTTGGCCGCTAGATCCTCATACTCCTTGAGCGGATGGCTCCCACATTCCAACCATCCCTTGCTCAGGTAATACGTTCCTGGAACCGACTGAAACTCTCGTCTGTAGGCCTCGTACGAGCCGAGTAGCAGGGCTATGCAGTCGTCCGTCCGAGGAATCAGCAGTGTATGACGACCCGCTTGAAGGCCATCAAGTCCATTGCCGCAGAGTCCATAGCCCAAGACCACGAGGCTCGGGGGTTCGATGTCATCCAGTTCAGCCTGTAGGACATGGGTCATTTTCTTGGGTATGCGGTGGAGTCCATAGTCCATGAATTTCATTTGGACTGAAAGATCTGCAGGAACCAAAGCTTCGAACATGTCCTGAAGCACTCGGCAGGAGATGATGACAATGGGCAGATTTCCTTGTGGCGCCATTCCTTTCTCCCTGCATTATTGGGCTCGTTCCCCTTGAAGCTAGCAAATCGGCGACAACCGTGTCAAGATCGGTTCAATGAGAAGCTGAGCGAATCCCGGCACACCTCAAAGGTCATCATCCGGCTCATCCTGATATCTTCTCTTTTTCAGATACACCCGGATGAATCCCAAAATCGTTATCAGGGCTGCAAGAAAAAAAAGAATCACATAGAGGTTTTGTGTGAGATACGTCAGCCACGTCGCCCTTTTTTCGAGCGAAACATGCCATTGACCCTCCAGCTCGTCAAGGGGAATTGAGAGCACTCTGAGAACGGCCAGCTCCACAGGATGGCCATCTCTCACCTGCTCGAGTACGCCGGGAATCGCGCTTCGGCCAAACCGACTCGCGATGAACTCAACGAAACTCCGGCTCTCCTCATAAGCCAGGAGGAGTAATCTTCTGTCCTCCGGAAAGCGCTCCCCCAGCGCATCAAGACTGATGTAATTCCCCGAAAGGATCGCTTCATCCAGAACCGACTGTTTCTCACTCATGATGATCTCGGCGATACCGTCGCTGACCCACTGGGAAACCCCTTCATCGAGCCATTTGGGCAGGTGAGCCTTCTTGATATGAGAATGAAGCAAGAGATGACACAATTCGTGCTTCAGGACTGTTCTGAGGGAGAAGGGACGGATGTTCACCTTAGAATAGTCAATCACAACCAGCATTCTTTCGGGGATCGCGAGAGCCACCAGGTATGGAGTCCCAGCCATTCTCTCGAATCGCTCTCGATTCCCAATCAGAAAGACCGTTGGCCTGAAGTTCACTCTCCACCCAAGGCTTTCCTCCAGCTCGAGTTTCAGCTTCCGGTAGACATGGGTAACCTCTTCTCCAACTGCTCCTAATGGCTCCTCAAAGATGACGACGACCTCCTCGGTCTGAATGACGCGTGTCTCTCCTGAATACCCAGGCTGAGACAGGGCGACCCAGAAAGCACACATCGAGAGGAGGACTCTTCCAATCATTGATCGTGTCCGGCTATGGACCTGAAACGGCTCGGGTCCAAAATCATGATGCCATTTGATTCCTGTAGATCATCACACTCGAGGTGGCGTATATGACGATCGCCAACCAGACAAGGCCGAAGGAAACTCCATGGGCTCGGGTAAAAGGCTCTTTGTAAAGCAGGACGCCGACAAGCAGCTGGCCCGTCGGGGCAATATACTGCAAGAAGCCAACCGTCGAATACTGAATTCTCCTCGCCCCGTGAGCAAAGAGAAGCAAGGGGACGGCAGTCACGACACCCGCCCCCGCGAGTAAGACGTCAGTCTCTAGGCCTTGAAAACCGAAGGTGCCGGCTCCCTGAACACCCACTGTGATGAGATAGGTCATAGCAATCGGCGTGACGATCCCGGTTTCACATAACAGGCCAACCATCGATTCTGCTCGCGCTGTCTTCCGCAACAGCCCATAAAACCCAAAGGTGAACGCAAGGGTGAGCGCGATCCACGGTATTCGCCCGTATCGAAGGGTTAGGAAAAGCACACCAGCGAATGCCAGGACCACAGAAAGTAGCTGCCATCGGTCTAAGCGCTCTCGGAGAAACACGATACCCAGACAGACGTTTAACAGGGGGTTGATAAAGTATCCGAGGCTGGTTTCAACGATCTGGTTGGTATTAATGGCCCAGATATAGGTTAACCAATTCACAGCAAGCAGGGAACCCGTAATCAGAAAAACGCGTACGCTCCGAGACTGTAAGACGCCTCTCGCCTCCTTCCATCTTCTCTGTATGAATAGCAGTAGAACGACAAAAACCAACGACCAAACAATACGATGGGCGAGAATTTGGAGTGACGGAACATGATTCAAGGCCTTCCAATATATCGGGAAGATTCCCCAAAGGGAAAAAGCACCGATTGCTGTCACTGTCCCTATTGTCGCTCTATCCATTTTTCAAATCCACATCGTACCCTCTCACCGAGGTTCGGGACTTTCGAAAATCGATTCCATCCTCAGGAAAGAGAGCCAGAAAGTATATCGGAAAACATAGGGGGCAAGTACCGGTTATTATTTCCGATAAACATCATGATAGAGGATTTTTGTTCATCCCCAGCGAGCGATCCCCCTTGGATATGCTGACCACATGAATCGGCTTGAGACTGGGGAATCCCGCCTAAGGGTATTGGGGCACCGAGAGAACGCTGGAAAGACGGTATAAGACGGTCTTCCATGGGCGGGGATTTCATCCGAAAGCTGAAAAAAGGGGAAAAACCCTCGCTCAAAAGAAGGGGAAACACACTTATTTCGCTAGCCCGGTGTCCCCGGCAGACAGGACCAGAGAACATTACTTCCCTCTGGTCAAAAACTCGCTGATCCGGTCAGTACGGCAGTGAGGGCATTTCATGGGCACTTCCGTCCCCTTCGCAAGATAATTCAGTAACGGAGTGTCCTGGTCAACCGTGAATTCTAGGTGACAGACTTTGCATCGAAAGGTTGCCGGTTCTCGTGAGACTTTCACGCGCTCACTCCCCTGCTTCTGTCAGATGCCACAGGACCAAAGGCCACTCATCGACATGCATTCCAGCTCGTCAAAACTCCTCCAGAATGAATCGCGCTGAGACGTTTCAGCCTTTTTCAGACACCCACGCGCCGGATACCGTATCTCACGCCATAATTTTCTTTCGGCATCTCTTTTTGTCGATCACCGAGGCTTTTTCCCGGGCTTGTCATGTATTTTATACCACATCTCTTCAGTCAGAATACAGAAGACGCTTCCTCGGAGAAGCTATTTAGCCCCCATGATTCACGACCTTTAGAATTTGTGAATAAGCACCCGCACCAAATTGAAAATCTTTGTCGCAGCTTTCTACAGGGTGCTATCCACCCCCTAGAGGCTGGCCCTGAGGGAACTCGAAGGGCCCCTCGACAGGCTCGGGGTGGAGCGTTCGCGGAGCCCCACGACGGCCAAATAATTTCCGTTAGGAATTCCGACTTCCTTGACAAAGGTTGGCGGGTTTTCATAAGGTATCGGCGTCCGAGAGAATCTAGCGACCATGGATTCTCCTCACAATTCCGAGCATATTCGATAGGGATCGTCAAACATGGAACAGGTGGTCAAAAAACAAATCGGTAGAGAATTTCATATCTGCGACAAATGTCAGTACGAGCGTGGTTTTCATGTATCCTTCGAAAGGCTCAATGGAGATCAGGAGATCATACTGATCTGCCCAAACTGCGACCAGCGCTATCGCGTCGGATGGAAAATCACACCGATTGAGAGCCATTGATGGGTAAGAGAAAATAATCTCCTGATGGCTTGAAAAATCTCTGCTCTATTTTCTACAATCAAACTAGGAAGGAACATTCTCCTTCCGAATACTCCCCCTGTTGGTTTTGCCCCCCAAAGCTGGCAGGGGGAGATTTTATTCCACTTAGTTCCCCCCTCCTTACTCCATACTCCTTACTCGGCACTCTCTACTCCTCAATCCCGACTGCCCACCCAGAGCCGCCAGAGTGTCCTGAATCCATGGGAGAAGCGGAAACACGTTTTTGTAATCCCAAATTTCATAGTTGAAAACATCCGCCATCGATTGACGCACGAATTGGCGCTATCGATTGACTGCCCATACATTTTAAGTATTGATTATGATATAATTTCCCTTAATTTCTGTTTAGCCCCTCGGCTGCGGCATCCTTATTGCTGTCAAACCTTTATATTAAGATCGACCCTATGGATGCTGAATCGGTCGGTGCCCTCGAGGAGGACTTTTATTGTCTTCCTGGTTGACGTCGAAACATGCGCTTTTCGGTGAAAGGAGGAGGAGCTATGAGCAAGGCAAAAACGTGGGTGGTCTTACTGACGCTAAGCTTGACCTCACTTCAGTTGCAGAACGTCTTCGCCTTTGACAACCAGGTGAGCCGGGAAACACTCCGTGGCCTCCAGGGAGTCCGGGTCATGGCCGCCCCTTTGAAGTGGGCCGTCGAACAAAAAGGGCTCACCGCTGACCAGTTGCAACAGGACATAGAACTCAAGCTTCGCCTGGCGGGAATTGTGGTGCCATCGGAAGAATCTCCTGAACTGCCTGGAAGGCCATTGCTGTACCTGAATGCCACCATTCTGAGATACGGAGCACTCGATAGATATATCTTCAACATTAAGCTCGAGCTTAACCAGGAAGTTGCTCTCGTTCAAAGGCCGAGTGTCAAGACCTCTGCCACCACGTGGTCGGTCGCCTTGACAGGAACCTCACATAAATTGTCAACGGTTCGAGATCAGGTGAGAGAACTCGTAGACACTTTTATCAATGCCTACTTATCCGTAAATCCGAAATAAGATCTCTCACTGACCCGGTCTATAGCTCCACACCGGACCTACCTCGAGAATTCTATCCCCTGGCAAAAGCCTCCAGGAATCGATTGCCTTCTCGATGGCGGATCCCTACCCTTTCATCTTGTGTCCATCAGGAGGGGTGAGGACCTTCAGAGGACCAACACATCTCCCAGAACCCCCTTGAGATGATCCTTTGCCCTGATCTTGAAACAAAACATTGAGGAAGGGTCGTCTCGTCGAATATAATAATCGCATCATATGGAGGCCAGGAGAAAAAAGTATGGAGCCACGGGAGTTTACCAGAAAGATAAGGTTTGGAAGCGACGATTACAAAATCTTCGACATCAATTTGCTCGAAAAAAAGGGTATCGCTGATATCAAAAGGCTGCCCTTTGCAATCAGGGTTCTCGTTGAAAACCTCCTGCGAAAAATGGACGGCCGAGGGGTTCAGGAAGCGGACGTGATCAGCATAGCCAGATGGCAAAAGAAGTACGGTGAACCCGTTGAAATACCCTACCATCCAGCACGCGTCCTGATGCAGGATTTCACTGGCGTCCCGGCTGTTGTTGACCTTGCCGCCATGAGGGATGCGGTAAAGGACCTTGGAGATGATCCGAAAAAAATCAATCCCCTTGTTCCGGTGGATTTGATTGTTGACCACTCCGTTCAGGTCGACCACTACGGCGCTGCGGAATCTCTGAGCAGAAATGTTCAGAAAGAGTACGAGAGGAATTGGGAGAGGTACGCGCTTCTCAAATGGGCTCAGAAGAGTTTCAACAATTTCAGCGTTGTCCCTCCCAATTCCGGGATATGCCATCAGGTTAATTTAGAATACCTGGGACGGGTTGTGGTCACTGAAGAAAGAGATGGAGAGCGCCTGGCTTACCCGGATACGCTCGTGGGAACCGACTCGCACACACCGATGATCAACGGAATCGGCGTTCTGGGCTGGGGTGTTGGTGGAATTGAAGCGGAAGCCGTCATGCTTGGCCAGCCCTACTACCTCTCCATTCCAGAGGTGATTGGGGTCAAAATGGTTGGCGGACTGAAGGAGGGGGTAACCGCCACCGATCTTGTCCTCACGGTAACTGAATTCCTCAGAAAACACGGAGTCGTTGAAAAATTCGTGGAATACTTCGGTCCCGGAGTGAAGAAACTGACAGTTCCTGACCGGGCGACCATAGCGAACATGACGCCTGAGTACGGTGCAACAGTCGGTTTTTTCCCTGTGGACGAAAAAACCGTGGAATACCTCAAGATGACCAACAGGCGAGCGAGAGCAGACGTCGTCGAGACCTACACAAGAGCGCTTGGACTCTTTTACACAGGCGACGAGGATCCGGAGTACACGGAAGTCCTGGAACTCGACCTCTCCGACGTCGAACCATCAGTGGCAGGGCCTGCCCGACCCCAGGACAGAATTGCTCTGAGGGATCTGGAAAGAAACTTCGGGGGACTACTCGGTTGCGAGTATGAACGGGACTGTGACCTGGTCGAGATCTCGAGGTTTCACGACGAATCCGGCAGCCAGACGGCCCGACAAGAGGTTGTCGAACCGAGTGGCGAGACGATGCACGAGGTGAACCTCGACGGGAAGGAGATCAGCATCGGCGATGGAAGCGTCGTCATAGCGGCCATCACATCATGCACGAACACGTCGAACCCCTCCGTGATGCTCGGCGCCGGCCTCGTCGCAAAAAAGGCTGTTGAGAAGGGACTCCGGGTGCCACCATATGTGAAGACCTCTCTTGCTCCCGGTTCGAAGGTCGTGATCAACTATTTGGAAGATTCTGGACTCACACCGTATCTCGAAGCCCTCGGCTTTTACGTTGCCGGGTTCGGCTGCACGACCTGTATCGGTAACAGCGGTTCGCTTCGTCCGGAGATTGAAGCGGCGATCTCTGAACACGACCTTAGCGTTGCCTCGATTCTGTCGGGAAACCGGAATTTCGAGGCCAGAATACACCAGAGCGTCAAATGGAATTTCCTGGCCTCCCCCATGCTCGTCGTGGCGTTTGCAATCGCTGGGAAGATCAATATTGATTTGGGGACCGACCCGCTCGCCGTCGATCCAAGCGGTGAGCCGGTCTATCTCAAAGACATCTGGCCAGAATCCGCAGAGATAAGCAAGCTCGTCGAGAAACACGTTAGGCGGGAATTTTTCGAGACTGAGTACGAGAGGATCTTTGGTGGTGACGAATTCTGGGATAATCTGGACGTCTCCGAGAGCGAGACATATGCCTGGAGTGATCAATCCGCCTACATCAAGAAGCCACCATATTTCGAGGACTTCGACCTCGAGATGAGCGAGCCCGCCGACCTGAAAGACGCCAGAGCACTCCTCGTCCTTGGTGACTCAGTCACAACCGACCACATCTCCCCTGCGGGGACGATCCCAGAGCATTATCCGGCAGGCCAGTACCTCATCGAGAAGAACGTCGCTCCTGATGACTTCAATTCTTATGGATCGCGAAGGGGGAATCACGAAGTCATGATGCGGGGGACATTCGGAAACATCCGGATAAAGAACCATCTTGTGACACCCAAAGAGGGAGGGTTGACAACGAAATTTCCGGATCACGAGGAGATGTTTGTCTATGAAGCCGCGATGAAATACAGGGACGAAGGCACACCGCTTATCATTTTGGGAGGCAAAGAATACGGAACCGGTTCTTCGCGGGATTGGGCAGCAAAAGGGCCCAGCCTCCTCGGGGTGAGAGCAGTCATTGCCGAGTCGTTTGAGCGCATCCATCGGAGCAACCTGGTTGGCATGGGTGTTTTGCCTCTCGTTTTTGGAGCGGGCAAGGGTTGGCAAAACCTCGGACTGGACGGTTCCGAAACCTTCTCAATTGGCCGAATCGATTCGATAAAGCCGCGGCAGGTGGTACAAGTCAAAGCTGTCAAAAAGGATGGAAGCCAAATCGATTTCGAGGTGATTGCCAGGCTCGATACTGAGGTCGATGTCGAATACTTCAAAAACGGCGGTATTCTACCCTACGTATTGCGGAGGATGCTAATCAAAAACCGTTAGAAGAAGTCCTAAATGCGGTTCATCCCCAACATTCCTCCTTTGATCCGTTCAGCCCAACAGTTTCAGGGACTCGTACGCCTGTAACCGAATCATATTTTGCGCTGGAGTTATCCGCCGACCCTGGACAGATCGTTTCCCCAGTCAACGAGTTTGATTCGATCCATTGGATTTGATGTCGGCCCAGTTTCACGGGCCTTTCGGTCGAACGATTTGCTCAGGCTTTTCAGGTCACTCTGAATGCCGAGACCACAATGAATCCTCAACGGTTCAGATTCCAATCATAGAACAGATATTCGCTGGTTATGTGGTCCAGGTTCCTTTCGAGAAATGCCGACTTTTCATCCCGATCGAGGTAACGAAGCAAAAAACGGAGCACCCCCTTTTTTCCTCCAAAGTCCTTTTGATACCACCGAAAGATCTGTGATAGAAAAACCTTGGAATTTTCAGGCAAAATGATGACTTCAGAACTCCTAACAAAATTCCTTGCTGCCATGTCCAGCTGTTTATCGATTTGCCCGGCCTCGTAGAACCGAATCGGCGCACAAGAACGTGATCCGCAGACGAGTGCAAAATGGATCCTCGGGTCGACACGATCCAAGCTGAGTTCACGACGTTTATCGTCACGACTGAAAGGGCGAAAGACACCATAGGGGGGCCGGGTATTTGCCCGGAGGATCCCGTGTTCGATTTCATCCGGGGAGAAGGAGAATTCTCCAATTTGATAGGATACATTGCGAAAGAAATCGGAGACTTCCCTCACCGACGCGGAAATATTCAGTTCCGTGATTCCATGAACGACAAGAACATTGTAGAGATTAACCCAGAAAGCTAACCGTTGTTCACGTGTTGCAAGCTGCCTGAGATTGAAATATTTCAGCTGGCCGGCGCTCCGCATGTATTCCTGGTATTCGGGCGATTTCCTCATCAGTTCATAGTTGACCCGCCCTCGGTTGACATCAAAGAACTTGATCTTCAAATCCCACAGACGGTCCATGAGCTTTGAGGCCGTATCGGTCTCGTTGCCGGGTGCGGCACCATCAACACGGTTGAGTATATGACGGCGCCCCAACCGCTGGGTGCCCCGATGACCGAACCGCCCGTACCGGTGCCTATCCTCTTCGTAATAGTCACAGATGAGATCGATAAACAGGGCAGCCGTCCAGGAGAATTGATCAGAGCCATAGCCATTCCCGGTCTGGGAGTCAAAGTATTCATGGAAGCCGAAGCGAATGGGTAGTTGAGCCAAATCTTTTTTCATCGAGTCGGCTTTTTCCTTGTAACCGTAATCATGGAGACCCAGGGATAGCATCCAGTTCACATTGATCCAAATCGGTCCTCGCCAGTAATTCTGAGGATCATACCCCTCCTCGGTCATATCATGCGTGGGAACGGTGAAACAGTTCCCCTGGTGTAGAGCGCAGAAACCGATCGAGTTGAGATACTCGTAAAGGCGCTCCGCTTGAGAGGGGGAGGCCGCCCTGCCGAAAAGGGGCATGAAGGTAGCCACGGTTGGGGAATGAATGAATTGCCTCCGGACAAGATCATACGCCTCAAATTTGCCACACGCCTCACACCAAAGATCCCGTGCGATGGCGCGGGCCGTCTGATCTGTCCAATCCTCTACGTCTCCAGTATCCACTCCCAGCATCTTCCCGATTTCCAGAAGATCACGATTGGCCCGAGCCAGGATGGAATTGAAAAGTACGTCCTGAATAAGGAACGGACATTTCTCAAAGATCGCCCTCTCGTCGTAGTGATTCCGCCGAAAAAGATCCACGAGGTATACGTATCGGTCATAGTGGGCATCGCTGGGACGTTGATCTTGTGGAATACCCTGCTTCAGATCTTTGCGCTCATAAGGGGGAAGTTTTCTTTTGTCGATCACGATGGTATCGAGCGGATCGTCCCACGTAGGGGAATTGTCGAGGCCAGATTCCCACGGATGTCTGATATAAACCACCCCGGTCTTGTCAGGATCCCTGTGTCGGTAAAGATATCGATGGGATTCCAGGAGCTTCGGATACATGGCTTTCAAGAAGTCACGAGCCCGATCACTCCGCCTTGCATGCTGGTAAATATGCAGACAGGCGGTTGCATGGAGCGGTGGCATCGTGATACCACTAGTCAGCCTTCCACCGGGTACCTGCCAGAAATCGGGCTCAGGGAAATAGTTCCCCAATGACTGAGGATTGAATACGATCTGGGGCACCATCCCGTTGGGCCACTGGGCTGCAAACAGAGACAGAAGTTCCCGCTGGGCTCGTTCCTGATTATAGTGGGCATAACCGATGGCAATGAAACCCGAATCCCAGTTCCATTGATGAGGATAGAGCCTCGGGGAAGGTTTGGTGTAGTTTCCCGTCCAGTTGTCACTCAGGAGCGCTTTGGCCGAACTCAAATAGGTCCGAAAACCGGTATTTCTTCGAAAACCGAACAATTCAGATCTCCCCGACCCGGGGCATGGAGAACGATTCCAGAACTCATTCGAAAACCTTCTCCTCCTCCCCCTCTTCGTCCAGGGCATCCATCTCGACTTCTCTTGCGCCCTCTTTTTCTCGGAGAAGCTCCTGGTAGTACTCATGCTGAATCAGGAGATTCATCACTTCGTTCGTCCCCGTCCAGATCATCTGAAGACGCGCGTCCCTGAGGAATCGTTCGATGGGATAAACGTTCGTGTAGGCGATACCCCCCATTACCTGCATGCAATCGTTCACAACAGACCAGAGCATTTCGGTCGATGTTTTCTTACTTTCTGAGACGATTCTCCGTGAATCCAGGCCTGCGTCGACACAACGGGCTGCCACGTAGGCGAGACTCCGGGCCGCATCGAGCCGTGCCACAGAATCGGCCACCTTGAAGCTCACCGCCTGAAATCTCCGGATCAGCTCTCCGAAGGCCTTTCTTCGATTGGTGTAGCGCGCCGCCACTTCAAGGCAACATCGTGCCATCCCAAGGCATCCCGCGGCTGTCGTGAGTCTCTCGGGGATCATCATTCGATTGAAAACCGCCGCTCCGCCATTTTCTGGCCCAACGAGGTTTCGAGCAGGGACTTTCGTGTCCCGGAAGTAAATCCGTCCGGTCCCTCCACCTCGTGACCCAAGGAGGCCGTAAACGTGTTCGACCTCCACGCCCATGTCTCGATCGACAAGAAAGACAGAGATAGACTCGTGAGGATGCCCTTCCGGTGCGGTCTTCGCATAGACCAGAAAGTAATCAGCCCCCTCCGCACCGACGACAAAGCGCTTCTGTCCGTTCAGAAAATACTGGTCCCCATCTTTTCGTGCGATCGTCGTCGCTCCGAAAAAATCCGATCCCCCTCTCGGTTCGGTCAGCGCCTCGGCGCAAGTGAGCTTTCCCTCGAGGGTCGGTCTAAGATACGTTTCTTTTTGATCGTCTGTGCCAAAGGCATGAATAGCCTCTCCCACAATGCTGACAAGCGAGTAGAGACACACGAGGCCGGACCCCAAAACTCCCATCTCTTCCAATGCAGCCACCTCTCCTGTCCACTTCATCCCCCTGCCGCCCCACTGTTCTGGGAATCTCAGGCCGAGGAGATTGTGAGACGCGGCCTTTTCAATAAACTCCCTTGGATATCGGACCTCATCCCCATCCATCTTCCGGATAAGAGCACTCGGGACTTCGTCTCTTGCAAATCTCCTCGCCTCGTCTTTGAGCGCCCTCTCTTCAACTGAAAGAAGAAGATCAAACATGCCTATGCCCCCCTTTGCAACTCGGATCGATGATTAGCCACCTCATGTCCGTTCATTCTTTGGCCAAGAGAAAGAAATCCGACGGCTTTGCCTCTAAACTCTCCCAGACAGATCCTCCACATCTCTAGAGATCAATCCCGTCGATAAAAACTGGCCTGTCCCCAATCGGTATCTCTCGAAGGGCCTTGACATACAGATCGATGCTGACATCTCTTCGAAAAAGCCCCGCCGTCGTTTGGAGTAAGGGATCCTCGCGTTCTGAGAGAAAGAAGATCTGTCCAATGCCCCGCTTTATCGCGAGATTGTTGACATATCGAATCAGGGGTATCGCGCACTCAGGGTCCTGAAAGCCAATCGGGGTTAAACACCACTGTCTGAGAGTCGTCCCAGGCCTTGGAACGAAAGGCATCGATCCGTTTTGAACCGCCGGGACCGATGTTCGCTCGTCCGCTGAATCGCCTAGGTTGACCGCCTCTATGGTAATTCGTGCAATTTGACTCCAATCCCAGAATCCTAAACACGCCTGAATCTCCCCCTTATCTTCCAGGACGATGAGATTTTCAAAACCGTATGCCGGTGTTCGGTCGATGAACCCGGCGAGCGTCTCGGCCGACTTGGGTCCATACAGGTCATAGCCTTCCCAGGTTTCGTTGAGAAGTCCGGCAACAGCTCCGAGGTCTTCTGGCGTGATCTGCCTGATATTCCCAATAGACGGCACATCCAGCGCTTTGCCCATCATAATAATCGGCATGAGCGCAGTACGGTGCAGTCTGAATCCCTCACGTTCAAAGAGGCGTTTGGCAGTGACGTTTTCCGCCATAATCAATAGGTAGGAAAGGGCCACCCCGCGCGTGGTCAGGTCCTCTTCGATCCTTCGGTGAAGCGCCCTCCCCACTCCCTTTCTCCGGTGCTCGGGGGATGTGAAGTACTGAAACTCGTACGCGACAGGCTTTTTCTCCCCATTCACGAACGCCTCACGGAACCCTACGGCTCCAGATCCGACGATCCGCTTACCCTCGAGGGCAACATACACCTTATGAGACTCATAGGCCCTGGCCCGAGCAAAAAAGTCGGGCGTATTGACGATAGATACGATAACCTCTTTCCCCTGCAGACATTTAGCCTGCACCCTTCGAAGTTCATGGTTATCGTCTGGTAAGGCCTCGCGTATCTCCATTTCCGATTCCCGAATCCTCTCGTGCCCAGTTCTTTCGATCATATCACTATTCTCACAAACATGATAAGCCTCAAAGAGACGCTTCACGATCGACGTCACTTGTGGACCATAGACTCCCCTTTAGACTTGTGATATATGGGATTTCAGAAAATCCAGGTCGAGGAGGAGTCGCCCCTTGTACCGAAAAGTGACCGGATCGACCGTGAGGCGGCTGACCGAGATATCGGGCCCCAAAGCGGTCTCTACGGATGAAGAGACACGGGAAAAGTACGCTCGAGATGAGACCATTGGCCTCTCACATCGGCCAGAGGCCGTTGTCAAGCCTGCCACATCCAATGAAATTGTGGAGATCATTCATCTGGCAAATCTTGAAAAAATCCCGGTTACCCCACGAGGCTTGGGAACAGGCCTGAGCGGAGGTGCCGTCCCCATTTATGGAGGAATTGTCCTTTCCTGCGAGCGGATGAACAAAATAATCGATATCGATCGTGAGAATCTGATGGTCACCACCGAACCTGGGATTATTACGGGAGAGCTCCAGAGGACGGTCGAGGCAGAAGGACTTTTTTACCCGCCTGATCCAGCCAGCCTGGAGAGTTGCAGTATTGGGGGCAACGTGGCCGAAGGGGCTGGAGGAAGCCGAGCCGTGAGGTACGGAACCACCAAGGACTACGTCAACGGTTTAGACCTCGTGCTTCCCATTGGAGGGATCATCCAGACAGGTGGGAAGGTGGTTAAAGACGTAACAGGCTACAACCTGACCCAATTTATCGTTGGCTCTGAGGGCACGTTGGGCATCGTAACCCAGGCCGTTTTGAGACTTATTCCGCTTCCGAGTCAGCGGATGGATTTTCTCGTTCCGTACGGGTCTGTGGAGGAGGCCACGCGGACTGTCTCCGAAATCATCCGGGCAAGAATCGTTCCCACAGCCATTGAATTCATGGAGAGAAGCTGTTTCGACCTTGCGGAGCAGTTCATCAAGAAGAAGCTGGCCTTCCGCGATGCGGTTGCCCACTTGCTGATCACCATTGACGGAAATCATCAGGAGGCCATAGAGGACAGCCGCGATCGCATCGGAGAGATCTGCGAGCGAAATGGAGCCGATGACATTCTCGTCGCAACTTCACGAACCGCCATGGAGCGAATGTGGGAGGGTCGAAAGTGTCTCTTTGAAGCCGCAAACCATGTGGGCGGGATATACAGGAGTCTCGACGTCGTTGTCCCAAGAAGTCGAATATCGGCGCTTGTGAAGAAGGTCCGGGAGCGTTCGGAAAAGCAACGCATCACGGCCATGTGCTTCGGTCATGCCGGGGATGGAAACGTACACGTTCTTCTCTTCAAGGGAGATCTACCCGATGAAGCGTGGGAAAGGAAGATCGGCCAGGTCGAGAAAAACCTCTACAGCGAAACCGTTCAACTGGGGGGAAAGATCACTGCCGAGCACGGCATCGGTCTCACACGAAAGTCCTATCTCACGATGAATCTTGGTCCAGGCCAAGTTGATCTCCTCAGGCGCATGAAGAGGGCCTTTGATCCGGAGAATATCCTCAATCCGGGAAAGATCTTCGATCTCTAGCGAAGCTACGCCCCATCATCTTCAAAACACTTTCATTCGCTTAGGGCTCCGCTAAGGTTAGACTGCCTCCAAATTTACTTTCAAGGGGTCGAGAAAGGGCATTTGAGGGAGACCCTCGTGAGTTTTCTATTAGGAGCTTGACAGAGGGCAGCCTCACAGAGGTGTTCGCTCGCCTGAGGTCTGAGATCTTCTGTTTAGCGTCGAGAGTTAGATGGGGCAATTCACCCCCGGCCCTTGTAAATCGCCCTTCCGCGAATATGACATTAGGTTTTGTGTACGAAATCCTATTGACTTTGAGGAGTTTTCGGCTTTCAATAATCGAAACCAGAAAAGGGGGGGTTCAAAATGAGAAAAAAAATCCTGAAAACCGTTTGTTTGACCATATTGCTGGCAATGATATTTCCGACCAAGTCCGGACACACGAATGCGGAAACCCAGAGCTACACCCTCCGAGATTTAAATGAACAACTGGTGATGGGGACCCTATGGTATCAGAAATCAGCAGAAAGGCGGGCGATTTCCTATCAGGCGTTTAATATGGCAAGGTTGATATTTCATGTTGATCTTGAGAAAGGAACTTTCGGTAAGAAGAGGGCTGTTGTTGTAGATATTGATGAGACCGTTCTAGACAATAGCCCGTATGAAGCCGGGGTCATTGGCCAAGATCACGGTTATCCCACCGGTTGGGGTGAATGGATAAATGATGCAAGGGCTGAAGCCCTTCCCGGGGCCGTTGAGTTCTTGAATTACGTCGTTGAAAAGGGAGCAGACGTGTTCTATGTCTCGAACAGGAAAGCCCGCTTTAAAGAACCCACTATGAAAAACTTGAAAGCCTTGGGTTTTCCTCAAGTCATTGACACGCATGTTTTGTTAAGAGAGGACACAGGAGATAAGGAACCGAGAAGGCAGAAGGTCCGAGAGAATAACAGGATCGTCCTATTGATGGGCGACAATCTAAACGATTTTGACAGCATTTTTAGGAAGAAAGGAGTCGATGAAAGGCTCGCTGCTGTGGATGGGCTTAAGGAAGAGTTCGGCAGGAAATTCATTGTGCTTCCCAATCCAATGTATGGCGAATGGGAAGGTTCCATTTACAACTATAACTGGAAAATGAGTCCGGAAGAAAAAAGTGAGGCAAGGAAGTCAAATCTGACAACATGGAGTCAATAGTGGAG
>CAYFYO010000060.1:0-23933 GCA_964347335.1 uncultured Thermodesulfobacteriota bacterium
GCATCGAGCGAGAAAGCGGCTCAAGGGAATCCTTGAAGAAAAATGCACCTTCGACGTCGATGAAAGAAACGTTCTGGTGTGCGAGCCATCGGAAAGCCCCAGCCCGCCTAGTTTTTCTCGCAGGGGGCCTGATCGTCCTCCGAATGCTGAAAGAACCGCCGCAAAGACAAGAAATCGTACCGCTCGATCAATCGAGGGAAAACAAAAAAGAAAAGGACCATGACGAGCCCGAGGACCAACGCGAGTCCGCGGCCCACGACCAGGGCGGATCCGAAGTAGTTGTAGAGGAAGGTTAAAGGAAGCATGCCCAGGAAAGTGGCAAGGCTGAAACTCCTGAGGGACATCTTGGTCAAACCAGCCCCATAGCTGACAATGTCAAAGGAGATGATCGGAAGAAGCCGAGAGAAGAAAACGACTTTGGCAAGAAGCATATCGGAACACTTGGTGCAGAAATTGACGTGCCCGCCGACAAATCGCTCAATGAAGCTCCTTCCGAGAAATCTCGCAATGAGGAAACTGGCGACTGCACCCCCCAAAGCGCCTACGGCAGAGTAGATCGTTCCTAGGAGAGGTCCGAAAAAAGCCCCAGCAGCAACATCCAGGGGCACACTGGGGATCGGGCTGATGACGACCGCCAGGGCCATAATCACCATGTAGACGAGCGGCGCCAGGCCACCGGCCTTACCGAGAATCTCTTGGACCCGGTCCGGATGGAACATGGAAACGACATTCCACTGATACTCGACGAGAAAGAGAAAAAACACCAGACCGACGGCCAAAAGCCCCTTGACAATAATTGAACGATTCACTTTCAAGCTTTCGCTCTCCTCACGAGTCTTTGAACGTCAGCGGCCGTCTACTCCCTGTAGATCTCGAGAAAATCAAGGTACGAGGTAGAGCGCTCGCCTGTATTGTCCGAGTCGTTCATGATCGCGATACTTGCCGTGGAAGGCGGTCTCTCCCCAAAAGCCCGCTTGTAGTCTTCGAGGATGTCCACTTCTTGGCTCACCCATGTTCCGATTCGCTTCTCCCCGTGTTGAAGCGGGATCATCTTACTCCTGGCGCTGTACGGGTTCGTGATGATGGGTTCCTCGTGTTTCTTGTTGGCCCAGATGTAGTTCAGGCCACTGTGGGGTGGGTATTCCCCGTAGATCAACTTAGCCGATTCGTACTTCGCCTTTTCCAGGAGTCCAGCTCTTTTCGGGTCATACTGAAATATGAGATAGATGCGTAACGGGTAATCATCTCCTTCTTTTGTCTTGGCATCGCCTTTTCGGTAGACATTTTCAACCTTCCACCGCCATCTCGCTTTTGGAAACTCATAGACGTTGAACCGCCCCTCATATATGATGGCGGACGCAGACCCCTCACTCTGGGCTTTTAAGAAACTCTCCCCATTGGTTGACACAATGGAGTAAGAAGAGCGTCTTTCAATTCTTGCAAAATAGAACGGCTTCCACCGATCGAGATTGTTAAACTCCTCTCGAAGGAATAATTCAGCCTCACCCGGGTCCGCACTGGAAACAAGAAACAAAAAGAGTGGAAGCAAGGCAAACCTTGCCAGGCATCTCCACGACACAATCATATCCACGCTCCCAGCCATAGATGATACTCGTTGACGCACGAAAAATAGTCCTCTAAAATGGAAATACGAAATCATTCCCGTGTCAAGGGAGAAGGCGCTGTAATGAAGTATGATATACCGATTCCATATGAGAGGTTCATTTACTTTCGAGATCTACTCGCCTTGGAAGAGAGAGGCACAAAAGCTCGCCCAGTATCAGCAACTTTTTTGAGCATCCACATGGATCTTGATCCCAGATTCCCCGAAGTCCAAGGCGACCCCAAGGACCTGGAGACCATGTTCTATTACCTGCTTCAAAACAGCCTCGAGGCCGTGAATCCTGATAACCCCTATATCAAGATCTCTTCAAAGGTGAAAGACCCGACCTCCCCTTTTATTGAAATAGAGATCTTCAACACAGGAACTTCTCCGAAACCAGAAGAGATGGGAAATCTCTTTGTTCCATTCTATTCATCAAAGCCTTATGGCACCGGATTCGGTTTACCGATTGCCCAACTCGCCGCCAGGAAAGACCTGGGCGAGCTCTACCTCGAGGCACTTCCCGACCAAGGCACGAAGTGTCTTGTCAAATTACCCATTCCTGCCGAGAAGACCCAATCATCTTAGCCACGGCTTGAATCGATCGCTAAGGGGATACCCCCGACATCCAAACAAGGTCGCAGGATTGAAACGATAGACCGCCTCTCAAATGGAGTTACGTGAGGACTCCCATGGGGTAAAAAAAGGGGGCCAGACATTCAATGGGGAGGGAGCCTGGCCCCTGGAGGAGGAGGAAACGATGAAAAAGGTTACTCAGAGCTAATGGTTAAATCCTGGGTCTCAACCAAGTCGCCGTTCACAAAAATCCGGACCGTCCACTGGCCCTCTTTCAGAGATTTATGAACATTCAAATAAGCCGTGTAGGTAAAATAGATCCCGGGATCCAGATTCTCAGGCGTCGCAAAAGAGGCAGAAGTCGTGCTGTGAGCCGTCCCATCTGGATCAATCCACTCACAGGAAAAGGTGTATCGCTCATCCGGACCCAGGTCATACCACCGCGATACCATGTAGATCCGGTTGTCTTTTTGCTTGGTAAAGGCCGAACGAATCGCCACGGGGAAATCCGTCAGGGCTCGGGTGGCTCCCTGCTCAAAAAACTCATCACCCAGCCGCTGAAGCACACTGGCTGATGGCCGGCTGCTGGTGATCGAAGCACACAGGGCGGTCTGATAAACCGAAGGACTCATGGCGAGTCCAAGATTGGCACTCACGAGAAGCCCAAAACCAACGATAATGGCCGTCAATCTCCTCATGATTTTTCCTCCTCCTGAATTGCTTTTTTCTCCCATCGTCTTCATGACCCAGAGAAAAAGCGAATTCTGTGCCAGAAGTGCGCTTATCCGAGAATACTAATAATAACAGCTACTTGGATGAAGTAAGGCGTGATCAGTGGAAACCAGGCGGGTCAAAACAGACCAGAAAACCCGAGAGAAAACCGTGGGTGCTCTTGGGGTTTTAGGAAATTCCCGAGAGAATTCGGTAGCTTATGGCCGGTATATATTGAACCAGGTCGCTGGTGCGATATAGACCAAGTAAGGGGAGGAAAAAAATCCTCATAAGCTCCTTGGCCAACCTGACCGCTATCCGTTGTGGAAATACCGCGAAATCCTCGCCCTAAGGGTCTCAATCTGACGGATGAATCCTCTTCGATCGCTGTCGCTTCAAAAGGCTCCGCCGCCTCTTTTCTGCGAGCCGACGTTCCTTTGCGGCCCTGGGGACCTGGGTTTTTTCTCTCTCTGGCACTCGTCTGAGCACCTGGTGCAACAGTTCAACGAAGCGTTCTATTGCCCCTTCGCGGTTGGCCACCTGACTGCGGGTCTTTTGACAAACAACCCGAAGCACACCCGCCTTGTTCACCCGAGTTGCGAGACGCGCGCGTATCACCTGTTTTTGCTCGGTAGAAAGGCTTTTCGAACTCGCCACGTCGAACCACAGCGTCACCCGGCTATCGACCTTGTTGACGTTCTGCCCTCCAGGCCCACTGCTCCGGGATGCCGTGAACTTCAATTCGCTTTCTGGAACCGAAACCCCTTCTGTGACCTCAATCATCGAGACAGCCCCGAAGATTCTGGAATTACAACCCCATGAATTTGGCGGCAATGCCCTTCATGATCTCGTTCGTCCCCGCAAAGATGGAGAGAACCCGCGTGTCTCGCCAGTTTCGAGCGAGCCGGTTATCCTCACAAGACCCGAACTCTCCGTATAGCTGGAGACAGCCATCGGCCACCCGCTGGGCCATCTCCGTCGTCCAGGACTTGGCCATAGAGACCTCGACGACAATGTCCCTTCCCTCCATATGGTCTGCAATCAACTTGTCCAGAAATGTCCGGCCCAACTTGAGCTCAGTCGCCATTTCCACGACCCTGAACTGGTTGTGCTGAGACGTCAGCATGGGGCGACCAGACTCCATTCGATCCCGGCACCCTTCGATGGTCATATGCAGCATCTGTTCGGCACCCGCCACGGCGACAATGCAACACATGAGGCGCTCCTGCTGCAGCTTCTCCATGAGCATGACAAAGCCGCCGCCTTTCATCCCCAGTCTGTTGCCCTTCGGCACCTTGCAGTCATTAAAGTAGAGTTCGGCCGTATCTTGGCTGTGCCACCCCATCTTGCGGAACATCTTTCCTTTTTCAAATCCCGGCACCTCCGCCTCAACGACGTACAGATCAATTGCCTGGTACGGGTTTTTCACAGAGGGGTCTCTCGCGGCGAGCACGAGTAAATCAGAGTTGATGCCATTGCTGATGAAGGTTTTCTGGCCGTTGATAACGACGTGGTCGTCCGCTTCCACTGCCGTGGTGATCATGGAAGCAAGATCGCTCCCGGCATTGGGTTCGGTCATCGCCACCGCAGTGATAATCTCGCCGGAAACGCATCCAGGTAGGTACCTTTTTTTCAGTTCCTCAGAGGCATAGGAGGTGATGTAGGGAACAACAATATCGCTGTGGAGTGGTGCCACGAGCCCGGTATGATTGGTTCTTGCCAGTTCCTCAGTCACGATGACAGAGTAAAGAAAATCCGCGCCAGCCCCACCGTATTCGACGGGTACATTCATGCAAAGAAAACCCTGCTCCCCCATCCTCCGCCATACCGACTTGGGGACGATACCCGCCTCCTCCCACTCATCGACATAGGGGACGACTTCTTTCTCAAAGAACACGCGGACCCGATCCCTAAAACGCTTATGCTCCTCTGTATACTGAAGGATTTCCACGATCTTTCTAACCTCCATTCCTCACACTTAGACCTTTGCAGCGTAACCGTTGCCTCGAGTATCGTAGAGGACCACTTTTTGAGCTGCTTTCCATTGATTCTCATCCATCGTGCAATAGAAGGCTTTCGTCTCCCCTGGCTCGATACGGTGGACGCCATGAGGCATCAGCGTATCGACACGATGGGATCCAAATTCATCGATTAAATCAAAAAAACTCGGAACCTCCACCGGCATGTTACCGCGATTCGTGACCTGAATCTCAAGATTTTGGTCGAAGACTTTGGCGCCGCAGCACGTTCTGAAGGCAAACACATCCTCGACAGGGGAATTCATGATCATGCGAATTTCCAACATGGCTAGGCCCTCACGAGACCTCAACATACCGGATCATGACAGGGATTTCCGAATATTTGTTCACCACAGGGTCACAGAACCTCGGATTGAGGCTCGCTTTGACTCCATGGCTCGAGAAACCGATCCAACAAAAAACAACGGCCCTTCGGGCATTCTCCCGGGGGTGGACGCGACATGCCTCGCGATGACCGTCCCTGGCCATACCCTCTCCCAGCGGTCGAGGTTTTCCTCCTCGCCCCCTTCCTCCCAGCAGAGTTGAGACCCAGACCGCTCCGCGATCCTTTTCTTCCTGATCCGCAACGGCTATCGATTCATCGGGCTCTGCCTGTCATCTCATCGGCCAGCATTCTTCTCTGTATCTGTTCGGGTTCCAGAAAGAGACCGAGCACCTTTGCGTCTCTGTAGAAACGTTCGATGTGGCTCTCGGTCATGTAGCCAGTACCTCCATGAATTTGGACAGCGTCGTAGGTCACCCGATATGCGGCTCTCGAAGCAACCATCTTGGCCATCAGAATGGACCGACGATCAGGCTTCCCGCGATCAAATGACCATGCCGCCCGGTATGTAATAAGCCGGGCCATCTCCACCTCTGTATACATATCGGCCAGTTTGTTTCGAATGGCGTCGAACTTCACGATGGGCCGACCAAACTGCTCCCTTGTTTTGCTGTATGCCAAGGCTCGATCTAATCCACCTTGAGCGATCCCCACTCCCATGGCACCGGTTTCTATCCTCATCTCGTCGAAGAACCCGCTCATTTGATTATTCCCTTTCCTCTCAGGGCCGATTCGGTTCTCCTGGGAGACGCTCACACCCGTGAAGGCGATCTGGTCAATCGGGACCATTCTCATACCCATCTTCTGTCCCATGCTTGTTGCTACCATGCCGTGAGTTCTCTTCTCGAGCAGGATTACCGCATGGTCAAGGGGATCGCCCGAAGCGATCTGACAAACCACGATGAGATAGTGGGCCAGGGCCCCGAAGGGAACAAGGGTTTTCATACCATCAATAACGTAGGCATCATTTTTGAGTTTGGCTCTCGTATTGAATGGCCCCCGCGAGCCACCTTCTTCCAAGAAGGCAAAAGTCAAGACATCTTTTCCTCGGGCGACCTGCGGGAGAACCTGCCGTTTTTGATTCTCACTCCCGTACCTTAAGATGATCTCGGAGCCAAAATCTGAGAGGGCCAGTGCCGTGCCGATACCCGAGTCTTGAATGCAAAAGGCCTCGACGATCAGCGCGTTCTCGAGGAGACCGAGTCCCTGCCCTCCGTATTCCTCAGGAAACTGCACCCCAATAAATCCAAGCTCACTCGCCTTCTTCCAGTCAGTCAAAGGGAACTGTTGATTCTGGTCATACTCGAGCGCTCGATCTGGATCGAATTCCCCTTGAGCAAACTCCCTCGCCGCCTTCTGGATGTCCACTTGCTCCGGAGTCAAACTAAAATCCATCCATTTAACCTCTATTCAGGATATTCATGACAAACGGCATCCGAAAGGTGCATCCTGGATCATCGTCCTGGCAGCTGAACCCTGACCACAAACCACTGTTCTAGTCTCTATACCTTCCAACAATAGCGATGCTACAGATATTCATGGGTGGGAATCCTCCGAGATTGTGGGTGAGGCCGTATCGTGGATTCCCAAGCTGGCGTTCTTCCGCCCTTTCCATCAATTGAAGGTACATCTCATAGAGCATTCGCAATCCAGACGCGGCAATGGGATGACCAAAACACTTCAATCCACCGTCGATCTGACAGGGTATCTTGCCATCGTTGTTGTAGTACCCGTCAAGAACGTCCCGCCAGGCATTCCCTCGCTCGGAAATATGAAGGTCCTCGTAGGTGACCAATTCCGTGATGGAAAAGCAGTCGTGCAATTCCATCATGGTGATCTCTTCTCGGGGATTCGTCACGCCCGCCTCTTTGTAAGCCGCGATGCTGCATCGGTCCGTCGTCATGAAATGATCCCCATCCCACTTGTTATAGCCCATCTCTTCACCATTGCTCAGGGCGAGTTGTAAGGCTTTAACCGTAACGGGGTTCTCGATCCCCATGTCTCTGGCTTTCTCCACGGTGGTGACGATAGCGCAGGCCGCTCCATCGCTCACCCCGCAGCAGTCGAATAACCCGAGGGGATGGGCGATAATCGGGGCGGCCATCACCTGTTCGATGGTCACAGGTTTCCGGAGGTGGGCTTTGGGATTGAGTGCGCCATTCTCGTGACTCTTGACCGACACCTGCGCCATCGCCCGCTTCAGATCTTGCTCAGGAATCTGGTACTTGGCCGCGTAGGCCGTCGCAAGCTGCGCAAAGGCGCCGGGCGCTGTCATGTTCGGACTCCAGAGCCAGGTCAATGATCCAACGTTTGAACCGACCATGCTTGGGAGGCCCCCGAAACCTGTATCTTTGAGCTTCTCGACACCCAAAGCCAGGCAAATGTCGTACGCTCCAGAGGCAACCGCATAAACGGCACCGCGAAAGGCTTCGGTCCCGCTCGCGCAGAAATTCTCGGTCCTCGTGACCGGAATAAAGGGGAGTCTCAGGGTCATCGAAAGCGGGAGGGCACTCTTCCCCACGTTGATCTCATCGTAACACGTACCCAGCCAGGCCGCTTCGATTTCGTTCCTGTCGATCCCAGCGTCTTCCAGGCACTCGGTGAAGGCCTCGACCATGAGTTCCTCTGCACCCGCATCCCATCGCTCCCCGAACCGAGTGCACCCCATTCCAATAATCGCCACCTTGTCTTTAATTCCTGTCGCCATACATATCCCCTTGTTCGCTTTTCAGCTGTTCGTCCTCAGTTTTCAGGAAACATAACCCCCGAGGAAAACTCCCTACCCATGAGAGCTCTCATTTTCTGTAGAAGATTTGGTTTTTGATTTTGCTGACAAGTGATCCCCGATCCCTGACAACTGACTCCTAACAACCGGACGCCGAGTTGATGAGTGAAATGGGCATTCCTCAGTCGCCATCACCCAAATTTGAACAATCGCTCAATGAGCTGGGATTTCATGAGATCCCCCTGGATCTTTAGCTTCCCCGAGGTGAAGGCTGCCATCGCGTTGAGTTCCCCCCCAATCAACTTGACGAAATCCTCGTCTGCCATCTTGATGGTGCTCGTGGGACTCGAATGTTTCCCTTCGGCGACCTCACAGGTTCCCTCCTTGACCATGACGTGCCAGGATCCACCCTCAGGACCCGAAATTTCAAACTGAAACACCACATCCACACCGGCGGCTTTATTTGGCTGGAAGGCCTCGGGAATACGGTCAAACACCGCCTTCACTTTGAGCCTGCCACCGGCCCGGGGCGCTCCCTCCTCCTCCTCCTTCAGACCCAAGCCCTCCATCATCGGACCAAAAGCAGCCATCGCATGGGGAAACTCCTGAGCACCCTCCGAGGATTTTATCTTCTCCATGGATGCCGCCACGGCCTCAGGAGTTGGAGCCGCTTTTCCGTCTCCGACCAGAGCCCCTGGGCCCGTGACGATTGCCACCCGATTGAAATACCCCATCCCGGCATTATAGATGGCGCCCGATACCGGACACTGTTCCGAGCAGAGATACAGGACCAGGGGGGCGACGAACTCCGGTTTGAGCTTTTCGAAGAGATCCGGGGGGAGCACACCCTGAGTCAGCCTCGTTCCCGCAATCGGGGCCACCGTGTTCACTTTGATGTTGTACTTTTCCCCCTCCAGCTTCAACGTGTTCATAAACCCAACAAGCCCCATCTTGGCCGCCGAATAATTGGTCTGCCCAAAGTTCCCGTAAAGACCAGCCGCCGAAGTGGTAAAAATAATACGACCATAGCGCCCCTCACGCATCCGGATGAAGGCCGGACGCGTCACATTATAGGCCCCCTTCAGATGAACGTCCATCAGGGCATCCCAGTTCCTGGGTTCCATCTTCACCAGGGTATTGTCCCTGAGAATCCCGGCATTGTTGATCACAATATCCACCCGACCGAAGGCCTTCATTGCCGCATCGACAATTGCCCGGCCTCCCTCGGCCCTCACAACCGAGTCATAATTGGCGACCCCTTCCCCCCCGAGTGCCTGAATCTCCTCGACCACTCGATCGGCTGGACTCTTGGACCCTTTTCCAGAACCATCTTTGGCCCCACCCAGGTCGTTCACCACCACCCTGGCACCCCGCCTGGCCAGCTCCAAGGCGTAGACCCGCCCTAAACCACTCCCCGCCCCAGTCACAATCGCAACCCGACCGTCAAAACGGATATCCCCCTCCTCCCCTCCTTCCGGAACTTTGGCCCTGACGGGAACTGCCTTCCAAAAGTAGCCCGTAAAGCCCCTTTGGGGATCGACATATCGCTTTCGAAAAACAAGCCTCACGCCCTGGCCGACCCGGACCTCATTCATTTCACAATCCGCAAAATCAGCCATCAGGCGGCCACCCCCTTCGAACTGGATCATGCCATAAATGGCTGGAGGGTCGACCGATACCGAGAGGAGATCTCCGGTAAAGCTCTTGACAGATGCAGGCACATCGGCAAATTCGTAATCATCCTGACACTTCACGGCCCGGCAGTCTGGATTCACACAGATCTCAGCCTTCGGAAACTGCGGCGTTCCACACTCCCGACATTTCCCTCCAACCAGGCCGAGGATCATCTTTCGCCTCCGCCAGAGAACGGTCATGGCGGTCTGGGTTGGCGCTTCGGCCCGGATACCCATCTCGGTCTGGATTAAATCGCGAAACTTCAGGAATTTTGGATAATTGTCCACTGTTTTCTTGTTCTCGAGAGACCCTCTCACGCCAGACCGAGGGGGCAACTTCTGAATGTTTTCCGTGACCCGGAAGTAGAGCACGTCACAACCCTGTCCGAACCCGGCCAGGAGAATGCGGTCACCTGGTTTTGCATGCTCGAGCGCATAGACGAACATCACCAATGGGTGGGCCACCCCGGTCTCCCCGCAGACCTCGTGCAGATTGTCCACCACCTTTTCGGGTGCAGCCCCGAGCTTTTTTGCGATCTTGCGATGCTCCCCTTTGAAAAAGCATGGGAAGATGAGGAAATCCACGGCCTTCATCGAAATGGAGAGCTTCTCAAAAAGTCCCAGAATCGCCTCAGGGATGATTTTCGAATACCCTTCGTCTCTTACCCAGCGCTCTTCCCACATGTAATCATATCGATGCTGGGCTCCCCGGTAGTGATCGACAAAGTCGTAGGAAACAGAAAAACTCCCGAGAAACTCGGCCACGAGATCCGCTTCCCCCACCAGAATTGATGCGGCGCCATCACCGAACCACATTTCATAAAAGTAGGCGGCCTTCGTCTCCCGCTTATCCGAAGCAGTGACCAGGATCTGCTTTCTTTCACCACCCTGTACGGCCTCAAGGGCCGTGATCAGGGCGCTGGTTCCGCTTCTCTGAGATGTCGTAAAATCCTGCACGACCATGTCATTGCGCAAGTTCAAAGCGGTTTTTGCGATGCTGGCGCAAGAGCGGTCGACAAAAGGGAGGGTCGTCGAGCAGAGATAATGCGCCTCGACCGCGGCTTTGTCCATTCCCTTGAGACAGTCGCGAGAAGCCTCTACGGCCATGGTCACACTGTCCTCATCCCAGTTGCAGAAGGACCGTTCGCCCTGCGCCACTGTAATGATGGCAGGCGCAAACCACCCCATGTTTTGGAAAATACTCATGCGGTTGAGCCTGAGCCTGGGGATGTAACCGCCAAACGATCTTATCCCGACCATGAATGAACCTCCGAAATAGAGCTGTCGGTTCTCAGTCCTCAGTTTTCAGGAAAAGGCACGGACCCTACAGTGAACGACCAGCTCCCGGTCGAACTCCTCATTTTTCACCGAATCATGTCTCCTTGTTCATTACTGATGACTGCCCCCTGATCACCAAACGCCGAGTTGACAAGTGGAATGGGCATTCTTCAGTCGCCATCACCCAAATTTGAACAATCGCTCAATGAGCTGGGATTTCATGAGATCCCCCTGGATCTTTAGCTTCCCCGAGGTGAAGGCTGCCATCGCGTTGAGTTCCCCCCCAATCAACTTGACGAAATCCTCGTCTGCCATCTTGATGGTGCTCGTGGGACTCGAATGTTTCCCTTCGGCGACCTCACAGGTTCCCTCCTTGACCATGACGTGCCAGGATCCACCCTCAGGACCCGAAATTTCAAACTGAAACACCACATCCACACCGGCGGCTTTATTTGGCTGGAAGGCCTCGGGAATACGGTCAAACACCGCCTTCACTTTGAGCCTGCCACCGGCCCGGGGCGCTCCCTCCTCCTCCTCCTTCAGACCCAAGCCCTCCATCATCGGACCAAAAGCAGCCATCGCATGGGGAAACTCCTGAGCACCCTCCGAGGATTTTATCTTCTCCATGGATGCCGCCACGGCCTCAGGAGTTGGAGCCGCTTTTCCGTCTCCGACCAGAGCCCCTGGGCCCGTGACGATTGCCACCCGATTGAAATACCCCATCCCGGCATTATAGATGGCGCCCGATACCGGACACTGTTCCGAGCAGAGATACAGGACCAGGGGGGCGACGAACTCCGGTTTGAGCTTTTCGAAGAGATCCGGGGGGAGCACACCCTGAGTCAGCCTCGTTCCCGCAATCGGGGCCACCGTGTTCACTTTGATGTTGTACTTTTCCCCCTCCAGCTTCAACGTGTTCATAAACCCAACAAGCCCCATCTTGGCCGCCGAATAATTGGTCTGCCCAAAGTTCCCGTAAAGACCAGCCGCCGAAGTGGTAAAAATAATACGACCATAGCGCCCCTCACGCATCCGGATGAAGGCCGGACGCGTCACATTATAGGCCCCCTTCAGATGAACGTCCATCAGGGCATCCCAGTTCCTGGGTTCCATCTTCACCAGGGTATTGTCCCTGAGAATCCCGGCATTGTTGATCACAATATCCACCCGACCGAAGGCCTTCATTGCCGCATCGACAATTGCCCGGCCTCCCTCGGCCCTCACAACCGAGTCATAATTGGCGACCCCTTCCCCCCCGAGTGCCTGAATCTCCTCGACCACTCGATCGGCTGGACTCTTGGACCCTTTTCCAGAACCATCTTTGGCCCCACCCAGGTCGTTCACCACCACCCTGGCACCCCGCCTGGCCAGCTCCAAGGCGTAGACCCGCCCTAAACCACTCCCCGCCCCAGTCACAATCGCAACCCGACCGTCAAAACGGATGCCTTCCCGCGAGCCACGCTTCTTCATCTCCTCCGTGGACATCCACTCGACGATCCCACGGTCGATCACGACCTCTCCAGTCTCGACATTGATGGTCCTAAACAACGCCGTTCCCCCATCGATTTTCCAGATCTGGGTCTTGATCGGTACACCAGGATAGAGCGTTTTCGAAAAGCGAGTCCGGAAGCGTTTCATCCGTTCGGGCTCTCCTGGAAAAAGGTGCTTGATCACCGCCCGACACGCAAAGCCATGGGTACACAGCCCGTGCATGATCGGTTTATCGAAACCACTCGCCTTTGCAAACTCCGGGTCCACGTGAAGTTGAAAGACGTCGCCAGAAAGCCTGTAAAGGAGAGGCTGGTCTGATGATGGGAGATCCTCTTCCTCCAAGTCTGGAGCTCTTTTGGGAAACACAAAATCCTCTCTCGAAGGCGCCTCTCCTCCGAAACCTCCATCCAACCGGCAAAACAGTGTGAAGATGTTGGTAAAGAGCTTCTGACCGTTCGAATGATAGGTATCGGCCTCAGCAACCACCAAGGCGCCCCTCCCTGAGCCCATGTCGTACATGTGGGTAATGGCTCCCTCGGTCGTCAGTTTCCCCTCTGGAGGGATTGGATGGTGAAACACGATGTCTTGCTCACCATGGAGAATGCCGGCGAGGTTGGCTCCCGAACTGAGCCCCGCACTGGCGAGAAAATCAAATACACTGGCGATGGAAAAACTGGGAATCACTCTCAGCCGATCTTCGTAGCAATACTCGAGTTCACCAAACCCGGCCCCGACCCCCAGGGCATAGAGGGTCACATCTTTCCACGTGTAATCCCGGGAAAGGGGGCCGATCTTTTTGCCGATGCGATCGAGGTTCAAAGCCATGCCTTTATCTCCTTCATGGATCTTGGCTTCCGCGATAGACCGAGGGGTCGCCGAATACCGCCCTCTTCACCCCTCCAACTCCTTCCACGATACCACAGAACCGCTGAACAGGCGATCAACGACATGTAAGAACCGCCGGCAGTATCGGCGAGAGGTCCTCATGAAACCGGAAGCAGCCCGCCCTGGTCGGGCATACGATCTGGTCTCATTGACCAATAGACGGAATCGCGTTTAGAGTCAAGCAAAATTTTCGAAGCGTTTTCCCATCTTTGGCGATCCTCTTGCCCCAGAAAGCCACTGCGGAAGCGCCGGGGTGCACGTCGGAGATGAACAGGGAAAAGAGCCTGATTTTAGTTGGAGTCGATCTTGGATTGTGGTAAGCAATAGGTGAGAACCATGAGTCAGAGTCAAAATGAGATTTTCGAAAAACCCATTCCCGGAGGACTCATGAGAAAGATCCGTTCCGTTTTCGTACTCCTTCTCGTCGCGCTCGTCGCCCAGTTAGGCTGCATGGCCACCTATAAGCCGGTGGTCAGGAGACCCATCGATCATCCTGAGATTCCGCATTTCCGCTACGAACGAGAAGTCCTCAACCCGCGAATTGAACGGGTGAAGGACGAAAAATCCTACTGGATTGAGAAGCTCACCTTTCCCTCGTCCATGGTACCTTATCGTGTGACAGCCTACCACTACCGTCCGAAGTCGGGGGAGCGCCCTCCCACGATCCTTATTATCCCCATCCTCGGAGGAAATTACTTCTTTTCCAAAAACATCGCCAAGTACCTGGCGCGAAAAGGATATTCAACCCTCAGATTCGAGAGAACCACCGATCCCTTGGAGGCAGAAAAAGGGCTCCATCACACCGAGAGGGTTCTTCGCCATGGCATTATCGATCTCAGACGAACCATCGATTGGCTGACCGACAGCGATGACGTCCGTTCACACCGCATCGGTCTGGTTGGAATAAGCATGGGCGCCATTGTGGCGGCGCTGGCTGTGGAAGTGGAACCCCGAATCGGTCCGGCTTCTATCATCCTGGGCGGAGGGAATATCGCCGCCATCCTCACTTCCTCGAAAGAGAATGGAGTGGTCCGGTTTCGAGAGAAGATCATGCAGGGTAAGGGCATAAGCCTCGAACAGTTTCATGAAGAAGCAGCGAACGTGATGGCTCCTGTGGATCCCCTCGCCTACGCATCCAGAGCCGACCCAGAGGACATTCTCATGTTCACCGGGCGATTCGATAGGGTGATCCCCTACGAGCATTCCAAGAAGCTCTGGAGGGCCATGGGAAAACCCATGTGGATCAGAATGCCGACAGGACACTACACCTCGGTGCTCTTGTTGAAGTATATCCGAAATCGGATATGGCTCCATTTCGAGGAGCTTTTTGGTCAAAACGAATAATTGGAGGTTTCCTCAAGACCACAGCGTTCCTAAGAGATGGTTTTGACTCTGGCCTGATCTTTTGAGGGGAAAAACCAGCCCAGCCACTGAGCCCTTTCGGGGCCATGCAATACAGATTTCACAACGAATCGCGTGGTGGGACCAAACCAATTGATATATGCGAGGTGTTGGCGCTCTCGACCTGAATCGCCCTGTCAGCCATTTGGGGCAAAACCTAGAGATCTCAGTGTGCTCTGCGAGAGATGAAAACGGACTTAAGGCGCTTGCACTCGTCCCCCTGACTCATCCTTTGAACCCCCCCTTGGCCAATTGACGAGTAAAACTCCGGATAAGACGGCCACAAAGCCCACCGCGAAGACTCCCGTCAACTCCTCAGGGGTCGATGATCGTATCGTCCGCAGTCTTGAAAAGCCCTGACTTACGTCAAAAACGAGGACACACTCCGTTTGCGGTTTGATGGAGCGCACCCCCGAGACGAGGGTCTCCTTTGGCATCCACACGATCTTCTGGCAGAAATCCGTCATCGCCGATTCCTGTCTCGATCGACCTCATTGATCAAGAGCCTTTGATCTGATAAGATTTCGCCTTTTAGAAGCATTCCATGATGAGCCTCTCCATACAGACCCAAGCCGAGCGAAGGCTAACGGAAATTCGATACAGATTCAACGCACGTTAAGGTCGGAGTGTGTGAAATGAGGAGCAGAAGATGAAGCCGGAGCCCATACCCAAACACCAACTCACGGCAGAGTTGCAAACACTGCGTGACCGCTTGAGCCAATTGGAACGGAACGAGAGGAAGCACCAACAGGCCGAGGAGCGCATCTTACACCGTCTCAGCCTAGAAAAGGCACTAGCCCAGGTATCGAGGATGTTTGTGTCCGTCGCCGATGTCGATCTCAACAGAGTCCTTAGGCTTCTAGGAAAAGCCGTCGCAGCAAATCGGGCCTACATTTTTCTCTTCCGAGAGAACGGTCAAAAAATGGACAATGTACATGAGTGGTGCGATCCGAGAACGGAGCCTCAGAAAGACAACCTTCAAAACCTCGACAGTTCCGCTTTTCCCTGGTGGGTGAGAAAGCTGAAGGACCATGAGAACATCATGATTTCTGATGTTGACGCGCTGCCCGAGGAGGCGAAGGCAGAAAAGGCCATTCTTCAAATTCAGAAGATACGGTCTCTCGTTGTCGTGCCAATTAGCTATCGCAATGGCCCGCTTTATGGATTCATGGGTTTTGATGATACGGAAAAGTGCCGGGTGTGGTCGAAATATGATGTCCGGCTGCTTCGGGTGGTGAGTGAAATGATACAGGTTTACTTTCAAAGGAAGCGAGCCGAGGAGGCGCTACGGAAAGGCCAGCAGAGGTTAAGGGCACAGTACCAGGGCATTCCAATACCCACCTATACATGGCAGAGAAAAGGAGAGGATTTCGCTTTAGTGGATTACAATGTCGCGGCAAAAGCCATCACCCACGGCAAAATAGACAATTTCCTAGAAAAGACGGCCCGCGAAATGTATCGCCACACACGCCCTGATATACTCGATGATTTGTGGCGATGCTTCAACAATAAAGAAGTCGTTAAACGGGAGATGACCTATCGTTTCAAGACAACCGGGGAACAGAAGCGCTTAGCCGTGAGTTACGCTTTTGTGCCGCCTGATCTCGTCATGGTGCATACAGAGGACATCAGTGAGCGTAAACGCCTCGAAGCGCAGCTCCTCTGGTCCCAGAAGATGGAGACTGTGGGTCGGCTGGCTGGCGGTGTGGCACATGAATTCAACAACCTTCTGACGGTGATCCTGATGAATGCTGAACTGGCGATAATGAGGCTCCTGTCGGACAATCACATTCGGAAGTATCTCGATGCAATCGTGAGAACCTCTGATTTTGCGTCCAAGGTGGTCGGCCAGCTTCTGACCCTCTCTCGCCGTCAGTTAACGAGACCCCAACTGGTCAACCTGAGCGATGTTTTGCTTGAAATAGACAAAATGCTGCGCCCCCTGATCGGTGAGGAGATCGAGCTTATCACTCTGAGCTGCGCGGATCTGGGACGAATCAGGATAGATCTCAACCAGATCGAACAGGTTCTTGTGAATCTGGTTGTCAATGCTCGGGATGCGATGCCCGATGGAGGAAAACTCAGCATCACGGCCACAAACGTGACCATCAACGAGGCAGAATTACGGGAACACGGTGACATTGCCCCCGGGGAGTATGTGACGCTGGTCGTCCGGGATTCGGGAATCGGAATGAGCGAGGAAGTCCGGGCACACCTTTTTGAGCCTTTTTTCACCACCAAAGAAGTCGGAAAAGGGACAGGCCTTGGGCTTGCGACCTGCTATGGGATTATCAAGCAGAGTGGAGGACACATTGCGGTCGAGAGCGCGCCTCACCAGGGGACAACGGTTAAGATCTACCTGCCTCGGGCGGAAGACGAGGCCGAGGCACCGCCTCCGGAGCACCGAGAGTCTTTACCCGAGGGCACGGAGACGGTAATGCTGATTGAAGACGAGCCGGCCGTGCGAGAACTCGTCGCCCAGGTCCTTCGCAATCAGGGATATACAGTCATCGAAGCTGCCAGCGGCGCAGAGGCTTTACAGACTGCTGACGAACAGAAAGGAAGGCGCATCGACCTTCTGATGACCGATGTGGTGATGGCCGAGATGAATGGGGCACTGTTGGCGGAAAGGCTTAAGATTGAGCGGAGCGGCATCAAGGTGCTCTTTTTCTCGGGCCATACGGATGAGACGATTCTGAGGCATGGTGTAACGAGTGAAAGCGATAACCTGCTTCAGAAACCTTTCTCGCCCGTGGTATTAGCGCGCAAAGTGAGAGAGGTGCTGGATCGATGAGGCCGCATCCGTCCTATGCGTAACCCTTCTGAAAAATGGCGCTGCAATGTTTGAGAACAATTCCCCTCGGTTTCTGTTCATGAACGATTGCGAAATGATCTCTCTCCAGAAACGAAATGATATCGTTCAGGGTATAGACACCGTACTTCTCAGCGACACCTCTCAGGATTCTCGCCACAAGTCTCGAGCCCGCAAGGTCATCAAAAAGAAAAAGACCGTTGGGTTTGAGGACCCGACCGATCTCTGTTAATGCGCCACGCCAGTCACCAATGTGGTGCAAGACCTTGACCGAGATGACCAAATCGAATTCGTCATTCACAAACGGGAGCTTTGTGGCGTCCGCTTCAGCGAAACTCAGATTCTCACGCGTTTCATGGTATTTCCTCGCCATTGCGATCATTTCAGGATCCAAATCCGTCCCGATCACGTCCATCTGATACTTATTGCTCAGATGGGCCGCAATGGCGCCTGCGCCACATCCAATTTCCAGGACTTTGTTAATGTCTGTCAAGTCAATGAAAGCCACTAATCGGTCGACAAGCCTTATGTTCCCTTGTGAACGCCTCCGACTGTTGACGAATTTTTTTTCTATCCGGCTCATTTTCATTTGGATAGCTCACACTGACTCGCGACCGCCAGATTTTTCGGATAACGGTATTTGAGCCTACCCATTGTAACACCTTTAAGCTTATGACCAAACCTCGACATGAACTGACTCGCCCCATTCGAGGATCCCGTACGCCCCCAGCGCAGATAATTCTTACCAGCTGCTCTGATTTTGTGATATGTTCAGGGGTATCTATCTCATTGATTCAAATGATTTTGTTTGTATGTGCCATCTTTGCAAAAGGAGGGTGTCATGAATGCGAAACCGTGGCATAGCCCAAAGTGGCCTGAAAGTGTTCCTCACGAGATAAGCGGTTATGAAAAACCGCTGTTCTCCATTCTGGATGAGGCGGCCGAACAATATCCTGAGGCAACATACACGATCTTTGCTGACGCCAGCCGAACCTACAGTCAGGTTAAGGAGACGGCCGACAGAGTCGCGAATTTCCTCGCCTCACGGGGCATTGAAAAGGGAGACCGGGTCGCTATCTTCCTTCCGAATATCCCTCACTACCCGGCTATCTTTTTCGGAATCTTGAAGGCTGGAGCCGTCTGCGTCACCTGTAACCCCCTATACAAGAGCTCAGAGTTGAACTTCCAGCTCAAGGACTGTGGGGCCAAGGCCGTCTTTGTCATGGACCACCCGGAGTTCTATCCAACCGCCGTGGAGGCTTTGAAAGAGACCGAAGTGCATACCGTAGTTATCTGCAACGTGAAGTCCTATCTCCCGGCTTTGAAAGGGCTCTTGGGCTCCATTCTGGGTAAGATACCCAAGGCAGATCGCCATGAACCGGATCATGTCATGTTCGATGACGCCATCGAATCGGCCCAACCAGAACCACCGTATCCCGCGATCGACCCCTCTCAGGATACGGCACTCATTCTCTATACCGGGGGCACAACCGGCGTCCCGAAGGGCGCCGCTCTGAGCCACGCCAATCTATCGTCCAATGTCGTCGCGCTCCGAGAGTGGATTCGACTTCCCAAGACACCCGGGGGCCCTCCTGAGCAGTTAGCGCCAGGGGGGACTCACACCTATCTGGGCGTGCTACCCTGGTACCACAGCTTCGGCCTGACCCTGTGCATGCTCGCCAGTTGTTCTACTGCCTCCCGTTTGGTCTGCATTCCCAACCCCAGGGCTGGCAAACCACCGTTCACCGACGTGCTTAAAGCCATCCCGCAGTATAAGATCACCGCCGTCGTCGCGGTGCCCACCATTTACTCGGCAATTGTCAACCATCCACTGACCGACAAATTCGACCTGTCCTCGATTGTCGCCTGCGGATCTGGTGCCGCCCCGCTGCCGCTCGAGGTCATCAAGCAGTTTGAGAAGAAGACCGGAGCCGTCATCTTTGAGGGTTATGGGCTGACCGAGACTTCTCCAGTACTTACGGTTAACCCGACCAATCTGGAACAGCGAAAAATCGGCTCCGTCGGTCTCCCTATGCCTGGCCTCGACGTGAAGATCGTCGATCTGGAGACCGGGCTTCAGGAATTGCCCCGGGGGGAGGATGGCGAGATTGCCGCAAGCGGTCCTCAGATCATGCTCGGGTACTGGAATAAGACCGAAGCAAATGAGGCGGTGTTTCGAGAGATCGAGGGGAAACGCTACTTTCTCACCGGAGACATCGGCCATATTGATGAAGAGGGTTTTTTGGTCATCACCGACCGCAAAAAAGACATGGTCATCGTGGGAGGGTTCAACGCCTATCCGAAGGAGATCGAGGAAGTTCTCTACGAGCACCCCAAGGTGGCCCTAGCGGCAGCCATCGGTGTTCCAGATCCTCACACTGGGGAGGCTGTCAAGGCTTTTGTCCAGCTCAAGCCCGAGGCCCAGGCGACAGAAGAGGAGATTCTGGAGTTCTGCAAGTCGAAGCTAGCCGGATATAAACGTCCCCGGGAAGTCGAGTTTCGGGACAGCCTGCCCACCTCCATTATCGGCAAGGTTTTGCGGAGGGTTCTCAAGGAAGAGGAACTCAGTAAGCGCAAGACCGCTTGATAAAGCAGAAAGCTTTCCCGGATCTCGCTCCATGGTAACGGCGCAAACCTCAGGCCCGTCCTTGTGATCTAGAGGACGGGCTTTCTATGGTTTTCTCCTCAAGCCCTTCGATCCCAGACCCAATCTCGGACAAGCAAGACCCGAGCCAGCCCCTGTCTGATCGGCCTTCAGGCTGAATTCTCCCCCTAAACATCTCAGCCGTGAATGTAGTCGCCAATTCTTCTCATCCGGTCTAGCCCTTTGTCTTCGAGGGGGCCAAGATCAAGCGCCCTTAAGGCCTCTTTCATCTCCTCCAAGTTTCGTGGCCCCGTCATGCAAACGTCAACGGCCGGGTGAGAAAGGACGAACCGATAACAGTCACTCGCAATTGGGGCTGACTCACCCGGAGGCAATTTGTTCTGTTTCAGAAGACCGCCCCACCTTGTTGCGGTATAGGTGACAATGCCAGGCCGATTTTCTCCCTGCAGGTAGGGAAATGCTTCCTTCTCAGCTCCCCGATGGGCGGCGTTGTAGCGAATGTGAAAGATGTCAAAAATGCCGTCTTTTGCCAGATCCGGAAAAAGTTTCCGCTTGTGTCCGGAAAGGCTGAGGAATCGGATCATCCCCTTGGATCGCATTGCCATAGCTCTGTCGAGAATCCGCTGGGCAGGCGGGCGGTTGTGCCACCCCAAGAGCAGCACATCGGCATGGTCCAAGGCCAAACGCTTTAATCCCTTCTGACAAAAGATCTCCATAAGCGAGGCGGAGCGGGAATAGCTCTGAATCACAATGACCAGATCATCCCGTTTCCCTTTGTGACAGATGTTTCTTATGGCCTGACCCATGGCCTCTGTCCGGCGAGATCCCCAGTAAAAGTAGTTGCAACCCCGGTCAAAAGCCTCCTCAAAGGCTTGAGTCGGTGCCCCGTAGCTTGCAGCCACCCCTAATCGTCCAACTTTGAGACCGGTCCGACCGAGAACCCTCGGCTCATGAAAGTCCATTTGATCACCTCTTTCAGTATTCCGGTTGGTTTTCGGGGCCCATAAGTTTGAACCTGACCCTCAACACCCCATCCTCAAAACTCGCTGAGACGATCCGAAACTCCCCGATTTCTCTGGTTGATTTCACATGAGGCCCGATGCACGGACAGGCATCATAATCTCCAATCGTCACGATTCTGATCTTTTCCCCAGGATCTTCTGGCAAACGCACGAGATCATAACTTCTCTCAGCCTCAGCTATGCTGACGAACGCCTCCGACACGGACATGTCCGCCCGGATCACATCATTCACCCGCCTCTCGATCTCCTTGATTTCCTCCTCGGTCAGCACACGGTCAAAGCGATAGTCACATTTCGATTTCTTCCTCTCGATATGAGAGCTAAAGCAGCGGCCGCAGCTAAACATCCTGATCATCGTCTGGTTCAGCACGTGCTCTGCCGAGTGCATTCTCGGATCGACATAGACTTTCACAGATCTTCTCCCATATCCTCGTGTCGTGTCTCAGTAATAGCTTGCATATTTCACCCGATCCCATAATGTCCTCAAAACCGACATTTTGAATCCGAAAATCGGACGCATTAAATGTCTTTACATTGGTTTTTCAGGACAATGGCCGACCACGCTCTCTTTTCACAACGAATCGCATCGTGGGATCAAATCAGATACACATCCGAAGCGTTGAGGCCCTTGACCCGAATCGCCCTGTCAGCCATTTGGGGCGAAACTCAAAGATCTCAGTGCGCTCTGCGAGAGATGGAAACTGACTTCATGCCCTCACACTCGTTTTGAGACGTGAGACTCGATGGTTCTCGAATCAGCTACAGCCCTACCCCTCCTGTAACCAGGCCGCAGACGCAACAACCAGGATGACACAATTCTCTTTCCCGGTATTTGCAAGCCCATGCTCAGCGCCAGAGGGGATCCATATTGCATCACCCGCGGCCACGTGATGCGTTTCTTCATCGACACTCATCTCGCCTTCACCGCTCATGACGAAGTAGATCTCCTCCATCGGGTCAACATGCGGCTCAATCTTTCTTCCCGCCGCGAGGGTCGCTATGGCCAGGAACCCGATCTCCTTCAGTACCCTTCGATCAAGGATCATCTGTGCGATGGCCCCACCGTGGGCTAGGTAAGTCGTATCCAGAACCTCTTTGTCCGTGATATTTCTGACAATCATCGCCCCTCCACATCACATGTTGTCGAAAGGTCTATGCTTCCATCCAATCCTCATGATGACTTCCGCAACGGATCGTTAACCATACACGTTGAAGGGCTTCGATGCAATAATGGAGGGTTCCCAAACGGCTAAGCCTGGAGGATTGGCGTGACCAGGCGATGGCAGCCGGTTACTCTTGATCTCTGATTCTAAGAATAGCGAACACGTTGTCAGAATCTTAATAGAAGCGAGAAGATGTGAAGGGGAGTGTATATTTCAAACGCAATTTGTAAGCTTTCGGCATCGATGGTGGATTTCGATTTCAGTTAGGATCAAACGCCTTTAAATTCAGCGCTTCCTCTATGAAGTGAAAGTGCCCTTCCATCGCGGTTTTGTTAACTGTATTTTGTAGGTTTGACCCCACTTCCTTCTACTGTTGGTGTTGGTATTAGAAGCTTAGGCCTAATCCCAAAAGGACCTGGGAAAAGTAGATTGACTTGCCGCACGGTTCTGCTACCATAGGGTTGAACCGCCTGTTGGGCTAAAGCTGAAAACTCGGGACTATGGAAGCCCGGTGAATGTGAAACTCGTTCCATACGGGCAGAAGGAAGTGGAGTTTTCTCTTTCTGAGAAGGGTGAATAGAACCCTTAGTTTATTGATGATTGATTTCGGGCCCATCCGAGATGAAGTGCGCAAAATGTCACTTTGAAAATCCTGATGGCATTAAGTTTTGCGGTGAATGTGGAGCGAAGTTAGAAAGGTTTTGCCCAAAATGTAATTTCCCAAATCCACCCGAATTCAAGTTCTGTGGTGAATGCGGCCACGACCTAAGGCTTCCATCCAGGCCAACTCCCGAAGAGCTCTCCCTTGATGAAAAACTGGAAAAAATTCAACGATACCTTCCCAAAAGCCTCACCGAGAAGATCCTGGCCCAAAAAGACAGAATAGAGGGGGAGCGTAAACAGGTCACGGTCATGTTCTGTGACATGGCGGGCTTTACCGCCCTTTCGGAGAGGCTTGGCCCTGAGGAAGCATACGCCTTCATGGACCAGGTCTACGAGATCCTCATTCACAAAGTCCACGACTATGAGGGCACGGTCAACGAGATGACCGGTGACGGGATTGTGGCCCTTTTTGGAGCCCCCATTGCTCTGGAGGACGCCCCTCAGCGGGCGATCCGATCGAGCTTGGCCATTCACCGGGAGATGGCGAAGTTCAGTGACAGAATGAAGCAGGAAAGAGGAGGCATACCGCCTCTCAAGATGCGGATTGGCATTCACACCGGCCCCGTGGTCGTAGGCACCCTGGGCAATGATCTTCGGGTTGAATTCAAGGCAGTGGGGGACACGGTGAATCTGGCCTCGAGGATGGAGGACCTGGCAGCGCCGGGGACAACCTATGTGACGGAGGAGACCTTCAGGCTGACCGAGGGGCTCTTTCGGTTCGAGGCCCTGGGGCAAAAAGGGGTTAGAGGCAAGGAAGAGCCGGTTAAGACCTACCGCGTGATTGCCCCTAGCACCAGGAGAACGAGGTTTGACGTCAGTGCGGAGCGAGGGCTTACCCCCTTTGTTGGGAGGGAGCGGGAACTAGAGCTTTTGCTGGATGGTTTGGAGCGATCCAAGGCAGGCAGGGGCCAGGCCTTTTCCATTGTCTCTGAGGCCGGGGTGGGAAAATCCAGGCTTCTCTATG
>CAYFYO010000061.1:0-23884 GCA_964347335.1 uncultured Thermodesulfobacteriota bacterium
ATGGGTGGTACGATTGCGAGTCTGTGGGTAATCAGTGTGGCCATGAATCTCATGAAGAAACTCTTCCCCCCTCAACCAAAAGATGAGGAGGAATAAGGAGCCGATGTGTGGGACGCCATTGAGATAGGAATCTCAGGCCTCGCCCTAGGGGCAAGAAACCTGACCCTTCCCAATGCGATCATGATGGGGGTGGGCTTCGTTCTCCTCTACCTCGGTATCAAACGCGGATTCGAGCCACTTCTCCTTGTACCGATCGGATTTGGGGCCTTTCTCGTCAATCTCCCGCTCTCTGGCCTCATGGAGGAGGGGGGCCTTTTTCGTCTCCTCTATGAGACGGGGATCGGCAACGAGCTCTTCCCACTCCTCATCTTTGTCGGCATCGGCGCGATGACAGACTTCGGACCCCTCCTCGAAAACCCCAAGATTCTTCTGCTCGGAGCAGCCGGACAATTTGGCATCTTCATGACCCTCGCACTGGCCCTTGTCTTTGGGTTTTCAAAGCTTGAAGCTGCAGCGATTGGGATCATCGGAGCCTGCGACGGTCCGACAGCGATTTATGTCACCTCGAAATACGCGCCCCACCTCCTGGCGGCAGTTTCGGTAGCGGCTTACTCTTACATGTCCCTGGTACCTATCATCCAGCCTCCCATTATCCGCCTGCTCACAACAAAAAACGAAAAAGTCATCAAGATGGGAACTCTTCGTCCAAATGTATCGAGAAAAACGAAGCTCCTCTTCCCGATCGTGGTCACCCTTTTCGGGGGGCTGATCGCTCCCCGAGGGATCCCCCTCATCGGGATGATTTGCCTTGGCAACTTCATGAAGGAATCCGGAGCGGTGAGTCGCCTGACCCGGGCATCGGAGAACGAAATTGCCAATATTGTGACCCTTTTTCTCGGCCTTTCTATTGGGGCCACCATGGAGGGGCATGTGTTTCTTCAGTTTCAGACCCTGATCATTTTCGGACTTGGATTCTTGGCAATTTGCATCGATACGGCAACAGGGATCACCTTGGGAAAAATCATGAACTTCATCTCCGGCGGCAACATCAATCCGATGATCGGGGCGTCAGGCATATCTGCCTACCCGATGTCCGCAAGAGTGGTCCAAACCCAGGGACAGCGATACAATCCACAAAACTACCTCCTCATGCACGCCATGGGAGCGAACACTGGGGGACAGATTGGATCAGTCATGGCGGCTGCCGTCATGCTCTCTATCATCGAGGGGATGGGGATCATATAACGATCCCTTCGGTAGTTGAGAAGATTTCATCCCAATATGCTTGCGAGAGGACCAATGGAACGAACCCTGATTACTGGAGGAGCCGGATTCTTAGGCTCCCATCTCTGCGACCTTTTTATTGAGAGGGGCCATCACGTTATTTGTATGGACAATTTACTCACCGGGAGTGCAGATAACGTCGCCCACCTGATCGGTCATGAAAGGTTCACGTTTATCCGCTATGATGTGACCGAGTATATTTATGTAGAGGGTCCCTTGGATAATATCCTGCACTTCGCCTCACCGGCCAGTCCTATCGACTATCTCCAGCTTCCCATCCAGACCCTGAAAGTCGGTTCCCTGGGAACCCATAAGGCTCTCGGGCTGGCCAAGGAAAAAGGCGCCAGGTTTCTGCTCGCCTCGACATCTGAAATCTATGGTGACCCCTTGGTTCACCCTCAAACCGAGGACTACCTGGGCAATGTCGACCCAATCGGTCCGAGAGGCGTCTACGATGAGGCCAAAAGGTTTGCCGAGGCATTGACGATGGCTTACCACAATGCTCATGGGATCGATACCCGCATTGTTCGGATTTTCAACACCTACGGCTCCAGAATGCGCCTTAACGACGGAAGGGCGCTGCCGACCTTCTTCGTTCAGGCTCTGAGGGGTGAGGATGTCACTGTCTTTGGTGATGGCTCGCAAACGAGAAGCCTCTGTTACATTTCAGATCTTATCGAGGGAATCTACCGACTTCTCAATTCAGGCGAGCATAGCCCCGTCAATCTTGGGAGCCAAGACGAAATATCGATCCTCCACCTGGCAGAGGAAATCATCGATCTGACAGGAAGCAAAAGCAGGATCGTCTTTGTGGAACTGCCTGAAGACGATCCAAAGGTGAGACAGCCTTCGATCGAAAAGGCACGGAGGATTCTCGGATGGGAGCCTCAGGTGGACAGGCACGAGGGACTGAGACGCGTCTCGGACTATTTCAAAAAGGCGGTTCTCAAAAGCTCGTCTCCGAAAAAGTCGTCGAACAAGAGGACCTGAACAGGCAAGTGGAGATCCATTCCGTTCGCATGGGGCCCTGGACCGACTGTTTCCTGGTCAGAGGCGATCAGGGGGTCCTTCTGGTCGATGCCGGTTTCCCAAGACACGAAAAGAGCTTTCACCGAAGGCTCAAGGAGTTCGGAATCCGGCCCACTGACATAAGGCTAATTGTCGTAACCCACGGCCATGCGGACCATGTGGGAAGTCTCCAGGCCCTCCAAAGATGCACCAGAGCCCCCGTGGCGGTCCACCGCGGAGAAGAACTGCTCCTTCGGCGTGGAGCCGTCCAGATACCACCGGCCATCACGGTATGGGGGAGATTTCTCTCACTCCTATTCAGGAGTTTATCGTTCCTGGGCCGGTTCGAGCCCGTCGAGCCGGATATACTCATAGAAGACGATTGTTCTCTACGAGAATTCGGCATACCGGCAAGGGTCTTACGGACACCGGGACACACCGGGGGATCTGTTTCGGTCATTCTGGAGGCCGGCGAGGCTTTTGTCGGTGATCTTGCCGTGAATGCCTTTCCTCTGAATTTTGGTCTCGGGGTTCCCGCCGTGGGTGAGAACCTGCAAAAAATCTATCAGAGTTGGGAGAAGATCCTCTCTGCAGGAGCGACGACGATATACCCGGCCCACGGCAGACCGTTTCCAGCAGATCGGCTGGAAAGGAAGTTATCAGGGTTCAGGGGTCAGTCGCCAGGCTTTGCGAGCCGGAGATGAGTGAGTCGTCGCTGAAAAATGGCCAATGTTAGAGAAACCCCTGAAATGTGACATTCCCCTCTCTATCAAAATCCACCACATAGACAAAGGGCCGTCTTATACCATCGACCGTGCCAAACCGGAGATCGAAAAACTCGACCCTGGTCTTCCCGTTCACCTCTCCTTTGTCCCTGGCAACTGGAAAACGGGCAAACCAGTAGAATGTTCTGACCCCTTCTAGTTTCAGAGCCTTTCTCACCCATGGCGAATTGTCGAACCTATCCAATTCCCGGTATTGGAGTCGCGAGATGGGCGCATATCGAGCGAAGTAGCGGCTGAGAAAGGTGCTGTCCTTCGTGGCATGATGCGCATCGTCCCCGATCAAATGGACCAATCCCTGATAGATCTTCGTTTCCGTTCGAACATAATTCGCCCATCTGAAAGGGGAGAGGGGTTGGGGCAGGGAGGCCACCTCGTCTGCCTTCAAACCTCTCTCCCGGACATAGCTATTCACCAGAGACAGTGCCCAAGAGTGGTTATAGGCGCACAAGCCATAGTAGAGGGCGGCGAGCAGCAACGAGATCTGCGCGATGGTTCGACTCCATCGCTTCCAGATGCGAAGGGCGATCAAAGGGATAAGAAAAGTGGAGACCAGAACAAGATCGACAATGAAGACCCAATCTAGAGTGAACCGATAGTCGGACAGGGGACTCAGTACCATTGTCCCGTAGGACGTGGCGAGGTCCAGAAAGGTATGGGCCAGGATTTCCACCACGCCGATGATAAAGAAGGTCCAGAACCTTTTCACCTTCGAGATCCGGACAAACACCCAGGCAATCGCCAGAGAAAATGGAATGGTTAGGAGGACCGAATTGAGAATTTGCCGGTGATACCTGAGGGAAAACTCGGTCCCGAGAAATCCAAGAATAAGGTCGAGGTCCGGGAAAACAGCCGCCGAAACCCCTGCAATAGTTCCCCATTTCCCCGTATCGCGGCCAATTCCGGTCTTGGCGATCATGAATCCGGCTAAGGCATGGGTCGGTGTATCCATGAGTCTTAATATAGTTCTGCCTCCAATCACTTTTCAAGGAGACCAAAATTCAGTTGTCGGTTGTCAGGAGACAGGCAAGCTTCGGATCAGGGCGCCTTGCCCTGATCCACCCTGCTTGAGACTGTCCTGAATCCACGGATTCAAATTCCTCAAAAACGGACCACTGACCACCGACGACGGACGGGCATTAGATCAAAAGGAGAGATGAAGAAATGGCAAGAAACGAGAAACTCGAATGATTCAGTCTTTAGGAAGCAGGTTCTCGAGAGATTTTGAAGGGAAAGGGATTCCTAAGAGATCCCTTCACGGTTTTAACGCCCTTAATGATTTGGTCACAGTAGGCGGGTCCTCCGACGAATCTTACTCGAATGTTCTCCGGCCGGTTTACCGTCTGAAGACCATCCCCGATCCCATCCATCATCACTTCAATGAGCTTGACCCATTCCAATTCGAATCTCTGCGGGTTGGGGAAGGTCAAGACCAGGTCGTAGACGTGAAGACCCAAACAGGTCTCGACGACCTTTTCGGCCAGCTTGCCGACTCTTTCGTAACCGAAGGCCCTTGTCTTTCCTAGACCGACGAAAAGAATCTTTTCCGCCTTGACCCTCTCGTTGGATGGGATGAGGGTCATTTCGAGCAGCTTTCCCGTCATGAACCCCTGACGGACGCGAGAAGAGACCATTCCTCCCAGGAGCCAATCGATGAGCCTGGCCTCGGAGCGAAGCGGTCGCTCGTCCTCGAAAAAAAACACGGCAATGAGTTCAGCAGGTTGTTCCTCGATTGCTAAAGAGGAAAAGATCAATTCTACCATCGTAAGATGCTATTTCATTTTCGCCTTGAGATGCCGGCCAATCCCATCGAGAATCCCATTGATGAAAGCTCCGGACTCTTGCGTACCAAACTTCTTACCAATATCGACAGCTTCATTCATTGCGACTTTGGGTGGAATATCCTCGCAGTAGAGAAGCTCGTAGATGGCAATGCGGAGGATGTTCCGATCGATCCTGTCCATGCGGCTCATCTTCCAATGTTCGGCCTGGCTTTCAATGAGGCCATTGATTTCATCATAATGGTCGACTACGCCCCGGACGAGGCGTTCACAAAAACCTCTCGCCTCCTCATCTGAAGCGAAGTGTTCCCAAAAGAGACCCAGTGCCTCATTTGCCTCTATATGGGTCACATCAATCTGGTAAAGAACCTGGAGGGCAAATTCCCTCGCTCGTCTTCGAATTCCCAATGCTAACCTGACAAAGGCCATCTCCCGCAAAAAAGCCCCTGTTGCGCGGGATTCAGGGGCTTGCGGTCACACTGAAATCGTTTCCCCGGACGCGTGGAACTCAGGAGGCCTTGAAAAGGTTGACCATCTCGATCGCAGAAACGGCAGCCTCGTACCCCTTATTCCCCATTTTAGAGCCTGCCCTCTCGATGGCCTGCTCAAGGTTATCTGCGGTGATGATTCCAAAGGCAATGGGAGTTCCTGACTCGAGGGAGACGGTGGCGATGCCCTTCGTAACCTCTGAGCCGATGTAATCGTGATGGGGCGTCGCCCCCTTGAGAATGGCGCCAAGGCAGATGACGGCATCGAACCGAGCGGATCCGACCATTTTCTTGGCCGCCAGCGGGATTTCAAACGAGCCAGGGACCTTCCAGACCTCAATATCCCGCTCTGCGGCGCCGTTCCGAGTCAGCGCATCCAAGGCCCCCTCGAGGAGACGATTGGTGATGAAACTGTTGTACCGACTCACAACGATCCCAAACTTCAGCCCTTTCGCAATGAGACCGCCTTCGACGATCTTAGGCATTATGACTCTCCATTCCTCTAGGTGTTCATTGGGAGATCCCTACGACACAGAAAAACTGACTCTCACCCGGATGGTGTCCGTGGTTCGTTGCTCGAAAACAGCCGTCTACAGCCTAAGGAGTGGCCCCTAAAGCAGAACCAACCCACCTCGCCTGCTATCTTCCTGATTTAAATGCATGTTCACAACTGGCGACTGACAAAGAACAACTGACAGCAACCAGAAGAGGGTTATGAGCAGAGAGAAACGACTTTTTCAGAGATCCCAAGGGGTTTAATTGACAGACCATCACTCCAGCGACTTCAAGGCCAGCAAATGGCCCATTTTTTTCTTCTTTGTTTTTAGGTACTTCACGTTTTCTGCCCGAGCGGTCATCTCCAGGGGAACCCGTTCCACAACCTCAATGCCGTAGCCTTCCAGGCCAATGATCTTCTTTGGGTTGTTCGTCATGAGACGAATTTTCCTTAGACCGAGATCAACGAGAATCTGAGCGCCAATACCATAATCTCTGAGGTCATCTTTGAATCCCAGAGCGTGATTGGCCTCGACGGTGTCACACCCCTCATCTTGCTTGCAATAAGCCCGCAGCTTGTTTACCAGCCCGATCCCCCTTCCCTCCTGTTTCATGTAAACGATAACTCCCCTGCCTTCTCTTTCCACCATAGACATCGCCGTGTGCAGCTGATCACCACAATCACAACGCTTGGACCCGAACACATCTCCTGTGAGGCACTCAGAATGGACCCGAACCAAGACATGATCATCAGGACGAATCTCCCCCTTCACCAGGGCAATATGCTGGTGGTTATCCACATCATTCTCGTAAGCAATTGCCGTGAATTCTCCACCATACATCGTCGGAACGGTTGCGGTGACCACCCGGTTCACAAGAGACTCTTTGGTGAGTCGGTACTTGATCAGGTCAGCAATCGTGATGATTTTCAGATCATGTCTCTTTGCAAACTTCTCCAGGTCTGGCATTCGAGCCATGGTTCCATCGTCTTTCATAATTTCACAGATAACCGCTGCAGGCGTCAAACAAGCCAATCGGGCCAGATCCACGGAGCCTTCTGTCTGCCCTGTCCGAACGAGAACGCCACCCTTCCGTGCCTTGATCGGAAAAACATGGCCTGGCATGACGATATCCTCTGGACCCGATGAAGGGTCAATGGCCGTCTTTATCGTCGTTGCCCGGTCGAAAGCCGATATCCCCGTGGTTACCCCGCATTTGGCCTCTATGGATACGGCAAAGGAAGTCCCAAAACGGGAAGTATTGTTGTGAACCATCATCGGGATTCTGAGTCTCTCTATCATCTCCTCAGTCATCGCCAGGCAGATCAGACCTCGCCCATACCTCGCCATGAAATTGATGACATCGGGGGTGACCTTTTCTGCGGCGATGGTCAGATCCCCCTCATTCTCACGGTCCTCGTCATCAACGAGAATCACCATCTTGCCCTGACGAATATCCTCAATGGCTTCATCAGTAGAACTTAGCATACCTTGGTTCCTCTTCTACCTGGATTCATCGACCTGCCCACCTATCCCTCAACACGTCGGATCACGGCTCCAACCATAAATCCGAAATTCGAAATCCGAAGCACGAAACAAATTCGAAATCATAAATCCAAATGCTCCAAAACCCTGCTTCGATTTTTTGTCATTTTGTATTCGGATTTGCTTCCCGCCAAAGGCGGGATATTCGGATTTCGAATCTACCAAACCCCTCTTCGCCTGCGGACGTCTCTCCTCCAACCCTTCCCCTGGAGAGCACAGCGCGCTCACAGAGTCTTACACAAACCCACTCTTTATGAGTTTCTCGAGGGTGAGCCCCTCTCCCTTGGAAGACAGCATCTTCTCCACGTATTTTCCGATCAAGTCGGTTTCGATATTTACGTGATCACCCGGTTTTTTATACTGCAGCGTCGTCTTTTCGAAAGTGTAGGGGACGACGTAGACCTCAAATGATCCGCGATCCAACCCACTCACCGTGAGGCTGACACCATCCACCGCGACAGACCCCTTTTCCACGAGCGTACGAAAAACGTCTGCGGAAATCTCGAATTGGAAACGATAGGAGTCTCCCTGCCTCAGGATATCACGAACGGTCCCAGTCCCGTCCACGTGTCCCGTGACCAGATGCCCACCCACGCGATCACTCAGGCGCAGCGCTCTCTCCAGGTTGACCAATTCCCCCGGCCGAAGGGAGCCAAGATTCGTCCGCCTGAGCGTCTCGCCTGAGACATCGGCGGAAAAAGCCGTGCCTGCTAAAGAAGACACGGTCAAACAGACGCCATTCACACAGATACTATCACCGAGCCCTATCTCTGTCAAATCCCAGCCCCCCTCGATGTGGATGGCCCCGTCTCGATCTCGCCGTTCGATTGTCATCACTCTTCCCAGTTTTTCAATAATTCCCGTAAACATCCTCATTCACCAAGTACTCTCGTGCCCATCTTCATACTTACCCTAACGTACTCAGCCAGCATTTATTCACCGCTAGGCCGCAGAAGATTTTGTCTTTTTCTCCATCGAGAGATTGGGATAGGCAAAAACAACCTGCCATTGCAAGAAACAGTTCCACTGTCTGCCCATAGGGCTGATACTTTTTGCTTGCCATCGTCAACAGGCAAACAAAAAATCATGTCTCCGCGGTGACAACAAATTCGGACCAATGAGGTGGATTCGCCTGACTAGGTTGACAATGTGCTGAGATCGTATTTGCGACGACATTTGCCTAGGGGCATCAACCCTTCTCACGTTGGGCGAGAAGGTCCTTCAATTCCTTCATGAACTGGTTAACATCCTTGAATTCACGATAGACTGAAGCGAATCTCACATAAGCTACCCCGTCGAGGTTGTACAGTTCCTCCATGACTTTCTCCCCGATAACAGTGCTCTTCACTTCCCGGTCACCGCTCTCAACGAGGCTTTGCTCAATTCGGCTCACGATCTTCTCTAGGATATCGACACTGATGGGCCGCTTTTCACATGCCCTTTTCAGACCACTGAAAATCTTCTGACGATCAAAGGGTTCTCGACGGCCATCTTTCTTGACGATCAGCGGTAGGGTTTCCTCTCCCCTCTCTGAAGTCGTAAAGCGCTTCTTACATTTCAAGCACTCCCTACGTCGCCGAATGCTCTCGGCATCTTTGCTGACTCGAGAATCCACAACCCGGCTTTCACTATGACTGCAAAAGGGGCATTTCATGATTTTCCCGTGAGCTCATTGAATTTTGTCAACTTCACTCCCGATCGCTGAATCAGTTCCAAGGAGAGATCATCCGCATACCCATCGAGATAAACCACGTCTTTGATGCCAGCATTGATGATCATCTTGATGCAAATTGAGCACGGCAAGTTCGTACAGTAAACCGTCGCTCCTCGAATACTCACGCCATGAAAGGCTGCCTGAATGATAGCATTCTGCTCCGCGTGGAGACCACGACAGAGTTCATGTCGCTCGCCGGAAGGGACATTGAGCTCCTGTCTGAGGCAACCAACGTCCATGCAGTGGTCGAGACCGGCTGGTGCCCCATTATAGCCGGTTGCAAGAATCTTCCTGCTTTTTACGAGAATCGCCCCCACCTGTCTCCGTATACAAGTCGACCGCCGGGCAACAAGTTTTGTGATCTCCATAAAGTATTCGTCCCAGGAGAGGCGGGGGGCCCCTTTGCTCATCATGCTGTATTCCCAGTCCCCGAGAATCAGAGGTTTCGGCCTCCTCAACTGGCTGATTCTATATCACGTCCTCATAGCTGAATCTCTCTGCTTTTTTTGAGACCCGGCGAGTGCAGCGGCAAGAGAACCATAGGGGGGCTATCCGTCGAAACGTCGAAATATCAATACGGCATTGGTGCCGCCGAAGCCAAAAGCATTCGACAAAGCGATATCGACCTTGACCTCCCGGGCTTTTTGCGGAACGTAGTCAAGATCGCATTCAGGGTCTGGGTTTTCAAGATTGATCGTTGGTGGGACGATTCCATCTCGGATGGTCAGGAGTGAAAAAATGGCCTCTACACTTCCTGCACCCCCCAGAAGATGGCCAGTCATAGACTTCGTAGAGCTTATCGGAATCTTTGGAGCGTGGTCTTTGAAGACACGCTTGATCGCCTGCGTCTCCGTGATGTCGTTCAGCGTGGTCGACGTGCCGTGGGCATTGATATGGTCGACCTCATCCGGAGCGATTCGAGCGTCGGCCAGGGCCATTGCCATGCATCGCGCGGCTCCATCGCCTTCCGGAGCCGGCGCGGTGATGTGATAGGCATCTCCATTATACCCATAGCCGATCAACTCCCCGTAAATATTGGGAGCTCCCCTGTTCTTGGCGTGTTCAAGCTCCTCGAGGACAATGATCCCGGATCCCTCGGCGACCACAAAGCCGTCTCGATCTCTGTCAAAGGGGCGACTCGCCCGTTCAGGTTGATCATTCCTTACCGAGAGCGCCTTCATGACATTGAACCCGGCAATGCACAAGGGCGTGAGATTTGCCTCAGTTCCTCCAGCGATGATAACGTCAGCGTCTCCGTACTGGATGACTCGCGCCGAGTCCCCGATGCAGTGGGCTCCCGTGGCACAGGCGGTGACAACGCAAGTGTTCGGCCCCTTGGCTCCAAAACGCATGGCGATCTGACCTGATGCCAGATTCGCGATCAGCATAGGAATAAAAAATGGCGTGATCCGGCCCGGACCTCGCTCAAGGAGGACCTGGTGGTATTTCTCAATGGATGGCAGACCGCCTAGGCCCGTCCCCACAATCACTCCCACACGATCTCCATTTTTCTCGTTGATCTCCAGTTGGGCATCTTTGACAGCCATTTCAGCCGCTGCAATGGCATAATGGATGAAGAGGTCCATCTTTTTGACATCTTTCTTTTCGACGTAGTCCTCGGGATCGAAATCCCTGACCTCTCCGGCGATCTGTGTCTGAAACAAACTCGCATCGAATCGGGTAATCCTGTCAACTCCCGAGCGTCCCTCACAGACATTTTTCCAGGAGGTCTCCACCGTGTTGCCTGTGGGAGCAAGTACACCCAATCCAGTCACGACAACTCTTCTCTTCAAAACGTGACCCCCTATCTGCCTATCCTTTTCAAAGTGTGCGCCACGACAAAAACATTCACGCTCTTCTCAGCCGGTCTAAACCCCTCGATAAGCGGGTTCACCTAGGAAGCAGCCTCCTGGCGGGCCTTAATGTAGGCATAGGCATCACCAACAGTGATAATCTTCTCGGCCTCTTCATCAGAGATCTCCGTCCCATATTCTTCCTCCAACGCCATGACGAGTTCGACCAGGTCCAATGAATCCGCTCCCAAATCGTCGACGAACTTGGCCTCTGGGACGACCTCACTTTCGCTGACGCCCAGCTGCTGAACAATAATCTCTTTTACCCGTTCTTCTATGCTCATACAGTTCCTACCTCCTTTGTCTGAGATCCTGCATCTGCATCCTTCGACGCCTCTTTACCTCCATCTCATACGTCGTATCCTTAACATAAAATCGAGGCTTTCCCAACCCCACTTTTCTCTTTTTAGGCGAGTCAGCCTCGCAACGGGTTCCGCCGACAACCACCATGCTCGTGGCTACATGTAGAGACCGCCATCAACCTGAAGCACCTGACCAGTCACGTAAGCAGAAGCGCTTGTCACGAGAAAAAACACGGCTTTGGCAACATCCTCAGGTTTTCCAAGCCGATCAAGGGGTATCAGCTTTTTCAGCTCCTCTTTGACATTCTCCGGAAGGGCCTGTGTCATCGGGGTGTCGATATAACCCGGTGCGACAGCATTGACAGTAATTCCCCTCGAGGCAAACTCCCTTGCCACCGTCTTCGTGAACCCAATGAGCCCGGCTTTCGACGCAGCATAATTCGCCTGCCCCGCGTTACCCATGAGACCCACGACGGAGGCGATGTTAACGATCCTGCCGCTCCGTTGCTTCATCATGTGGCGGATTGCGGCCTTTGTGCAATTGAAAGCCCCCTTGAGGTTCACATCAAGAACCAGGTCCCAATCCTCCTCGGACATACGAAGCATCAAACCGTCTCGAGTAATGCCTGCGTTGTTCACGAGAATATCGATTCGCCCAAGGGCCTCGACCGTCTCCCGAACCATTCGCTCACCATCTTCAAATCGTGCGACATTCGCTTCAATGGCCAGAGCCCGACGGCCGAACTCCTCGATTTCCTTTGCTGTGGCACGAGCCATCTCCAAATTGATATCTGAAATCGCCACGTCACTCCCGTTCCCCGCAAGCATCAGTGCCACAGATCTCCCGATTCCCTGTGCTCCACCGGTAACCAGAGCCACCTTCCCCGAAAGTTCCATCCTATTTAGCCTCTTCCAGGAGCGTTTTGGTCTTTTTCAGGCTTTCCGTGTCCTCCACATTGGCAAGGTGAGCCCCACCATCCATCCGTCTCATCAATCCGAGCAGTACTTTGCTCGGGCCTACCTCAACAAACTTGCGAATCGCCTTTGAAAGCATGGCCCGGGCGGATTCCTCCCAGCGCACTGGGGCACTTAACTGCCGGACCAAGAGCTTGGCAATCCGGTCTCGGGAGGTATTTGGCTGAGCATCCACATTGGCCACAACCGGCACCTTAAGATCCCGGATGACAACCTTCTCCAGGACCTTTTCGAGTCGTTTCCCCGCAGGCTTCATCAGCGGAGAATGGACCGGAGCACTCACGGGGAGGACTATCGCCCGCTTGGCCCCCTTTTCCTTGGCGACGTTTAAGGCTCTCTTGACCGCCCCAGTGTGACCGGAAATAACGATCTGCCCTGGGCAGTTATAGTTCGCCGGGGTGAGGACCTCTCCTTGGGCCGTCTCTTCACAGATCGAATCGACAGTGGCTGCGTCCAACCCAAGCACAGCGCCAACCGCCCCCTCTCCCACAGGAACCGCCTCCTGCATGAATTGGCCTCGGGCACGGACGACTCGGACAGCATCCGCAAAGTCGATAGCCCCACCTGCCACGAGGGCTGAATACTCTCCTAGACTGTGGCCAGCCAAAAGGGTTGGAGATAGGCCCATCTCCGAATCCAAGACTCTCAAAGCCGAAACACTTACGGTCAAGATCGCAGGCTGAGTATTGACAGTCAACTTAAGTTCATCCTCAGGCCCCTCAAAGCAGAGCTTTGAAATCTTGAAATGAAGGGCTTCATCGGCTTCGTCGAAAGTATCTCTGGCCACCCTAAAATCCTGATAGAGAGCCTTTCCCATCCCGACATACTGCGAACCCTGTCCGGGGAAGATAAAGCCGACCTTTTCCATTCCTAACCCCCGTGTCACCGCAGTCGGCGATGACTCGCATATTCTTTGCTCAATTCCAAGCCGATCACGTTGCGCTGGATCTGGTTAGTTCCCTCAAAAATCTGCAGAATCTTCGCGTCTCGCATCATCTTTTCCACCGGGTACTCTCGCATGTATCCATACCCACCCAGGACCTGCACAGCATCTGTGGTAACCTTCATGGCCACGTCGCTGGCAAAAACCTTGGTCATCCCCGAGACCTTCGAGTAGTCTTTTGGGTCGCTGTCGATATATCGAGCCACCGAATAAACCAAAGCCCGTGCCGCTTCAACAGCGGTCGCCATGTCGGCCAGGATATGCTGAATGGCTTGAAAGGAGATAATCTTTCGACCAAACTGTTCGCGCTCACGAGCATAGTAAACGGCCTCATCTAGGGCGGCCTGGGCCAGGCCGACTCCATGGGCGCCAACACCAGGTCGCGTTTTATCGAAGGTTTTCATCGTGATGATAAAACCCATCCCCTCTCTGGCGATCAGGTTCTCCTTAGGAAGCCGACAATCCTGGAAGATCAATTCCCGGGTCGCCGAGGCTCGGATTCCCATCTTCTTCTCTTTCTTGCCAAAGCTGAATCCAGGCGTCTCCTTTTCAACGATGAAGGCACTCGCTCCCCGTGCCCCCTTGCTCCTATCTGTCATTGCGATGATACTGTATATCTCGGCTTCACCGCCGTTCGTGATCCATTGTTTCGTACCGTTGAGGACGTAGCCGTTCCCATCACGGACTGCTGTGGTCTCGATAGCTCCAGCGTCACTTCCAGCATTGGCTTCGGTGAGCCCGAACGCAGCCAGTCGTTTTCCACTCGCAATATGGGGAAGATACCTCTGCTTTTGCTCCTCATTCCCATAAACAAGGATCGGATAGGCACCGAGACTGCTCCCGGCATAGCTGACGGCGACTCCGAGACATCCTCTGGTCATCTCTTCGACGGTCAGACAGTTCTCAAAGACACCACCGCCAAACCCTCCGTATTCTTCAGGAACGCAAACCCCAAAAAGGCCTGCATCGGCGCAGACCTTCATGATCTCGCTCGGGAATTCCTCTTTCTCATCCAATTCAGCGCGGACGGGAATCACCTTCTCCTGGGCCACCTTCCGCGCCAAATCTCGGATCATCTTCTGTTCCTCACTCAGAAAATAGTCCAAACGCTTCTCCCCACCCCGAACCATTCGCTGGTATATGATAAGTTCGGTATTCTACCGTTTTCAACCATCACAATCAACCCGTCTTTTCTCACCTTTAGGGGCTGGGTCCGGCAAAAAGGTCCCCCCAGAGAAATTCGATTTATTTGCTCAATCGATACTTGACAAATCCAAAACTCGAAGGACGGCCGAAGCGTCCCGACAACGATCCAGTCCGAAACAAATCCACACGCCCTAAAACTTAATGAAGATATGCCTAGACCCCTCAGACTTGTTTTCTACGAGTGCATGGGTGTCGGCTATATTTGGGAAATTGAGTATTCGGGCTTCGGGATTCTCTCGGCCTACGACGAGCCCCCAGCGACAGGCTCTGGGCCTGACTCAGTCGAAGGCCCTGCGATAAACTCCAGATCTGAATTGTTCAAAGGCAGTCGCGTCGATCTCGATATTCGGATTTCGGACCTAGGCGTCCTAAAAGGTCTCTTAAACTCAACAACCTGTAATGTTCTTTAGCAATATCGTCTCTCCCAGGCCGGATCCCAACTCGTGTCAGTGAATAATCCGATCTTTCAGCTGATCCAGAAATCGCATAACCTGGCGTTGACTCAGTCTCAGTAATTCCTGATTCTTTTCCAAATCCTCCATGAGAAACCTATTGAACTGGCTGTCTGCAAGATTCTTTGCCAGAACGATGGCATTCGTAATCGCCTTGGCTGAGGAACTGCCATGGCAGATCACACATGTCCCGTTGATACCGAGCAAGGGTGCCCCACCGTACTCTGAGTAGTCGACTCTCTTCGCCACGGCCTTAAAAGCTGATTTTAAGAACAGAAACCCCACTCTCGCTCGAAGGCTCTTTTTGATCTCTTCCTGAAAAATCCGTCCCAGCACATCGGCGATACCCTCACTCATCTTCAAACCCACATTCCCGACAAATCCATCACAAACAACGACATCGGCAGTACCGTTGTAAATATCTCTACCTTCGACAAAGCCGATATAGTTTAAGCCGCACCGCTTCATGATCAGATGCGTCTCACGGGTGAGTTCGTTCCCCTTGCTCTCCTCCTCGCCGTTGCTGAGAAGGCCGACTCGAGGCCTCTCTTTATTCAACACTCGCCTGGCGAAGACGGATCCCATAATGCCAAACTGAGCGAGATGAAATGGTTTACAGTCGACGTTCCCCCCGGCGTCGAGGAGAAGTGAGAAATCTCTTACTGTTGGGTGAAACGTAACAATCGCCGGTCTGTCTACCCCTTCCATCTTTTTTAGGATAAACATGGCCACCGCCATCGTAGCCCCCGAATTGCCGGCACTCACCACGGCATGGGCCTCTCCTCGATGCGCGAGATCAAAGGCAACGCGGATGGATGAGTTTTTGATTCTTCTTACCGCGGCTGAAGGGGAGTCAGCCATCCCAACAACCTCAGGAGCATGCCGGACGCTGATCAGAGACGAGACAGACTTCTTCTCTTCCAGGAGGGCAGTGACTCGCTGTTCGTCACCCACCAGAATCACAGGGATCTTCTTCTCCCTGGCAGCGAAAACCGCTCCGGAAATGACGGCTTCCGGAGCATGATCGCCCCCCATGGCATCGACTGCAATTGCCATCGAATCACCCGCGATCCTCAGGTCTCCTCGACCTCTAGGATTTGCTTCCTATTATAGGTGCCGCAATGAGGACAGACCCGGTGCGGAAGTTTCGGTTCACTGCATTGGGGACAAAAAGAGGTGGAAGCGACAGACAGCCGATAATGGCTTCTCCGCTTATTCCTTCTCGATTTCGAGTGTTTTCGCTTCGGGACAGCCATCTTGTCTCTCTCTAGGATTATTTTCCCTTCAGTTTCAAATTCTTCAATGCCTCAAATGCCGAATCACGGGACTTCCGATCACACCCGCAATCAACCTCGTTCAAATTCGTCCCACACTGCGAACAGAGTCCTTTGCATTCCTCACTGCATAGCGCTTTATAGGGGACGCCAAGAAAGACCTGTTCTCGGATTAGCCCAGATAAATCGACCTCATCTCCTGAAAAAAAACTTGTTTTTAGATCCTCACTCTCTAATTCAGTTTCTTCTTGCTGGACAGCATCCTCTTCCGGAAACAAGGTGACATCGATCTGGGAGGTGAGGGGATAAGAAAAGCTCTCGAGACACCGGCAGCACTTAAGGTCCAAAGCGGTATGCACCCAGCCTCGAACTTGAATCACTCGTCCAACAGGCTGCAGACTAATCGCCGCCTCGACAACTTCGCCTATGCTAAATTCGAGGGCCGGTATCTCACATAAATACTGATTCCATTGTTCCTTCGGATCTGAAAAATGAAGATCCAGGCCCTTCTCTGGAAGATCTTCAATCCGTACTTTATGCACGGCCAATAACGGTAGTTCTCCGTTCTCAAACGAATCGACCGAAATTTGAACTTTTAAATATAATGGAAACATTGATTTTGTCAAGCGCAAATCGGTCGGGCTTTCGCGAATGCCCTTATTCTCAATGGGAGACCAGAAGGACAGCAAGATGCATCAGAAAGGGGATTTCAAGGCTCGACCCGTGCACCTCATTCGATATTATGTGAAAAGTTTTACTTGAATCTTACCCCCCAATATGTTAACTACGACTTAGTGCTTCGATTCGCAAACATGGTAACGTATCCTGCACTCTCCGATTCCCACATTTACTCACTCAGCACTAAGTCCTGAGTAAATAAATTCGGGAGTGAATTCATGAATCGAAGGGCTTAGCTTCTCTTCACGAAACAAGAGAGGGAAGGCGCTGTGGAGGAATGGACCCTTGTATTCAGAATACTCATTCTAGGGTTCTGTGGGGTCTTCGTGACACTGGCTATCTTGATGGTTTCCATTCTCATTTCAGGGGCAGTCATTCGGACCTTTAAGGGTGACGGTTAGGACGGGAAACCATCCTCATGGAATTCTCATTTGTCAACACGATAATCCTCAAGACCGGGCTTCTCCACCTCTACTGGGGACATGTGGTCATGTGGGTTATCGGCTTCGCTTTTATCTTCCTCGCAATCAAAAAGGACTTCGAACCGCTTCTTCTGGTTCCCATCGGTTTCGGGATTTTCATCGTTAACCTTCCGGTTACCCCTCTCATGGGCATAAACCAGGAAGGAAATCGAGAGCTTATCAACATCTTCTTTCACTATGGTTTGGAATGGGAGGTTATCCCTCCACTGATTTTCCTGGGCATCGGTGCGCTGACCGACTTCGGCCCACTGATTGCCAACCCCAAAACCCTTCTGTTAGGTGCAGCCGCCCAATTCGGCGTATATGTAACCTTCTTCGGAGCCATCTTCCTTGGCTTTAAGATCCCCGAAGCAGCATCTATCGGCATCATCGGAGGCGCGGATGGGCCGACGACGATCTATCTCACGGCGAAGCTGGCTCCGCACCTGCTTGGCGCTACGGCCATCTCGGCATACGCATACATGGCCATGGTTCCGCTCATTCAGCCCCCTATCATGAGGCTGCTTACCACCGAAAAAGAACGGATGATCCGCATGAAGCAGCTCCGCCCAGTATCAAGGCTTGAAAGGATTCTCTTCCCAATGATGGGAACCGGGATCATCTGCCTTTTGGTGCCTGATGCGGCCCCCCTCATGGCCATGCTCATGCTGGGAAATCTCTTCCGCGAGTGCGGAGTTGTGGAACGTCTCAGCAAAACCGCCCAGAACGAGCTCCTGAATATTGTCACGATCTTTCTCGGTATCTCTGTGGGGGCCACCATGAAAGCCGAAGGTTTTCTCACCCCGAAACCGGTTTTTATCTTCTTCCTCGGCCTTGTGGCCTTCGCCTTCAGCACGACCGGAGGACTGCTGTTGGCTAAATTCTTCAATCTCTTTCTCAAGGAGAAAATCAATCCTCTGATCGGATCTGCAGGAGTGAGTGCTGTTCCCATGGCTGCTCGAGTCTCCCAGCGGATCGGACAGCAGGCAGATCCGAAGAACTTCCTTCTCATGCATGCCATGGGGCCAAATGTCGCCGGCGTGATCGGAACGGCAACAGCTGCAGGGCTCTTCTTGGCCATACTCCGATAGAGGAGCTTGGAAAAGGGGGATTTTCCCATGAAAGAAAACAAAAAGAATCCACTCAAGGTTACTGATCTCACCTTCCGGGATGCCCACCAGTCGCTTTTGGCAACCCGAATGCGGACGGAAGACATGGTCCCCATTGCTGAAGCCATGGACAAGACCGGATTCCATTCGGTTGAGGTCTGGGGGGGAGCAACCTTCGATGTCATGCATCGTTTTCTTGGCGAGGATCCTTGGGAAAGGCCTAGAATTCTCAAAAAACTGATGCCCAACACCCCCTTCCAGATGCTCTTGAGAGGACAAAATCTGGTGGGCTACCGGAATTACCCCGACGATGTGGTCGAGCCTTTCGTCGAAAAAGCCGCCGAGGTCGGTATTGAGATCTTTCGAGTCTTCGACGCTGTCAATGACGAAAGAAACTTCGAGACGGCTTTCAAGGTGATTAAACGATGTGGGAAGCACATTCAGGGATCGATCTGCTATTCTCTCACTGAGCGGAAGATGGGGGGCCCGGTTTACAACCTTGAGTACTATTTGAATAAGGCCCGCATTCTCGAGGACATGGGCATCGATAGTCTGTGCATCAAGGATATGGCCGGCCTGATTGCTCCCTATGACCTCTATGAACTCATCAAGGCCCTCAAGGAGACCGTCCAGGTACCCATTCAGATTCACACCCATTTCACGAGCGGCATGGCCTGTATGACTTATCTGAAGGCCATTGAGGCAGGTGTTGACGTCATCGATACGGCCCTTGCGCCTCTGGCCCTTCGAACGGCTGCGCCCGCGGTTGAGCCATTTGTTGTGGCCCTCGAGGGAACCGACAGGGACACGGGACTCGACCTCGGCCATCTTTTGAAACTAGACGAATACTTCGAATCGATTGCTCCCAAGTACCGGGATTTTGTCAACCGAACCCGAATGGCAGTCATCGACACCCAGGTCCTCAGACATCAGGTGCCGGGAGGCATGATATCCAATCTGGTGAACCAGTTGAGGGAACAGAATGCACTCAACCGGATCGATGAGGTCTATGCTGAACTCCCTCGAACCCGCGCCGACCTGGGGTATCCACCCCTTGTCACCCCAACATCTCAGATCGTCGGAGTTCAGGCAGTGATTAACGTCCTGGCTGGGCGCTATAACATGGTCTCCAATCAAACGAGGGATTACGTTTGCGGCCTCTACGGGAAACCCCCGGTGCCAATCAAGGAGGAAATACAGGAGAAGATCTTGAAAGGGGGTGCGAAACCGATCACGTGCCGTCCGGCAGACACCATAGAACCAGAATTGGAAAAGGCCAAGGCCGAGACCGAGGGACTCGCCCGAGACATCTATGACACCCTGATCCACGCACTTTACCCATATACGGGGAAGCAGTTCCTCCGATGGAAATACGGCCTCGACGAAGTCCCCGCAACCATGAAGCCGAAGACCCTAGAAGACATTGAGAAAGAAGATGAAGCCATGGCCAAAGCCAAAGATCAGGTGGAAAAAGAACGGCTAAAGCGGAAATAATGCCCCTAGAGGGACAATTTTTCTCTTGACTTTCGGGGGTTTTTTCCTGTATCATCCCGTGAAAAAAATCACATGACAAAAGGAGGTGGAATGCACCCATGAAAAAGCTGACCCTACCTATTCTCATCGCGGTGTTTGCGACATTTCTGTTGATCGGCGTCATATGGGCAAAAGAGCATACGGTTGTTCTAGAGAGTAAGTATGGCAACGTAGAACTCGCCCATCAAAAACACGCAAGTCTGAAATGTCAGGAATGCCATCACACCCTCAAGGAGGGCGAAGAGTCGCCGCAGTCTTGCAGCGAATGCCACACGGCTGGGGCTAATGTCGATGAAAAATCGGCCTATCACACCACGTGCAGGGATTGTCATAAGAAGTTGGCCAAGGGGCCGCAGAAGTGCAAGGAATGTCATCAGAAATAGCATTCTCGAATCAGCATCCCTAAGACCCGCCCCTGTCTTGAAATGACAGGGGTGGATTCGTTTCTAAGCACATGGTAGAACCGCATATCTATATCGGCGTCATTGGTGAGAGTGCATGCACAGAACCGGGTCGGCGAATCGCTGAAAAGGTTGGACGGCTCATCGCAGAGAATGGAGCCATTCTCGTCTGTGGAGGCATGGGCGGCATCATGGAGGCAGCATCCCGCGGTGCGAGTCTCGCGAAAGGCATCGTTCTGGGGATTCTTCCGGGTCTTTCAAGGCGAGAAGGGAACCCCTATCTCACCTTCTCAATTGTCACGGGAATGGGCGATGGACGAAATATCATCCTCGTGCAATCCTGCGACGCCATCATCGCCATCGGAGGCCGCTACGGCACCCTTTCGGAGATCGCTTTCGCCCACAAGCTCGATATTCCCGTGGTGGGGATAGGTACATGGCGATTGATGAGAAACGAGGCAATCGACAGAAAGATCATCGAGGCCCCGGATGAGAACGAGGCCGTCGCCAAGGCCCTTGAGCTCGCACAAAGGTCCAGAAAATAACGACGGCACAGGGCTCACCGAAAAAATCCATCCCTATTCGTTTTGTGCGGCTTTTCCCCATCCGAGGGCACGTCTCGCGTCCAGAACGAGGCTGAATAAGGTGGGTACCAGCAACAGGGTGAAGAGAGTTGAAACGACGAGGCCCCCGACCACCACGCTCCCAAGGCCCCGATAAAGCTCAGAGCCAGCACCCGGAAAGAGAACGAGTGGCAGCATACCAAAAACACTCGTGCTCACGCTCATGAAAATCGGGCGAACGCGATTCTTCACGGCCTCATGAATCGCCTCCCTCGGTGCCACCCCTCTCTGTCTCATAAAATTCAGCGACTGGTGGACGATGAGGATCGCATTGTTGACCACGATCCCCACAAGGAGGATAAACCCCAGCATGGTGAGAACGTCAAGGGCCTGTGGGGCGATCAGCACATTGAGCACCCAAAGCCCCAAAAAACCGCCGGCCGCTGCCAGGGGGACGCTGAACATGATGACGAATGGATAGAGAAAACTCTCGAAGAGAGAGGCCATGAGGAGGTAAGTAATGATCACGGCCAACAGAAAATTCCACTGCAAGGCTTGCCGGGTCACGGAAAGCTTGTCGGCCGTCCCCGCCAGTTTGATTTCATCGGACTGACCCAACCTCCCCGAACGCCTCAGCGGTTGGACAACCTGGCTTTCGATTCGGTCCAAAGCGGTCTCAAGCGGCAACTGCTCCGGAGGTATGACCCTGATAATGATGGCCCGATCTCTTTCAACGTGGTTAATCTGCTGAGGCCCGGAAACCAGCCGAATATCCGCAATAGATCCCAAGGTCACCTGCTTCCCGCCTGGCGTTTGGATGAGTAAGTCCTCCAAATCCTGGATTTTTCGGATTGCCTGGATCCTGCCCAAAAGGGTAAGATCGATCTCTTCCCCCTCATGTTGGTACTCACTGGCCTTGATGCCGTCCAGAATCGCATCGACGGCGATACCGAGTTCACCAGTCGTGATGTTGAGGCTAGAGGTTTTTTCCCGGTCGGGAACAACCTGGATCTCTGGATTGCCAAGATCCAGACTCGGAATGGGACGCAGCTGTGAGCCGGGCATTAACCCCGCGACTTGGCCAAAAATCATCTGACCCAGCCCAACCAATCGAATCAAGTCCGGGCCAGTTATTTCAATGTCAATCGATCTGCCCTCCCCGACCCGTTCAAAGAGGCTCGCCTGTTGCACGATGGGAATGATCCCAGGGACTTTGCCAAGCGCCGCGTAGATGGCCGGAAGAAGCTCACGGACCCGCTCCTCCTCACGACTGACTGCCCCCATAAACGCTTGGTTTCTCAGGGCCACGAAAAAAAAGTGCTTTATTTCAGCGCCTTCGGATGGAGAATCCGCACGATTCCAGTAAGGAGTCAGGTCATTCTCAATCGACCGGCCCATTTCGACCATCTCCTCGAGGTTATAGCCCGGCGGTGGAAGAATAATGCCAAACAAAAGATTCCGGTTCCCCTGGGGGAGATACTCGGTCTTTGGCATTAAGAACCAGGCCATCCCAACGGCCGCCCCAGTCATGATGACGACCAGGCAGATCCTGAGGATTGTTCTCCCATAAATCCACAGAAAGAATCCTCCAAAACCTTTGGCAACCAATCGGCCCAGGAATCCCAGCCCGAATAGATTGGAAAGAGAAAAGAACCCCTTCATGACGGTCTCTTCATCGGTCACAACGACCAGCGCCTTGGGAACAGACAGGATTCTTGCCGAGAGGGAGGGAATCACCGTAATGGATACAACGAGGCTCAAGGCGACCGCACAACTCACCGCAACAGCAATATCCTTGAAGAGCTGCCCGGCCTCCTCTCGAACAAAAATCACGGGCAGAAATACAGCGATTGTGGTCAGTGTGCTGGCCACAAGGGCGCCGAAGACCTCGACAACCCCACGATACGCGCCCGCATGGGCATCTTGTCCTGCCTGGCGGTGCCGGTAGATGTTCTCAAGAGAGACGATCGAATTATCGACGACCATTCCGATCGCAAAAGCCAGGCCAGCGAGACTGATGACGTTAACGTTCCGGCCAAACAGAAACATCATGAGAAAAGTCCCGATCACACTGATTGGGATGGCCAGGGCAATCACAAAGGTGCTGGATACGCTTCTCAAAAACAGGAGGAGAACAGTAATCGCGAGACTGCCGCCGATATAGATATTTTGTCGAACAAGGCTAATGGCGCTGTAAATATAGTCTGTCTCATCATAAACCTGTTCCATAGATAAATCGCGATAGGGAAGGACATCGGCGTTGATTCTCCTGACCTCCTCTTTCACCGCCTTCATCACGGTCAGAATATTCGCGCCCACATCCCGAACCACGTTCATGGCGATCGCAGGATTTCCCTTTTGCCGAACGATTGCCGGAGGCTTTTGATAACCTAGCCGGACCTCTCCCACGTCCCGCACGTAGACCGGGGCATTGTTTTCTCTCCGGATGATGACATTTTCCACATCGCTAGGGCTCTGGTATTCCCCCAGAGTTCGGACGAGGTACCGCCGCTTACCCTCGTCAAAATCACCGGCACTGATGTTCTGATTCTCCAAATCAAGGGCGCGCACAGTCTCCTGAATGGTCACGTTTCTCGCTGCGAGCGCATCCGGGTCGATGATCACTTGCATTTCCCGTTCCTGTCCACCAAACACATTGACCGCCGCGACTCCGGGAATGCGCTCCAATCGCGGTTTGATCTGGTCTTCAATAAAGTCCCTTTCCAGAAAGACCGCAGCGGGCTCTCCCGATGTCTTCTTGAAAGTGAACCAGGCAATGGCGTCCTGTTCGGTCCCGGTAGAGATAATCACCGGCTCCTCGGCTTCGTCGGGGTACTCGGGGACCTGCTGGAGCTTGTTCGACACCTTGAGTAAGGCCGCATCCTTATCGGTTCCCTGCTGGAATTTCAGTATCACTCTCGCCCGTGAATCGCGGCTTTCACTCGTCATTTCCACCAGTCCCTCTACCCCTTTGAGCTCCTCTTCCTGTTCGTCGACAATCTCTCGCTCGATTTCCTCGGGACTGGCACCAGGCCATA
>CAYFYO010000062.1:0-23567 GCA_964347335.1 uncultured Thermodesulfobacteriota bacterium
CCCCCCTGTGATGTCTTTGACGTATCGGCTTCCTCGGGAATCCATCCAGATGATCGCATCCATCAGGGGATCACCATTTCGATCGACCGCGACCGTTCCTGACCATTGGGTTGTGCAACAGAGAGCGACAATATCCTCAGCTGGAACCAATCCCTTGCCGAGTACCATTTTGCTCGTTTTCAGGATGGCATTCCACCATTCACCCGGACTCTGCTCGGCCCCGCCATTTGGGAGAACGTTGAGTCCGACTTCCTGAAATTCGCTGTCGACGATCTCCCCACCAGTGGAGACCAAGGCGGACTTGGGTCCGGTCGTACCGAGATCGATCGCCAGAACGTATTTTCGACCTTTATCCGACATTGAAGTTCAATTCCCCCCCCTTCTGCGTCCGGATAAGCCCCCAGTCACGCCCCACCTCCTAAAGCCCGATTGATTCAGAAACGCTGAAGACTTCGAGGCAAGGATATTCATTGAAATACGGATAAATCGAATACTATCAGAAGTCAAGCCAGATAGCAGAGATCGAGGGAGCCCAGGAAGAGACCACTCGCTGGATGAGAAGCCATAGCTGACGACCTACCATCAGACATCTCATGGACATGGCCCCTGTCCTCTGGTGTGAGAAGCGCTTATTGAGAAAGGGATATCGAGAAACCCTATGATAAGGCAAAATGAGTTTTGTCTATTTCTGCGGGGCTCAGATCGTCTGGGACGCTGCCACGGCGTGGAACCCCTTGACCTGTATCAGAGAGAATCCCAAGACCACGGTCAGGGTGTTGGCCGGAAATGGCCACGTCTAGGAGCGGGGAATCCCAGAGCAAATCCAACGTCGATGACGTGCCACCGATCGGGTGGTCATTCCCGAGGATCCAGAACGGTAGAACCGAGAGACCGCCACTCTCGAGGACACGGATTTTCTCTGGCTTGAAAGGTCACAATCTCCTAAGCTCCTTCCTTGGTCCTTGCCAAGGCCTCTTTCTGCTTGACTGTCTCCAAAAACCTATCTGCTGAGACAATAATCTGTTGGTTTTGGCCCCGTGCGATCTCCTCAAATTCGTCGCGAACCACGATATCGAAGAGCAACCTGCGGCCATTGATCTCTTTCAGAGAGGCCTCTGCTCGAACCTTCATCCCCGGGGGTGTCGCCGCAAAATGCCTGATGCTGATCGACGTCCCAACGGTAATCTTCCCCGCTGGTAGACGTCCCGCTATGGCCCTACGCGCGGCCTGTTCCATCAAAAGAATGACACGGTGGGTCGAGAGAACTTCAGCACCGATGTTTCCAGCATAACTCGCCAAGTCGTGACGCTCGACGACCATCTCCTTTTCGCCTCTCAAACCTCTTTGAAGCCTCAACATAAATGCCTCTCCCATTCGGAACCACGCTTTGCGCGCAGCTTCCTCGAATCCCCATTGCACCGAATCAGAAATACCCTGCCTCCAAGATTGACCGTGTGGCCGGGACAGTTCACTGGTATAAAGGACGTTCGGTATTGTACAATAAACGATGACTTATCGGGATGGCGGATAACACAGATGGGAGGATTTATCCTATCAGCTCCTATGGCCGTCCTTCTAGATTCTCAAGACTCCCTACTTTGAGCGCGGAAAAGACCATGCCGAGACGGAGGACTGCAGTCGAATTCTACGCCCATCGCACCCGGCTTTTTCGAATTCTATGGCCTGTTACGCATTATGTGGTTACCAACCTGGCTGTCACCATTGGCTACGTTTTTTTCCATTTTTTGAACAAAACCACCGTCGTAGGAAGAGGGAATGTTCCCCGTCGGCCGAATACGCTGCTACTCTCCAACCACCAGACCATGATTGATAGCTTCCTGGTCGGCCTCTGCGCCTACTATCCGGCTTCCATAACCCGACCATCACTGATGCCTTGGAATCCGGCAGCGGAGGAGAATTTCTACCGCAATTCAGTTTTGGCTTGGCTGTCGGACAACTGGAAGTGTATTCCCATTAAGCGGGGCAGGAAAGATCCAGAGGCGATTTCGAGGATGGCCGAGGGGCTGAAGACGAGCCCCTTGACGTTGTTTCCAGAGGGGACAAGGTCTCGGACAGGGGATATTGGGGATGGACGTGCGGGGACTGGTTTCCTCATTCTCGAAGCATGGCCGACGGTCGTTCCAGTCTGTATCGAGGGCATGGACAAGGTACTCCCTGTGGGCGCCGTTTTCCCTCGCTTCTTCAAGACAATATACATCAGTTACGGCCGGCCTTTGGATCTGTCCGAGTTTAAGGGCAAAAAGAAGAATAAGGAGACCTCACGGAGATTGGTCGAGAAGGTCATGGAGGCCATCAGGTCCCTGCACCAGGAGATTCAGGAGATGAAAGCGCTTCGTAAACGGCCCTTCAAAAATAGCATTCTCAAGGGGAAGCGTTTCGTTGCGAGACCCTCCTGACGCTCGAGCCCGGGTAAGTCCGACAGGTCATCAATGAAGCATACGCTGAGTGTCTTACTCTTTCTGCTTTTATCGGGAGGCGCCATGGTTGGTTCAAATTCTGGGCAGCCCCAAAGGACCCTAGATCTTTCCACATACACTTGGAAAAATCGGTTACTTCTCGTGTTTGCCCCGCGAGAACAAGATGAAACCTTTCAAAATTTCATAGAAAAACTGCAAGGCCAAGAAGATCAGATGACGGACCGCGACCTCATTATCTTCTCCATTTTCGAGAGCGGCGAGAGCCGGCTGGGCGATTCGTCGATCGATCCGCATTCAGCAGCTTCTCTAAGGGATCGATTCTCGATCCCACCCGGTCAATTCATGGTGGTCCTCGTGGGTAAGGATGGGGGAGAAAAACTCCGGCGGAACTCAGACGTTGAACTCAAGGAAATCTTCTCATTAATCGACTCAATGCCCATGCGTCAGCGGGAAATGAGGGAGAGGGTGAAGGAAAGACCCTAGTCGGAACCGGCATGGCAGACAACCGAGTTCTTCATTGAATCGTATTGATCTATCCCCGCCCGTCCCCACAGCTTCGAAAGGCCGCAAGGGCTAGGATGAACCAGCCACAAATGAGGGCTATACCCCCAAAAGGGGTGATCGCGCCGACTACCCGGAGATTGCTCAGCGCAAGAAGATAGAGACTCCCGGAGAATAGCAAAGTGCCCGTCACAACCAGCCAGCCACCAACAGCCAGCAGGCCCCGTGCTGGCTTGCCCAGTGGCGCCAGTGCAACGACCAAGAGCATCAAGGCATGATACATTTGGTATCGCACTCCAGTTTCAAACGTTGCCAAAAGTTCAGGTGTCAACCGAGCCTTGAGGGTATGTGCGCCAAAAGCACCCAATACCACCCCGAGGCCCCCCAAAAGACTGCCAAGAAAGAAGAAATATCTGATCATCTCTATTCCTCCAAAGTCCGGGTTTCACGGCCCGTTTTACCCGCATGGATGCCTGAATTCAGAGTCTTTACTTCTCTTAGGATTTTAGCTAATAATTCATCCAAACCGTAAGACCAATTCCAATTCCGAAGGAGATCGCAATGAACTGGAAAGAGTACTTCGAGAGCAAACGCGGCAAGGGATTTATGGCAACTTCAGCATCCAGCGGCGAGGTCGATATCGCCATCTATTCCAGGCCTCATGTCATGGAGGACGGTACCCTGGCCTTTGGAATGACCGAACGACTCACCCATGCTAACCTCCAGGAAAATCCCCAAGCCGTATATGCGTTCAACGAAAAAGGCTTTGAGGGAGTCCGCTTGTACCTGGAAAAAGTCCGAGAGGAAACTGAAGGACCCCTTCTCGAAGAGATCCGAAACCGAGCCGACGAGGTGGTGTGCCCAGGAACTGGAGAACGCCTCAAATATGTCGTATATTTTCGCGTGAAGAAGGATCTCCCCCTGGTGGGCACCTGATGAGCGGCACTTTTGCCCAACGGGAAAAGGTGGATATGAGACCCACTCCGTTCGACCTGAAAAGTGACATCCCCCCAATCCCATTCGATGAACGACATTGTGAACTCGCTTTCTCGTTGAAGAAATCTGGTTTGCTGTGGAAGCCTCATGTCGGCTGCTTTGTTTGGGATCGCGATCAGTTGATCGAAGTGAGTTCACCCTTTCCAGGACGAATCTACTTCATCCTCAATTTGGGTCATTTTATTCGCCTCCTCGGGAGCGTCGAAAACATTGCCGAGCGACTCGTTTGGCTTCCGACATGGCACCAAGCGCGTCTCCTCGCGACTCACCTCGGCGTCGAGGAGAGAGATATCTCCGGCATCTGGTCTTCCCCGCGTAAAATGCTTCCGGGCGACGAACTCCTCGAGCTGTATGGGATTCTTTTGAGGGCATTACGCAAAAAACGTTAGGCGAAGTCCCCCCATTCCTTTTCAAGGAGTACGGCAGGATCGCCAGGCATGGCGTAGATTCAGCCCGAAAGCCACGGTACCGAAAGCGCCTCAGACTCTGGAGGGCGAGTCGATCGATGCTGAGGTTCCGACATTCACCTCGTCGGTCGATGGACACCTCGACCGTCTCAACAGGCCCAATTCTTTGACAAAATTTGGCTCCATTTGGTAGATTGGACTTGGGTTCGGAAGCATTCTTTCACCGTTCCCAGACCTAACCCTGTTCCTATTCTCTATCCAAACGCGCGAGGTGAATCGAGGTGAAAAGTGCGTCAGAGATGAGAAAAGCATTGAAAGATCTTTTCAACGCTCAACATCTAGGCGTGCTCGCGACACAGGGTGGCGGCCAGCCGTACAGCAGCCTGGTGGCCTTTGCTGCAACCGATGATCTCAAATACCTCGTCTTCGCCACAACCCGGGCCACACGCAAGTACGCCAATCTCTCATCGGAATCCCGAGTCGCCATGCTCATCGACAATCGATCCAACCAGGATTCTGATTTCCATAATGCAATGGCAGTCACGGCAATGGGCACAGCCGAGGAAGTCAAAGACAGCGAGAAAGATCAACTCCTCAAAAGCTACCTCACCAAACACCCCTATCTCGAGGGATTTGTGACGGCTCCCACCTGCGCCTTGCTAAAAGTGAGGGTGGACAAGTACTATTTGGTCAGCAGATTCCAGAATGTCATGGAACTCCACATGAAATCATGAAACCATTTGTTTCCCTCCTTGAGATGGCTGACGAGGATCGGGAGCAGGTGGGAGGCAAGAGTCTCGCACTTGCGGCACTGGCACGAGACCGCATGAACGTGCCAGACGCAGCCTGCATCACCGCAGAGGTTTACACAGACTACGTCACCTCGACGGGACTGGGCGAACGAATCCTCCTCGAATTGGGTCGCAAGAATTTCGAGGAGATGCGCTGGGAGGAGATGTGGGACGCTTCTTTGCGCATCCGCAACATGTTTCTCAACACACCCATTCCCACACGGCTATCGGCCATCTTGAGAGACGCTATCGAGGGAAGATTCAAGGGCAAGGCTGTCGTTGTTCGATCCTCTGCGCCTGGGGAGGATTCGGCCAGGACCTCATTCGCTGGTTTGCATGAATCCTATGTAAACGTCACGGGAACCGAATCCATAGTGGAGCACATTCGGCTCGTGTGGGCATCCCTCTGGTCAGATGCCGCGTTACTCTATCGCCAGGAGCTCGGACTGAGTGTTGAAAAGAGTACAATGGCGGTCCTTGTGCAGGAAATCGTTGTTGGAGGTGAGTCTGGCGTCGCCTTTGGTCGGAATCCCAATGACGAATCTCAAGCTGTCATCGAGGCCGTGTACGGGCTGAACCAAGGCCTTGTCGACGGAACAGTTGAGCCTGACAGGTGGATCCTCGACCGGGAGACGGGCGAGATCATCTCCCATACTCCGGCACACCGTGACAAAGCGATCGTCCCTACACCGGAGGGGGTCCGGCCAGAACCATTGCCAAGCGCAAAGGTGAATGCCCCCCCACTGGATCGCAAAAGAATAAAGAAGGTATTTGACCTTGCCCTTGGGACTGAACGTCTCTTTGGGGCCCCGCAGGACGTGGAGTGGACATTTCGCAGGGATCTCCTCTACGTCCTCCAATCGCGCCCGATTACAGCCAGACAGGCTCGTGATGTGGACAATCGCGCCTGGTATCTTAGCCTCCGGAGAAGCTTCGAAAACCTCAAGGCCCTTCGGCGTAGAATCGAAAAGGAGCTTATTCCAGCCATGGTCGAGGAGGCCGAAAGCCTGATTGGTCAGGACGTGGCAAAACTACCCGATGCAGAACTCGCCGCCGAGATTGCCCGGAGATCCCGCATCCATGAGAGGTGGGTGAAGATCTACTGGAGTGATTTTATTCCCTTCGCCCACGGCGCCCGATTGTTCGGGCAGGTTTACAATGATACGGTGCGCCCCACTGACCCGTACGAGTTCATCGACCTTCTTGGTTCCACCCAAATGGCCAGCCTTGAAAGGAACCGGATGCTCGAGGATATGGCGGGTAGGATAAGGGAGAATCCGCGTCTCGCCGAGAGTCTCAGGGCTCGGAAAAAGGATCTGGATCCAGGATTTACAAAGGTCCTGGACGAGTTTACGGAGAGGTTTGGGGATCTATTCCAGGGTCTCGCCCAATCGAAAAAACAACGGGAGGCGATTTGCCGATTACTGCTCGAAATGGCCAATCGCGCCCCGACGGATGAAGGGAGACGATCAAAGGATGTTGAGGCATTGAAGAACAAATTCCTCTCACATTTCGAAGGAGAGCAGAAAGCTGAGGCTGCCGAACTCCTCGATTTGGGTCGTGCGAGTTATCGATTGAGGGACGATGACAATATCTATCTCGGTAGAATTGAGGGACAAATGCTGGCCGCCATCGATGAGGGGCGGCGCCGAATCGAGCAGCGAGACACCGTCGACGCACAGCGCATCGGTACAGAGGAACTTGTCAAGACCCTAAAGGATCCGTCTTATATCCCCGAAAGGCATCATACAGCCGAGCAGGCGGCCTCGGATGACGAATTGAAGGCAAGACAGCTTGTCGGTCAGCCAGCGGGTCCCGGTATTGCCAAGGGGAAAGCACGCGTCATTCTGGATCCGTCAGACCTATTCGATTTCAAGTCGAAAGAGATTCTCATATGTGACGCGGTTGAGCCCCAAATGACCTTCGTCGTCCCCCTCTCTGCAGGAATCGTGGAACGAAGGGGTGGTATGCTGATCCACGGTGCAATCATCGCAAGAGAATACGGGCTCCCGTGTGTCACCGGCGTCCCAAACGCGACCTCCCTCATCCACACGGGAGATGAAGTCACCGTCGATGGCTATTTGGGAATCGTTGTTGTCGGATAAATCAAATCAGGTGTCATTCATCCAGCCACCCTCACCACCATCCAAAGTACCAGCAAGCTGCGAAGGCTCCAGGCGACCGTCCGAATCCAGTTGGATATGACGAGGACTCGATGGGCTCCAACGTCAAAACCCTGGGCGAGGATATTGTGCTTCGGAACCTGCAGAAAAGCCGTGGAGAGCCAAATGACAGCGAGCAGTCCGATCCCAATCAGAACCTGAGAAAGCAGAACACTGTGCGGCCGTTGCCACAGGAGGAGGAACGCCGTTACGCCTTCGACCCCAATCAAAGGACCAACAACGAACGTCGTCAGACGCATGTTCGCAATCTGATACTCCCGGAATGACGCCCCTTTGACGAGACCCAGAAGGGGGTAATGCACCACTTGGGCAAACCACGTAATACCTGTCATGAGTAGTGTGGCGGCAATCTGAGACAAGAAAACGATTTTCATGGACCGGCTTTTCCTGTCATCTTGAGAACGCTTCAATAACTGCGTCGGCAGCCCTCCGCCCAGAAACCAATGCCCATTGGATCGAGGCGACACTCCGGTAATCCCCGCAGACAAACAACCAGGGGTGAATCTGCACGGTCTGGGAAAAGGGTTCCAAGACCGGTGGAACCTGCATCGGCAGGGCATGACGAATCCGGTATGTTCTCAAATGTCGCCAATCGTGGACAGCCTCACCAAACCACTCGGCCAGCTGAGAACGCACAGCAGACTCAAGATTTTTGTCGGACTCCTCTGAACAACCGAGCACCGTAGCCGAAATCAGGGACATATCCGGAGGTGCATAGGAGGGTGCCACCTGACTCGGGACACACAGGTTGATCACGGGTCCTTTCCCATCACCGTCCAGAAACAAGATCGGCTCGGTAAAAGGCGGCTCGGTAAAAGCAAAATAAAGACAAGTCACCCCGCGTATTACGGACCTCTTCTTTTCACCGAGCAGTCGCTCTGTTTCGGGCCCTTCGGTCGCTATCACCACGGCCCGGCTCCTGATCTCTTCCCCTGATTCGAGCCTTACGCCTCCCTCCTGAACTTTCACCACGCGAGCATCGGTTCGAACCGTTCCCTCGGGCAACCGCGAAGCCAGGAGTTCAGGAATGGCGCCCATGCCATTTGATGGCAAAGCCGTATCGCCCAACGAGAACATCCGGAAAACGAACTCAAACATTCGGCTCGATATTTCAAGGTTTTTGTCGAGAAAAACCCCGCCGATAAAAGGCCTGAAGAAACGGTCGATCATCGCTTCAGAGAAACCGGCGGCATGCAGGGCATCGATGGTCGAGGTTTCAGGACGCTGAAACAGATCCTTGAGAGATCCCGCCCGAACTTGTTGCCGAAGGCGACCCGTTCGAACCTTATCCTGAAATGTTCCAATGGGTGAGAAGAGGGACCGAATCCCATCCAAGGGGCGCCGCCATGGGTCGCCGATTCGGTGGAATCGCCCGCTGAAGCGGACCAGGGCGCCTGGGTAAAAAGGGCGGAAGTCCAGGGCGGCGTAATCGAGAACGTGTCGTGCCTCAGGGTAAGCGGTCAAAAAGACCTGGAATCCCCGGTCGAGCAAAAAGCCATCCATCCGGTCGGTGCGGACTCGACCGCCGATCCCGTCGGACGCCTCCAAAATGCCCACCGAGATCCCACTCTGATGGAGAGGCAACGCGCAAGCGAGACCCGAAAGCCCAGCACCGACAATTGTTACGTCAGAAGGCGACACCTTTTGGCTCTCCTCCAGCACGAAAACGGATCAAAACTCGAGCGCTTTGTCTGGTCTTCACATGGCCTTCTCTGAGGGTCTCCGAATCTCCAATCATGAAATTCTGGTTCGGGTATTTTCGATTGGGGACTCTTCGCCATTCCGATTCAATTACTTTAGAGGCATCGGGTTACACAGATTCGCCTCGCAATCAGCCACCCTGCCGCAATTGAAACAGATATATTCCGGATTTCTCGTTAGCTGTTTGATCTCTTCGAATTTCTCGTCACTCGCCAAAACGCAGAGATGTCCGACATGATCTCCATAGCAGACGTTTTCACCCATTTTCTTCCTCCCTCTCGCACGGTGAGAATGACCCTTATGATCGCTTCCCGTCATGGGATTTCAAAACATCATATCATAAGCGCTTCCGACCTCGAAAGGCACTTACCCCATGCCTGCCTTTCCGAATTGAGCCACACTTCGTCCCTCCTCCGAAGTGGCCTTTCAACTCCCAGGCGCCACACAGGAAAACAGTTCTGCCTGCGGGATGTCCTCTAATCTACTATGCAACAGAGGCTCTTCGGTGGACTCACCAGAATCGATGTTCTCCTCAAAGCGGGTGGAAAAAAGAATCGAAAATGTGATAAAAGAGTCCATCGCCTCGAATTTCACAGATCAGGTACCCGTGGTTCCCTCTTCAAACCGAATGGTTGATTGACGAGCCAAGGTACGAATCAAGATATGTGAATCGCCGGGTTAAGGGGGTTTCAAGTGAAGATTGTCGCGTGTGTCAAGCAAGTCCCGGATACTGCCGCCGACATCAAGATCGACACAGAAACGAGCACACTCATGCTCGAAGGGGTGGAGCACATCACGAATCCCTTTGATGAATTTGCCATTGAGGAGGCCCTCCTCATTCGTGAAAAGCATGGCGGGGAAGTTCATGTCATCACAATGGGACCTCCCCAGGCCGTTGATGTCCTCCGAAATGCCCTGGCCATGGGTGCCGATCAAGCATATCTTCTCTGTGATACGGCATTTGCCGGCGCCGACACGTTGGCCACAGCCTACACGCTTTCCAAGGCCATCGAAAAGATCGGCGACGTCGATCTCGTGATCTGTGGAAAACAGGCCGTTGACGGCGATACCGCGCAGGTCGGGCCGAGCATCGCGACTTACCTGAAAATTCCCCAACTCACCTATGTCTCCAAGGTGAGAGAGATAAAGCCGGAGAACAAAAAACTGATCGTCGAGAGAATGCTGGAAGGGGGAGTACAGGCTGTAGAATCCTCACTTCCCGCATTGATGACCGTCGTAAAGGACATCAACGAACCCAGACTTCCCTCTCTTCTGGGGATCAGGAAAGCGGCGAAGACCGAAATTCCGACATGGACTGCAGCCGATCTACCCGTTGATCAGAGCCGATTGGGACTCGATGGATCTCCAACCTGGGTCGCCCGAGTAGTCAGGCCTGAGCAGCGACGGGGAGGAGAAATACTCGAGGGTGAGATTCCGGAAGTGGTTTCCCAGCTCGTCGACAAGCTGCTTGACGCGAAGGTATTCAAATAGTCCTCACTTCCTTCTCCAATCTCTCATATTGACCGCGACCGAGGCCAATAAAGCCAGTATGAAAAAGAGAAGTGTCCCCGCATCGACCACCGTCGCATTCACGTCAAGTCCCGTCACAGAATCAACAAGGAACTTCGTGTAGGAGCCTGGCATGTCGTCATATCCCAGCTTCATTCTCACCTGCCAGTGCCATTCCGTACTCGGGCAGAAACCGAAGCCGTACCATATTCCCAGGCCGAACCAGGAGAGTCCGATCATGCCCAAAACAATGAGATTGGCCACCCGCGTCTTTTTCCACAACCATCCGCAAAGACTGAAAACGATCAGTGCAGAATGAAATACAAGAAAAAACTTATCCAGAAAGACATACATGGGGTGATTCCCGCTCGAGGGAGAGTCAAAACGAATTATAGCATAAGGGGAGAACGTTACTCTCACGTCGTCCACTGCGATTGCTTCTTTGGAGAACGTAAAGGACATTGCACTTGACTCAGAAACACAGTTTCAGTAAGAGTTCAATAGATGATTCTGGTTTTCGGGTGGTGACGAGATGCTGCGATACGGACTCTTTACATGGGAAGGGGCTCTATGTTTGAGTCAACACAGGGTTAAACCATGAACCTTTTCAACGGGCATCAAACCCTTCCGATTCTCGTCACAACGACACTGGTCGTCACAACGCTTTTTTCATGTTCGATGAGAAGGTCTGGGCACATGCTCCGCAATGTTCCAAAGCAGATCAACGGCTGGTCCGCAGATTCCGAAGTGCGTGAATACAACAGGAAGACGCTCTTCAAGTATATTGATGGCGGTGCAGAGCTTTATCTGGCTTACCATTTTCGGAAGGTTTACGTTCATCGGTATACCAGACCAGGGGCGCCAGACATTGTCATGGATATCTATGATATGGGCACGGCGCAAGATGCTTTTGGTGTATTCACGGCCGAACTCGAAGGTGAGGAGATCGGGATTGGACAAGGGGGAGAATACGACGCTGGATTGCTGCGGTTTTACAAGGATCGTTTTTTTGTGTCAATCATGGCCTATGAGGAGACCGTGGAAAGCAGGGAGGCTATTTCTGCGCTCGCAAGAGCCGTAGAAAATGCGATTCAGTCGATCGGCGACAAACCGGAATTACTCTCATCATTGCCAGATCGGGGATTAATCGCGCGTTCCATCCGCTATTTTCACGACCACAACATACTGAATCTCCATTATTATCTCGCGGACGAGAATATCCTGCTCCTTGACAGACGGACAGAAGCGGTGCTCGCAAGGTACACTTCTGAGGAGGAGAAGCCCTATTTATTGCTGATTAGGTACCCGGGAACCGAACGCGCGAAACGGGCCTTCGAGAGTTTTCTTAGTGCATACATGCCCGACGCAATGGAAAAAGGCATTGTTCAGACTGAAAATGGCAAATGGACGGCAACAGCTTTACATTCCACGCTGGTCACGGCGGTTCTCGACGCCCCTTCCGAAAGCTCAGCTCGTGCGCTTTTGGACGCTGTCCGTTCAAATTTAGAGGGAAAACAATGAAAAAACAAAAACACGTGATCACCCGTCGCGATTTCCTGCGTGCAGGTGCATATACGACACTGGCAACCGTTCTCGGAACAAAGGTTATGGCGGATGAGGGCGCTAATTCCGAGCGGCGATCCAGGATTGTCCTAGTACGGCATCCAGATGCACTCGACGGGAATTGGAATCCGAATCCAGAGGTGATCCAGAAAATGCTCGATGACGGCCTGAAGACACTCCTGGAAATTGACGACACGGTTGAGGCCTGGCGCAAGCTGATCGAACCAAACGGCCCTGTCGGCGTCAAGACGAACGTATGGTCATATCTGCCCACTCCAAGAGCAGTTGAGACTGCGATCTTACGCCGCGTCATAGACTCGGGAGTGCCCGCGGGTAGCATCTCCATGGACGATCGCGGTGCGCGCACAACACTGGCAAACTGCACGAGACTCATCAATGCGCGTCCGTTGCGCACCCACCACTGGTCCGGGATCGGTGGGTGTTTGAAGAACTACATTATGTTTGTCGCACTCCCCTTCTGGTACCATTCCAATGCCTGTGCTAACCTTGGGCGTATCTGGACCTTGCCCATTGTGAAGGACAAAACCCGACTCAATGTGCTGGTTGTTCTTCAACCGCTTTTTCACGGCCGTGGCGCCCACCATTACAACCCCAAATATGTCTGGGATTATCGAGGCATCCTCCTCTCGACCGATCCCGTCGCTGCCGATGCTATCGGCGTGCAATTGCTCTCAGCCAAACGCCGAGATTATTTTGGCGAAGACAGGCCCTTTCCCAAATTGACACACCATGTGACCTATGCCGATATCAGACATCACGTGGGCGTCGGTGACCCGAAACGAATCGATTTGATCAAGGTCGGCTGGAAAGAAGGGATTTTGATCTGACCGTCTCCCCATTCCCTTTTGATCAGGGTTCAGGTTGACCTGAGTGCGCGCTCAAAGCGCGGAAGCATACCCAAGGATGGAACATAGATTCACCACCGAAGATCGGGAACAGATCAAAGAGGGTCTCCGGCAAAAATATGCGAAAGTCGCCATCAATCCGAGAGGCCTCTTCCGTTACCCGACGGGCCGAAGAGGCCTTGAAGCTTTGAGGTACGACCCGAGCGTTTTCCAGGTCCTCTCTGAGACCGCCATTGATTCCTATTGCGGTGTGGGTAACCCTTTCAGTCTGGGTCCAATTCACAGGGGAGAGAGAATCCTGGACATCGGGTGTGGCGGTGGCGTGGATACACTCGCGGCAGCCATATTCGCAGGCCCCACCGGAACCGTCCTCGGCATCGACATGATCCCTGAGATGTTGAATCGGGCCACAAAGAGCCTTTCCCGGTCATCTCTCCTCACCGTCACGTTCCTTGAGGCCTCAGCCGAGCGTTTGCCTTTCCTCGACAAGACATTCGATGTCGTGATCTCGAATGGCGTCTTCAATCTCGTTCCAGACAAGGCAAAGGCCCTGAAAGAGGTATTTCAGGTATTAAAGCCGGGCGGGAGACTCATGGTGGCGGATCAAATGCTGAAGGGTGAACTGCCCCGAGACAAAAAAACCAGGGTCGAAAGTTGGGCCAAGTGAGAAGGCGGCGCCATACCAGGAAAGGATTTCCTGGCGCTTCTGAGAAAGGCTGGCTTTGCTGATGCGGAACTCGTCGCCGAGACTGGATTTGACAGCTCACCGACGACAAAAGGCGTGTTGCTTCGTGCCTCCAAAGCCATGACGTCAAAAGCCACAGGAGACGGAAAACCAGTCGCGTGAACCGCCAATCCTATCGCCAGGTTTCGACCGCAGTTGTCGAATCCTTGATCACAAAGACCCTATCGTTGTTGATTGTCTTATCCGCTGGAAAAATAAAGAACCCCTTCCTTTGCGGCGAATAGCCGTGGGTCGTCCCGTACATGACTTCCCCGTCGAAAAAAGTCACTTTCATTTTTAGGCCATGAGCACTGTGTAGGCTCTCGAGGGAGAAATCTTCGGGATCTGGATGATTTTTGTCGCCTTCGAAAGTCTTGACGAAAAAGACCGCCTTCATGAGCACGGTGGAAACCTCTGCCACCTCGTTTTCATTGTGAACATCGGTCACATGAAAGGTCTCCTTATTGGGATTGAAATCGTGAGTGAACCCCTTGACGATTCTCCCGTCCCGAAAATGGACCACCACCTTGTTTTCAATCCTCGGCATGATCTTCACCTCTTCTCTCTGGAGACTTAGAACTCAAGATACGATATCGGAAAAGAGGCATCAGGACTTTAGCGATCTTGAAAACGCGGACACCCATTTATTATATTAAATCTAAACTCAAAAAAACCTTTAAAGGGGGAAATGACCATGGAAACAGCGAAGTGTGTTAATGCATTGGATTTCGTAAAGGATTGGGAAACCTGGAGAGGGACGCTGAAAGAAGCCATCGGTGAGGCCAAGAAGTTCGGCGTTTCAGACGAAGTCATTAAAGATCTGGCTGTCAAGGTCGGAGATTTCCTTGCTGAGAAAGTCTGTCCTGCAACGAAAGAGGAAGAGCTACTCAAAGCGATGTGGGGTGTCGGAACCCCTGACGAGAGAAAAGCGATCGCCAGCATGATGTTCAAATTGGCGCAGACCTAATCTTAAACTTCGAACCTAATGTGGAGTGCGAGGGGAGGGCTTCGAGCTCTCTCCTGACGTCTCCAGCCACCACCTCAATTACTCCTCTATCGACGTTGTCAATGCGAAAAGAAAATCAGCTGATGCCTTGGAGGGACAAAATGAGTCCATCTCCCTCGTAAAGCATTGGGATTTGTTTCGCTGTCATTTATCTGTCAATGGCGAGGAAAATACGGGTGGGCTCATAAATGTGGAAGATTCGCGTCGACGAGGCTATATTGAAGTAGATGTTGGCGTGAGAAGATTAGGTGCCATCTGGTGCCCAGTCTTCGGGAGAAGAATCAATGGAAACGAGCATCAAACTCGGGATTAGCTCTTGTTTGCTCGGTGAGAAAGTCCGATGGAACGGCGAGCACAAACTCGATCGGTTTCTCACCGATACGCTGGGCAAGTTCGTCCAGTACGTTCCGGTCTGCCCTGAAGTGGAATGCGGTCTTCCCACGCCTCGCGAGCCGCTTCGCCTGGTGGGAAACCCAGAGTCGCCTCGCCTCGTTACTTCTCAAACGAGTCAGGATTACACGGACCGCATGGCCCATTGGGCAAGGGCAAGAGTCGCTGACTTGGAGAAGGAGGGCCTTTGCGGCTATATTTTCAAGAGTAAATCACCCAGTAGCGGCATGGAACGCATCAAAGTCTACGACAAAAACGGCGTCCCCGCGAAAAAAGGCGTGGGCATTTTCGCTCGCGTTTTCATGGAGCACTTTCCCTTGTTGCCAGTCGAAGATGAGGGCCGCTTGCATGATCCCAGGCTCCGTGAGAATTTCATCGAACGGATCTTTGTCTTCAAGCGGTGGAGAGAAACCCTGGCAGACGGAAGAAACCGGGGTAACCTGGTCGAATTTCACACCAAACACAAGATGCTGATCCTCTCGCACAGTCCTCAGCATCATCGGATGATGGGAAAACTCGTTGCTCAGGCCAAAAACCTCCCGGAGGAAGAACTCTACGAAGCGTATCAGAAGTTCCTCATGGAGGCCCTTCGTCTCAAAACGACCGTCAAGAAAAATACAAACGTCCTCATGCACATTGTAGGATATTTTAAGACGCAACTCTCCGGGGACGAGAAAAAGGAACTCCTTGAGGTCATCGATCACTTCCATAAAGAGTTCGTTCCTCTGATCGTACCCATCACCCTGATCAATCACTATGTCCGCAAATATGATCAACCTTATCTCAGGGCGCAGTACTATCTCCACCCACATCCCTTGGAACTTCAATTGCGGAATCACGTTTGAGAGGATAAAGATAGAGCGCTACGCCTCTGGGAAAAAGCAGACACAAACCGCCCACGCGAATCCCTTCGACAGAATTGTCAATGCCAGGAGTGACTAGGCTTGAAGATTTTCTACACCGATGATTTCGTGCTCTCTCTCCCGAGGGGACACCGCTTTCCAATGGAGAAATACTCCCTTCTCAGGCAAAAGGTCTGTGAAGCCGGGTTGGTTCCTAGAGAAAACCTGCACGTTTCCCATGCGGCGAGTGATGAAGAGATCCTTCAAGCTCATGATCCAGAGTATCTCAGTCGTGTCCAGCATGGAGAATTGACAGAGCGGGAAATTCGACGCATCGGGTTTCCCTGGTCCGTGGAGATGGTCGAACGCGCCCGCCGGTCGTGTGGCGCGACCATTGAGGCCTGCCGCGCTGCCGTGGAAGACGGTTTGGCCATCAGTCTCGCCGGCGGCACCCATCATGCCTTTCGAGACTATGGTCAGGGTTACTGCGTGTTTAACGACAGCGCCATTGCTTCGCGTGTGATGCAGGCTGAAGGCCGAGCCCGGCGACCTGTCATTATCGACTGCGACGCCCACCAGGGAAACGGCACCGCGGCGATCCTTGCCGACGAGCCTTCTATCTTCACTTTCTCTATTCATTGTGAGAATGGGTTTCCCTTCCGTAAGGTGAAGAGTGACCTAGATATTGCGCTCCAGGAGGGGGCCGACGACGACGCCTATCTCGATGCCCTTGAGGCGGGATTGCTCCGGGCTCTCGAACTGGCCAGTGCTGATTTCGCGATCTACCTTGCCGGTGCCGACCCTTATGTGGATGACGGTTTCGGGCGTCTCGCCCTGACCATGGAGGGACTCGCCCGGCGAGACCGAGTGGTTCTCCAGTATCTCCAACGCGGAAGCCTGCCAGTCGCCATCACCATGGGCGGAGGCTACGCTCGACGGATTCACGATACGGTCGATATCCACTTCCAAACCGTGAGAATAGCGGTCGAAATGCAGAAACAAAGGAAGCAACCTGAGCAGACGATAAAAACGGACCAAAATCAGAGGGAGTTGTCTCATGATCGTTAAAGAGAAGTTTCGTGTGAAGGCCTCCATCCAGGAAGTCTGGGCGTTCATGCTTGACCCGGAAAAAATCGGTTCCTGTATACCTGGATGTGAAAAGATCGAAATTATCGGAGAGAATACTTATGAGAGTACCATCGCAGTCAAACTGCCCATCATCTCGATCGCGGTAAAATCGAAAACGACGGTCACAGAAATGGACCCCCCTCGTCACTTGAGGTCTGTTACGGAGGGAAGGGCTGATATCGGAGCGGGAACCTTCCAGCTCGATACGGTCATCGACCTCAGGGAAACTGCCCGAGATGAAGTCGAGGTGTCCTACGCAGCTGACACAAGACTTGGTGAGGGACTCGTCGGCTTCGGGGAAAAGATCATGAGTGGCATGGCAAAGGGAATGGCAGAGCAGTTTGCAAAAAACATCCGGGAAAAAATCGAAAAAGAAAGGGGTTGACAGGATGAGAGGTAAAAGCCTGCGAATCGTCGCAACGGGCATTGTCCTGGCCGCTTTAGGGTTATCAGCCATAGGAGCCATGGCTGCGGAAGCTTCCAGGATATCCAAGGAGGACCTGAAGGCAATGCTTGGAGACCCTAACCTGGTCATCTTGGATGTGCGAGTGCATAAGGATTGGGGAAAGGGTGAAAGAAAAATAACCGGCGCCATCCGCGAGAATCCGAAGAAATTCAATTCATGGGCCGACAATTATTCCAAGGATAAGACGCTGGTCCTTTACTGCGCCTGAGACAATGAGGCGACGAGTGCCAGGTTGGCACAGAAACTCATGGACAAAGGATATACGACGGTTTACCCCCTCAAGGGCGGCTGGAACGAATGGGTTGAGGCCGAATATCCGACCGAACCGAAATAATCGGAACAAAGTCCCTTGGCTCCTCGACGAATTGAAAAGCCGGCAAGAATTCGAGATCCAGGCAAACAGGAGATGGTCTCAAAGGTTTCGGGATGAGTCTCTCACGTTCACTCATCGGCCTCGGCATATGGATTGCCCTATGTTTCGGTGCTGCATTTCTGGGATCGATCTTTACCACACCGTCGATTCCAGGCTGGTATGCAGGACTCATCAAGCCGTCGTGGACGCCATCTGACTGGGTTTTTGGGCCTGTCTGGTCGGTTTTGTATCTCATGATGGCCGTAGCAGTATGGCTTGTGTGGCGACAATACGGGCTCTCCAAGGCGGCGGTACCCATCACGCTATTCATGTTGCAGCTGGCACTTAACGCTGCATGGTCGATTCTCTTCTTTGGGCTCCGGCTTCCCGGGGTGGCGTTTTTGGAAATCATCATGCTTTGGTTCGCCATACTGGCAACAGTGATTGCCTTTTGGCGAGCATCGCCTGTCGCCGGTTACCTCTTACTACCCTATCTTCTCTGGGTGGCCTTTGCGGCAGGACTCAACTTCACCATATGGCGCCTAAATGCCCATAGCATTGCCTGAGTCGGACATTTGATCCTTCGACGGTTGTGCGTTTGTCAAGTATGGCGTGGGCCAGGAGGGGCTAAATAAAGTCAACATGAAGTGTGACTATTCCCATGTGCGCGTTTTATTTTATTCGTTTTTTCTTGACATGATGTCCCGTTAACTGCTATTGATATGGTTTGACAGTGTTTAACAGCTGGCAAGAAGCAAAAGGAGGCCAATTAAAGAAGAAAATTAGAAGATTTTCCTGGTGGGCTGCGGGGAATCCCTGTGAATGCTCGTGTAATCCGCTTGGATCTCAAATCTTCCGCTCAGTTGGTTATCACAGAGGTTCACGCGCTCAACCTTGACGACGAAACGATGCCTCGATGGTTTCTTCGTCTTTGATTTCCCAGCCTAAGAGTTCTCTCTACAATCCTCGCCGCAACCTTATGCCGAACCAAATTCCCGCAGCCCTGCATGAGTGAATCCCGTAACCTGAGTGGTAGACTCTGTACCTGGATTCAGTGGCATGAATAAACCGGCTATCCTGATTGCTGAAAAGGACCAAATCCTGCGTCAAAACATGAAGTGCAGGCTCGTCAGGCACGGGTTTGATGTCATCGAAGCATGTGACACAAAAGACGTCCTCGAGTTATTTAAAAGCAAGAGTCCGGACCTCGTCATCGTCGGTTCTTCCCCCGATTTTACCTGGTACGAACTGGAGTTAGCGAAGAAAATCCGTAACTATGATAGGAGGGTATCGCTCATCCTGATCACCAGGCACAGCTCCGAAAGGCAGGTTATTGCCGCCCTCCGGGCGGGGGTCAACGACTACCTAAAACTGCCATTCTCGTGGAGCGAGTTTATGGCAAGTGTCAAGCGGAGCCTCGCTCATCATAAGATAAGTGCCCCTGACCTTAACAACGATCAGCCTATGATCGGCGAGAGCGAGGCAATGCAGGAGATCAGGAGGTACCTCCTCAAGGTTGCCGTGACGGACAGCACTATTCTCATCACGGGTGAAACAGGGACAGGCAAAGAACTGGCGGCTGAGTTAATCCACCAGAATAGCCTGAGGCTTAGGAGGCTTTTTGTCTGTATCAATTGTGCCGCTCTCCCCGAGAGCCTGCTGGAAAGCGAGTTGTTCGGTCACGAACGGGGAGCTTTCACAGGAGCTGTCGCCACAAAACTGGGGAAATTTGAGCTGGCCGATGGAGGAACCGTCTTTCTGGATGAGATCGGCGACATGAGCCCATACGCCCAAGCGAAAATCTTGAGAGCTATCGAAAGGAAGGAGGTCAATCGTCTGGGGGGAAAGCTGGACATTCCACTCGACGTCAGGATTATTGCCGCAACCAATCAAAACCCGGAGCGATTGGTTTCAGAAGGCAAGCTCAGAAAGGATCTCTACTACCGGCTCAATGTGGCTCGAGTCAACATGCCGCCGCTGCGCGAGCGGAAGGAGGACATCTTAAGCTTGATTGAGCATTACATCCGGGAATTGAACCACCGTTTCGCTTGTGAGGTCGAAGGCTTCAGCGAAGAGACCCTAGTCTCTTTGCTCCATTATAATTGGCCGGGCAACGTCCGCGAGCTGAAGAACTTCTTAGAAGCCACTTTCATTAACCTACCCTCCCGGAGAATCACTCTCATTGACCTGCCTGAAATGTTCCAGAGGCGCCTCAAAGAGGCAGCAAGGCTTCCCGAAAGCGAGCGGGACCGGCTGCTGTCCACCCTCTTCGCCACCAACTGGAATAAGTGCAAGGCTGCTCAGAAGCTCCACTGGTCACGAATGACCCTTTATCGGAAGATGGCCAAGTATCACATTACCACCAGGCCGGCGGCATGATGGAGAACCCGGCGAAAATATTGTCACATTGTGGTTTTATGGTGTAACAGAGACGTGTGACACGCTAAGCAAGTCCCCCTCGGCTTTCCCACTCCCACCTGCACCCCGAACTTCCACGCTCCCATAAGGCTTCGCCTCTGCTACCGTACTTCGCTGCTCCGTTTTTCTCTTTCGATCGTATGATAACGTGTATCACTCCCTGTGACACTTCGTGGCTAAAGACCGAAAGCCAGAATAATCGCATCCTGTGAAAAACCATTGCGTATCAATACGTTGAGGGACAGATCCCTGACGGCGTCCAATTGGCACCCATCTTGCTCAAATGCCTACTACATTCTACTTTTTTCTACTTTCTTTTCCTTTATTAACGTTTTAATGCTTTTCGGCCCTATTGCCAGTGAGTCGAAGTGAAAACCATGGGCCGCTGAGATGCGAATGAAGCATGGACCACAGGTGTCTCGGGGGACTCGCCGACTTGAGGGGCGATATGCCAACTATTTCAAAATCGGTTATAACGCATTCGAATTCGTGCTCGACTTCGGCCAGTCGTACCCTGAGGGGGAAAAAGAAAAGGTTCACACAAGGATCGTAACCAGTCCAAACTATGCAAAGGCCTTGCTAGAAACTCTTGGTGAGTCGATTGAACGTTATGAGGAGACCTTCGGAATCATTGAAGAGAAATAACAAGGGGATTCGAGTGAGGCTTCGCGGTATCACCATAGACCGGCTTTCGCCAGAACTCAGTGGCTTAGCATCTTTATTCGCATCTGGTCAATTGAGGGGTCCTCCCGAAGGGTGAACACAGATCGCATGTCATGTGCACCACGAGCCCCATGATTTAGCTTCCATACAAGTCTGCCTGCGAAATTGCTGGCTATTCTGGAGTTTGGCATGTCGAAGGGTTTCCGGAAAATGCCGATACGAAGCCTCCAAGGGAGTTTTTTGGAACCCCTTGGAGGTCCTTATCTTATTATCTAGCTTTGCCAGGAATAGGTTTGCGTTCTTTCTCTTGCATATGCAAGTGCATGTGAACGAAAGGAGGTAGAGGGACATGGAGACCCGGAGTATTTTCGTAAGTCGTAAGTCCGGCAAAACCGTGCTTTCGCTCATTGCTCTAATCGTCCTGGGCTTACTCGTTCAGCCAGCCCTTCGAACAGAGGCTCTGGAACCAGTAGTGGCTGAAACATTGATTGAACCGGTGGGTTTCTTAGACATAGCCGAAGCGTCAAAGGGACCGCTGGAAGATTTCCTTTATAATCCCCTTATGCAGACGACAGAATCCTCGCCAGCGACACTGCCTGAGAGTGGTCAGGGGACTTTCCGGCCGACGATGAGCCCGGCCGAGTATCACGCCGCCAAGGAGGTCCTAACAGCCCGTACTTTAGCCCTCCCTGGAGATCTGCAAGACCTGGGCGTGGTATCGCCTTTCTCGTCCAGTCTCCTGGAACCATCTGTTGCGCCGGACCTGGTTCTTGCAAACTTCGAAGGGCTTAACCAGTTCATTACCACCGTTGTACTGGCTGATCCTCATGGCGCAGTTGGAAAGAACCATTTCTGCCAGGTAGTCAATAGGTTTCTCGCGTTCTACAACAAAGAGCCACCCAACGACCGGGTTTTATTCTCCTATCTTTTGGACCAGGACACTGGTAGGGGGTGGTTCTCTGAGGCACGGGTCCTGTATGACAGCATCTGGAACCGCTGGGTGATCTATGCCAGGCTTCTTAGCTCATCGCCCACGGTCCAGTGGATCCGTGTGCTGGTTTCTGAAACGGCCGATCCAACAGGCGACTTTTACGCATACTGGGTCAATGTTAACCTCGACCTTGGCGATTTCTGGGACTACGGTCAAGTCGGCCTGGATCAGGATGCGGTCATCTTCACGGGGAATGTCTTCCAGGACAGCGTGGGTGGTGTGTTTAAGGGAGCCAGGGCCTTTGCCCTGGCCAAGGCGCGTCTCTATAATGGCTTAGATCTAGAGGAGGTCCCTGTGTTTGATGGCTTGGTGGGTACCCTCGCACCACCCATCGTGCTAGATGATAATGGCAACACATTTCTCGTGGCAGCGCCCCCGGCGGGCACTATGATCACGAAGTACAGGCTGACGAATTCCAGCCGGCCTAGCCACACTGAGCTTGCCATGTCTACCATCCCGGTCCCGTTTTATTCGATACCGCCCAGTGCAATCCAGCCTGGACCAGGCCCTGGATCTGGGCCTACGATAGACACGCTCGACGCTCGTTTCGTCAACGCAAGCAGCCAAGTTGGAGACTCGCTCTTTCAGATTCATGCAATTCGTAACCCCAACCTGCCCTTCCCACGGAACGAGCTCTCTACGCTAAGATGGTACGAATTCGACATAGCGACAAATGTTGCAATCCGGTATGGTGAGACCTTCGCAAGCACAACATCAAGCGACTGGATGGCCTCGATTGCCGCTAACCTCAATAAAGACGTGTTCGTGGTCTGGTCTTCGACAGACGCCTATCCTCTGCCAGAAGGACTTAACCCGCAGGTACGTTTCTCCGGTGCCGAGGCCACCGATCTCGCCATTGGACCTGGATCGCATTTAATCACAAGTGACAGCGTGTATTTCATGTTCCCATGGGGTCGTTACTCGGCCGTAACGGTCGACCCGGAGGATCCGGCATGTGCATGGATCGTCGGAGAGAAAGTCATTAATACCTTCATGTGGGGTACACAAATCGGCCAAATCTGCTTTGACTAGGGGGTTTCGCGCCAGGCTTGATTAACAGAGGGCAACACGGGGCCGTCTCCCACTGATGGCCCCTGTTTTCCCACCCAGAAGATGGGAAGTCCCTTCTTTGAGGGTTTCCGCTGTCATCGCTTTGAGGTAATCGTGTCACGGCGGAGAAGCATGCACTCCCGAGGGCTTTTGGGGAACCTAGATGATGGCTAAACATATCGTTGACTTTAATGAGAGACGAAGTAAGAGAATGTTTGTCAAATGCCCTGTGCATTTTGGCATCGGAAGCTTCCGCCTCAAGGGTACTACAGTGAATGCATCCAGAAGAGGGATCATGATCAAATCCCCTCTACTTTTAGAAACCGCGGTTGAGGTGTTCGAACTACTCGGCAAGGAGCCTCATCATCGGACGGTATTAGAACTCAATCTTGACGGAGAGAGCTATGTAACCGAGGCTGAGGTAAAGCACTATCATTTGGATTCTTCAAACAATGGAGTGTGCCTATTGAGGGTCGGCTTTGGATTTCCCAAAAATGCAATCATCCTGTTCATAGAGAGGTAACACGTAGGGGACATCCTATATCGCTCCTGTCAAGAGGGAAAAGAGTAACTAAGAAACCT
>CAYFYO010000063.1:0-22938 GCA_964347335.1 uncultured Thermodesulfobacteriota bacterium
ATTCTCCTGGCCATTCTTCTGGGAATTGCCGCGCTCCTCCTGATTCCCGTTTCCTTGAGATTCGATTCGACCCAGAGGTCTCTCCACGTGGGATGGATGGGCCTCTCCTTTACAAAAAGCCTCGCCAGGAAGCGGCTGAAGCCCGCAAAAGAAGTCCCGGTAATCAGGAAGGAAACAAAGAAGCCGAAAGAAAAACCCGAGGAGACGAAAAAGGGGAGAATCAGCGTTGCCGGAAAACTTCTCCTCAAGGAGCGGGAACTGATGATCGAACTCCTCCAGAGAGGCTATCGCTCGATTCTGGACCTTTTTCGGTCGTTCTCGATCCGAGAAATGGAAGCGAGTGTCTCAACCCCGGACCCAATGTGGAACGGGGTACTCGCCGGGATCTTTGCCAGTGTTTCCCTCGAGGACGTGAAACTCTCGGCGAACTTCCAGAATATCAACTACGTGAGGGGGTGGTTGTTGTTCCGTCCCTATAGAGTTGCCATAGCGGCCGCGGGGCTTTTTATCCGCCTCCCCTATCGACACATCATCAAAACGCTCCTATCCATAAAGAAGAGCACCAAAAGGAGGAACCACCATCGCAAGCGTGCCTGAGAGTCTTATTAAGACCCTGTTGGAGGAATTTAGAAGTATCGCCAAGACGGAAACGATCGTCGGGAAGGAGTTTAAAGCTGGAGAGTTCACCCTGATCCCCATCTTAAGGGTCTCCTTAGGTATTGGTGCCGGTGGTGGATCGGGCGGCATCAAAGCCGAATCAAAAGGGGAAGGGGGTGGCGGAGGAGGAGGCATCCGGATTGAACCCATTGCCTTCATCGCCGTCAAAGGGGGAGAGATCTCCTTCCACGGCATCAAAAAGGGAGGAGCCATCGAGGCGGTCTTTGAGAAGATCCCGGAAATGGCCACAAAGATTATGGACAAGGTCGGAGAAAAGAGATCAACAAAAAAAGAGGAGAAGAAGGGAAAATAGGCAGTCCGCACTTAAAAGTGCGTATTTCGCTCTCCCAACGCAATTTTTTGACCCATCGCCAAGAAATCCTTTATCAGAGCGGGTCTTCCTCGTGGAATGCCTTTCTGAATAACTCCAGGTAATCCTCCTCCCCAATCTCTCGAACATTAAAAGGGGTGCCCGTGTTCTGATGCGCCTGGACGGCCAAAGGCGCGATATCTTCCGAGTGTATGTCCGTGTCTCTCAATTTTGGAATCTCGAGTTCCCGGACAAGGTCACAAACCAGCCGTACGGCCTGCCGAGAAGCCTCATCGAAATCGGGAAACCTCGCCTTATCGACGCCCATGGCGTATCCGATCCTTGCAGTGCGCTCGGCGACCTCAGGCCGATTGTATCCCATGACATAGGGGAGGAATATGGCGTTCGCCACTCCATGGGGAACATCGAACAGGCCACCCAGTGCCTCGGCCATGCAATGCACCCCGGCGACTCCCGCATTGGCAAAAGAAATTCCGGCGAATAAGCTCGCCAGCATCATGCCACCCCGAGCCTCGAGGTCTTGGCCCCTCCGGACAGCCCGCCTGAGATAAAGGGATATCAGCTCGATCGCACAGAGACTCAGTGCGTCACTGAAGGGATTGGCACGACGGTCTATGTACGCCTCGATCGCATGGGTCAAGGCATCGATGCCGGTGGCCGCGGTAATGGCGGGAGGCAGGGTCAGGGTGAGTTCTGGGTCAACCAAAGCCACGGCGGGGGCCAAATGCGGCTTCCCCACAGTCATTTTCACCCTTCTCTTCGTGTCGGTGATGACGGCTCCTGCGGTTACTTCGCTCCCGGTACCGGCGGTGGTCGGGATGGCGATCATCGGGGTCACAGGGTGGATCGGCTTTTCGAATACCTCATAGTCGTGGACCGTCCCGCCGTGGCTCACGACCACTGCGATCCCCTTTGCCGCATCCAAACTACTCCCGCCTCCAACAGCCAGAATGACGTCGATCCCCTCTTTTTGAGCCATGTGGGCAGCCCGGTTCACCGTTTCTGCTCGCGGGTTCACCTCGACTTCGTCAAAGACCTTAAGCGGAATCCGGTGTTGCTGAAGCAGATCGACAATCGGGCGAACCAGCCCTGCCTGGACAATCCCGGGATCTGTGACAAGGAATGCCTTCTTGCCCCCACACCAATGGACCTCATCAACCACCTGTTTCGAAACGCCAACCCCATAAACGATCCTGGTCGGCACGGAGAGAGAGAAAGCCTTCAGCAGATAACTTTGTCCTGTTTCCATTATGCCTTGTCGACCTCCTGACGAGAATCAACCACCGTTTTTCCTTTATAGTCGATCTCATGGGAATTGGAAACCCCCAATCATTGACCAGTCCTGCGAGAGCTCCGTCCCCGTCTCAACCTGGCGAGTCCACGCCGAAAAATGCTCTGGAGCGAACGTGGCTCATATGAACCAACGAATTGACGGAATCGAGGTGGTGTGATAGACAGAGTGTAACCTCGCCGGCCTCAAGAGGATCGAAAAGGGTCGAGCACGACGGGTTTTCCTCATCTCGTGAAATCCTGGTATCACGGAGCACCAGGATGGAGATTTTCTTCGTCCTTTTTTCCTACCTTTTGGGCTCAGTCCCCACAGGACTGCTTCTGACCAAAGCATTTTCCAAACAAGACCCTCGGCAGATTGGGAGTCGAAATATCGGAGCGACCAACATATATCGAGCTGCGGGTAAGACCCTCGCCCTCATGACGCTCGTGGGGGATGCGCTAAAGGGATTTATCCCGGTCTCCTTGGCCATGGCTTCGCATTTCTCTCAAGTCTGGGTGGGTCTCGCGGCCATAGCCGCATTCCTGGGACACCTCTACCCGGTCTTTCTCCGCTTTAAGGGCGGAAAAGGAGTGGCGACTGCCTTGGGGATCTTCATCGCCATCAGTCCCCTGGCGGTTCTCATCGACTTCTTCGTCTTTGCAGGTGTTGTTTTTGTTTGGAGAATTGTCTCTCTGGGCTCCCTGTCTGCCGCATCCTTCATGCCGGTCCTGCTCTGGATGCTTACCGGATCGGCGAACTACGTGATGATGAGCATCTGCATCGGGGCGCTCATATTCTACCGGCATCGGGCCAATATTCAGAGGCTCATTGCCGGACGAGAGAACAGACTGGAATTCCGTCTCCGGAAGGGTCCGTGACGCTCGAACCCTGACCGGACGAGCGACGCCCTGTCATGGCGGTTCACCTCATTATTGACGGCTACAATCTCATTCGCCGATCTCCATCCTTGGCCCCACTAGATAGGGCGGACCTGGGGGTGGGGAGAGAGGAATTGATCCGGCGGCTTGCCCTTTACAGGCAGAGGAGGTCTCTCCCGATCACCGTGGTATTTGATGGATCGAACCAGAGAAATCTCCCGACGCCGAGAACAGACCCAAGGGGAATCCGTGTCATCTTCTCCAGGATGGGGCAGAGGGCTGATGACGTCATCATTCGGATGGCGAGGGACATCGGAGACGGGGCCATGGTGGTGACCTCAGATCGGGAGATCCAGCGAGAGGCGGAGCGCCACCACGCCACGGTGATCGCCTCTGAGGATTTCGAGCAGAAAATGGCAATGGCTTTCTTGATGGGTCAAGGGCGGTCCGATTCGGACGATTCAGATGACCAACCCGAAATCAGGGGAACCCGAAAAAAGGGGCCGCCGAGAAGGCTCCCCAAAAAAATGAGAAAGGCAAAAAAACGAGCCGAAAAACTCTAGGTTCGGTTATCGACTCAGAGCCGATCCAGCCATTCCTTGTATTTTTTGTCCTTTCCCCTCACCACATCGAAGAAGACGGCCTGAAGCTTGCGCGTGATGGACCCAGGCTTCCCATCACCGATCGTCCGATCGTCCACTTCCCGGATCGGGGTAATTTCGGCCGCCGTTCCGGTGAAAAACGCCTCTTGGGCAGTGTAGAGTTCATCCCGTGTAAACCGCTCCTCCCTCACCTCGATCCCATTGTCAGCGGCAATTCGGATGACAGAATCCCTCGTAATCCCATCCAGAATAGAGGTCAGGGACGTCGTCTTGAGATGTCCCTTTCTGACCAGAAACAGATTCTCGCCACTCCCTTCAGACACATACCCCTCGGTATCCAGCATGACGGCCTCATCGTAACCCCGACCGACCGCCTCTTTCTTCGCAAGCACCGAATTCACGTAGTTCCCACAGATCTTCGCTTTCGTCATCATGACATTGACATGGTGGCGGGTGAAGGAGGAAACCATCACACGGATTCCTCGTTTCAATGCCTCCTCCCCGAGGTAGGCCCCCCAAGGCCACGTGATAATACAGACCCGAATGGGATTGTCCCCCGGGTGAACCCCCATGACTCCCTCGTCAATGAAAGCGATGGGGCGAATGTAGCCCTCGGTCAGGTTGTTCGCCTGTAGGGTCTCTTTACACGCTTCGAAGACACGCTCTTTAGAGAAAGGAATCGTTATCCCTGCAATGTGGCCCGAGTGGAAAAGCCGTTCAATGTGATCGCCGAGTCGGAATACCGCTGACGAACCATCGTGACAACGATAGCAACGAATGCCCTCAAAAACTCCCAGACCATAGTGAAAGGTGTGGGTGAGGACGTGAATCTTGGCCTCTTCCCAGTCGATCAGTTCTCCGTCCATCCATATCTTTTCCATCTTCTCAACCATACAGCCGCCCTCCTCGGACCCTCATCACCCGGGGCCTCGATGTACACAATTTCCGAAATTCTCTGACCATGCTAAAGGATCCCTTTGACTCCCTTGAACTTCCTTCTGGGATACTTTCCGATCTTCCGAATAAACAGGAAGACCATGAGGAAGAGTATGGCCGTGCCACAGGCAGAGATCCCCACAGAAAAAGCAAAACCCTCATAGAACCGGTCGTCCTTGAGGAAATGATCCATAGCAAAATAGATTCCATTGAAGATACCAAGCACGGTGGCCATCGAAACTCCAAGGGTTACGAAAAACCAGATAGCCAGGCTCTTCAGATAATCCGACCAGCGCCGATAGGGTTCCTGCCTTTTCACGGTCACCGTCCCGACTGGTACGTATCGGTACCAAGGCCCCCTTTGGGAAACAACCCAATTTAATACCCACACATTGAAAAATCAATAGCGGCCAACTCCGACCGCCGACCCATGTTCAGAATTCGCGGAGAAAACGGGGGAAGCTTCCAGACAGATCGTCTCCGCTTTTGAAAATCCCGTTTTCCTTCGGAGTAAAGATACGGTAATATTCCACCGGTGACCGTTCGAGGGGATCAGGGAACAGGGATTAGCAGAAATGAGCTGGAGGACATCCTCCCAGGAGTTCCACGAAAATGAATATCTGATTACTAAGCCCTGACCTCTGATAGCTGAGCTTTTCAACACAGGCGGCCAATGCCATGAGAAAACCGTTGAAACACGGGTTCCCCAGGGTAAGGGATTCGTCACCACCGGATCTCCTCGTCACAGGCGGAGAAATCCTCAATGTCTATACGGGCGAAATTCTGCCGGGCGACATCGTCATCAGCGGCCCATTGATTCGCTACGTAGGTCCCCCAACGGCAGATTCAAGACGGGCGAGGCGCGTGATTCAGGCAAAAGGATCCTATGTAATTCCAGGCTTTTTTGATCCCCACGCCCATACCGATGTCCTTTTCAACCCAGCTTCTTTCTCGAATCAGACGATCTTGACCGGAACGACGAGTGTCTTCTCGGATTCCCACGATCTGGCGACCTCCCTGGGGCCCTCTGGTTTCAAGAAAATCCTGAAGGACTTCGACAAATACCCTGTCAAGTTCTTTTCCGGGATTCCCGCCACCTCGCCCCCCTTCCCGGGGCTCGAAGGGACTGAAATCTACAAAATGGCTCATTTCAAAGACCTCGTTAAGGACCCGGTGGTCTTCGGGGTGAGCGAGGTCTCCTCCTGGATTCGCCTACTCGACAGCAACGAGGATCTAATTGCCAGAATCGAGCTAACCCGAAGGCTGGGTAAACGCGTCGAAGGTCATACCCTGGGAGCCTCCTTTGAGAAGCTCAACCGGTTGGCCTATCAGGGAATCACCTCATGCCACGAAGCGCTGAGCCCGGAAGACGTGATCAAACGCCTCCGAGTGGGCCTCTTCGTCATGCTGCGACATGGTTCTATCCGGAGCGATCTCAGGCACCTCGCCATGGTGTTCAAGCAAAGGCCCTTTCTCAGTCTGAATCGAATCATGTTGACTCCGGATACGATGCTGCCCCGCGACATCATAACCAAGGGGTATATGGACCACCTCGTTCGGGAGGCTATCCGCTATGGAATCGATCCTATTCCAGCCATCAGAATGGCGACCCTGAACCCGGCGAGCTACTTTGGCCTCGACCACCTCCTCGGGGGAATCGCTCCAGGCAGACTCGCCGACCTTCTCTTGGTCAGAGACCTCACCAACCCAACCCCCCATCTGGTCATCGAGCGGGGGCGTGCCGTTGCAAGAGATGGGGCGCTCACGATCCCCCCGGCTCCTGCCCCAACCATCGGCACCGAAGGGAGGCCCTTCCGAATCAAAACCGTTCCCAAGAAGTGGCTCGAAATCCACACTTCGAAAAGAGGCACAATTCGAGTTCCTGCCATCCACATCCTGGACAAGACCGTCACGGGGAAAAAAGAGGTCACCATGCCCATCCGGGAGGGATTGATTCATCCCGACCACGAGCAGGATGTCCTCTTGATATGCCTGATTCAAAGGGACGGAAAGAGGATCGGCAGGGGGTTCCTTTCGGGATTCGGTCTCAGAGGAGGGGCAGCCTCGAGTCTTTGCCACGATATCCACAACCTCATGGTTATCGGCCATGATTTTGAGGACATGCGCCTCGCCGCTGACGAAGTCCTCCGGATGGGAGGGGGCATTGCGCTCGTGAAGGACAGGAAACTCCTTCGGGCCCTTCCCCTCCCCATTGGCGGGATCATGTCACCCGTACCCATAGCAGATCTCGCTCGAGAGGTAGGGGCGCTGGAGAGAGTCTTTCGAAGGATGGGAAGCCATTTGGAAGACCCATTTCTCACGATGAGTTTTCTGTCGTTCACGTCGATTCTAGATCTGAGGATTACGGTCTCTGGCGTTTACAGTGTCAAGGAGGGTAAAGTTGTTTTTTGAGCTTCCTGCGCACTGCTTTGTGTTTTGCCTGGTGTAAATTGAGACTCCCCAAGAGGTTGAGAAGGAAGCTCTAGGCACCATTCAAGATTCTCTCGGCAACAGGCCTTGGCAAATCCAACCTTTCTCGTCTCTCACAGAGGATACGGAGCCTCGGAGAAAACCTGCTCTGGATTGGTGAGAGGCCAATCCAGAGCAAAGCATTTGCCCCAGTTTTCCTCTCAAAAACTGGGGCAGCTGTCTCATGCATGAGGCTTCTCGCTCTGCTAACTCAGCGGGCTTGAGCGAACCCGAGGGCCTGCCCTGAGCAGAGTCGAAGGGGATCGGGCGATAGAATGAGTTAACTCATGTAAGACTGATTCCAAAGGGCCAGCTCTAGAATTGTTGAAAAAACCTCTGAGCCACGAAAAGCGATCTTTCTAGAGACATCTTCCCGGCTCGCACGACGTGATAGGCTAAGGGAGTCCCCCGAAGGAGGAGGCGGATCATGATGAAAACGAGGATCACCGAGTTACTCGGTATCGAGTACCCTATCCTGGGAGGAACGATGATGCACCTCTCTGATGCCACCTGGTCAGCGGCCATATCCGAGGCAGGTGCCCTGGGCATCATGGCCTCTGCCATGTTCCCCACCAAGGAGTCTTTTCGCCAAGAAATCCGCAAGGCCCGGCAATTGACCAAAAAGCCCATTGCCGTGAATCTGAACATGTTTCCCGCTATGCAGCCAATCGACAATAACGAGTACATCGACGTCATCCTCGACGAGGGAATCGGGATCGTTGAGACCTCAGGCCACAAGGCTCCAGAAGAGTTCATCGATCGCCTCAAAAAGAATGAAGTCAAGATCATGCACAAGTGTGTCGGTGTGCGTTATGCCAGGAAGGCAGAGAGTCTGGGCGTCGACGCCGTGACCGTCGTCGGTTATGAAAACGGTGGGGCCACTGGGATGCTCGACATTACAACCCTCTGCCTCGTGCCTCGCGTTGTGGATGCCCTGACCGTTCCGGTCATCGGAGGGGGTGGCGTCGCCGATGGACGGGGCCTCTTGGCGGTCTTATCTCTCGGAGCAGAAGGCGTTATCATGGGAACACGCCTTCTGGCGACCAAGGAATGTTCCATCCATGAGAATCTGAAAAAAAGCCTCCTTATGGCAACCGAACTCGATACGACCTTGGTCCTCCGGAGCATTCAGAATACCCATCGGGTGTGGAATAACTCGGCTGCCTCCAGGGTCCAAGAGATGGAGTCGAGGGGAGCCTCCCTCGACGAGCTTTTCACCATCATCAAAGGGGAGAATATGCAAAAGGTATTCAGGGAGGGGGATCTCGATGCCGGGCTCGTTCCCTGTGGTCAAGGTGTCGGCCTGACACAAGAGATCAAGTCAGTCAGGGAGGTGATCTCAGATATTCTCCAGGAAGCAGAGGAAGCCAAAGCCCGATTACAGAGGATCTTGTAGACATTCAGCGGTTCGGTCACCGAAAAATGATCGCAACCGTACCGCCACAGTTTTCAGGGATCAGAGATCGGCTGTCAGGCATTCCTCTCTCCGCACGACTATCGCCGTTTGGCCACCCTTCCGACTTCAACTATCTGACCCAAGGCCGGAAGGCACTGAATCACGGAATTCATCTCTGCTGATTTCCTACAACCGGTCCCCGAAGACTGTTGCTATCTATTTGGCAATGAGCCTCAGCTGATCCGGAGGTAAGTAGGACTTCAGTTCGCCCGGCTCACCCTGCGCCAAGTCGATATCGATCCGGCAAACCCCGCCCATCTCAAAATGAATGGAGACCTTGGAGCCTTCACTGAGTAAATCCGAGGCAATCTCTGCCAGCGAAGGAAGATGACCGGCCAAAAGCACCCGGCCTTTCTCCTCATAAGCCTTGAGAAAGGCGATGGCATCCGGGGCAGGACCAGTTGGCTGCAGCGTCTCTGTGACTTTTATCTCCTCCACGGGATAATCCAAGGTCTTGGCCACAATCTCGGCCGTCTGACGGGCCCGCTTCTTGGGACTCGTGACAATGAGGTCAAAGCCAACCCCCATCGTCTTGAGGGCTTGGGCACTTGCCGCGATTTGATTCTCCCCCTCCGGGCTCAAGCTACGCTCGGGGTCGGCCTCTTTCGAAAAGGATTGGCCGTGTTGCATCAGATAGATCTCCATGACCATGCCCTCCAGTCTCTAAAACTTATGGGATTCGGAGCATGAAAACCGACGGGCGCAAATCAAACAACGACCACAAACCTGATTCGATCACCCCCCGGCCATTATAACAAAAACGCAAGGGGGTGGAAATGCGGATTCTCGGGCGCGGATCTTTTGTGACTTTGACCAACGCTTCGACTTTAATGGTAAACTTGAGGAATCGAGTGGACTTCCCCGACGGACGCAAAATCTCCCGATAAGAGATACCTCTGGCTCAAGCGCGGGATCCTCGCCCAGGGAGTTCTGCTGGTTTTGGCCCACTTCGGATGGGGGCGACTTTCGACTGTATCCACGCCTGAGGTCGGAAGAGGGTTAAGGTGACTAAGGTTCAGGCAAATGAAAACCAGAAAGCCTATCGGCGGGAAGAATATATCTCACGCATCAACCGCGTCATCGACTACATTGAGATCAACATTGATAAAGACCTTTCTCTCGAAATCCTTGCTGAAATTGCCCACTTCTCTCGATTCCATTTTCATCGAATCTTCCGTGCCATGATGGGTGAAACCCTCAACCAGTTTATTCAGAGGGTGCGGGTTGAAAAAGCAGCCGGCCAGCTCATCGCCAATCCGAAGAAATCAATCACCGAAATTGCTTTTGATTGTGGATTCTCAGGATCAGCCACATTTGCGAGGGCGTTCAGAGAGACTTTTCATATGAGCGCGACCCAATGGCGATCACAGGGACACCCTCGAAGTCGCAAAATCCGCAGAAGGAACGACAAGATAAGTCAAACGCTTAGCAAGATGCAAGAAGACTTGGACGTGTCCTCCGATTACGCTATCGATGGTGAAACCCAAAACCAGGTGTGGAGGGTTCGAATGAAAGGAGAGAATCAGATCCAAGTCGAGGTCAGAGATATGCCGGCATTCCATGTGGCCTATGTCCGCCACATCGGCCCCTACAAGGGAAAAAGCGAGCTTTTTGAGAGACTCTTTGAGAAACTCATGAAATGGGCGGGATCAAGAGGCCTCCTGCGCTTTCCGGAGACGAAAGTTTTGGCAGTGTATCATGATGATCCAGAAATCACCCAAGAGGACAAGCTCAGAGTCAGCGCCTGTGTCACCATTCCAGAAGATACGCCCGTTGAAGGCGAAGTCGGAAAGATGGCGATTCCAGGTGGGAAGTTCGCCGTCGCGAGATTTGAAATGACCAGTGAAGAATTCGAGGACACCTGGAACATGGTCATAGGGGGCCGGATGCCTGAGAGTGGATACCAACCCGACGACCGCCTCTGTTATGAGATTTACCTCAACAATCACAGGGAACACCCTGAGAAGAAGCACATTGTCGACATTTGTATGCCCATAAGACCCCTGTAAGCCAAACGCTACCAGAGACCGGACAAAATCCCTGGTCTTTTCCATGAACTCTGAAAGATGTCCGGTATACACCTCTGGTTCGGCATGCAGAACCTCTCTGTGAGAATAAGAGGGAGAGAGATGTCTGTTACGATAAAGTGGTTTCCACGCTCCTGGATCCAGATCAAAACAGGAGGCAAAACGATCTATATCGACCCAGCCTACTTGAGGACCTTCTTCACGAACTACCCCAAGAAAATCGAATTTACAAGATGGCCGGATCCGATCGATGGATTGCCTGAAGAATTAGAAAAGGCAGATCTCATCCTCGTGACCCATGATCATAAAGATCATGCCAAGGATGTGACCGTGAACAGACTCTGGGGCGCTGATACGCTCTTACTGGCTCCGAAGCGGTGTGCGAAGAAACTCGGCCAGGAGGTCAGAGTGATTGAACCAGGGGAAGAAATGACCTCTGGGAATATCAAAATAAAGGCCGTGGAAGCCTACAATACCAAACATGGAAGCTCTACGAGAAAGATCCATCATAAGGGGTATGGTGTGGGCTACCTCGTGACGATCGAAGGGAAAACGATTTACCATGCCGGAGACACAGATTTCGTTCCGGAGATGAGAGCATTGGGAGACGTCCATGTCGCTTTGCTCCCGATCGGCGGAACCTTTACCATGGATATTCAAGAGGCTGTTGAGGCCGCAATCGCAATCAAACCCAGGACCGTTATTCCCATCCATCACCTAAAAGCCGACCCTCAAAGATTCAAGGATGGAATAGAGGCAAGATCAGATATCGAGGTGATCCCCCTGGAAATCGGCGAAGTATTTCGCTTAGAATGAAAGATGGCGATGATCCTGAGTTTTTGAAGAAAGTCCATTGATGAAGAAAGCTGACATCTGCTGGCCTCTCTTGGCCTTCCTATTCTGGACATTCCTTGGGTGCCATCGAGCTATTGTGTCCGAGGAGATCAGTCCGGCCGAGATCCCTTCACGGGAGTACGACGTCACAGTCCATCAGAGCTACCCAAACTACTATGCCGTACTCTTCGACATTCCCGACGATGAGAAGGAAATCGTCGTCATTCGGACAGCTTTTACGCGATCCATCGGAAAGGACCGCCCAGACAGGTACATCGAGCAGTTTCAGAACCACATCGGGTCCTACAAAACCTCAAGAGTCTCTGACAAAAACGGCATACTGAGGGGATACATCCTTTCGTCCAACCTGATTGATCACACGGTCATGGATGACCCCAGGAGAGATAGGCTCGTCATACGAATTTTGGACCCTGCCCTGCGAGGTTGTGACCCCCTATAAGCATCCATCTCCTCACCTTTCACCTCCACCTCTCCCCGCCGATCCGGACCTCGTCCTCTTTTCGAGAGGAAGACCTTTGACACCCACGCCCGCTCTGTGGTCATTCATCTCAGCGTAAGGAGATATTCGGTCACGATTTCTTACTTCATTTCAAGGCGCTAGCTTGATCCAGCTGGAGAGACAACAAAGCGTTCAAGATTTTCTATGCCCGAGTCGATAAGGACAGAGGAAGGAGGATAGTGCTCCGTGAGGAAGAAGCCCAATGCAGGTTAACCAGAAAGACCGCATCATCACAGCCAAGATTGTCTATTACGGGACAGCTTTAGGCGGAAAGACCACCAATCTAGAAGCCATCCATCGATTCACCGATCCGGAACAGAGGAGTACGCTCCTCTCTTTGAAGACCGAGGGTGATCGGACCCTATTTTTCGATCTCCTGCCTTTTGATCTCGGCAGTCTCATGGGCTTCCGTTTCGGTTTCAAACTCTATACGGTTCCGGGACAGATCAAGTATACCGCCACCCGAAGAAAGGTCCTCGAAGGTGCCGACGGAGTTGTTTTTGTGGCTGATTCTCAGCGGTCTCGAGAAGAAGAAAACAAGAAGAGTTTTGGAGACCTCAAAACCAATCTCAAGGCCAACCGCATCGACCCTGACCGGGTTCCTCTGGTCCTCCAGTTCAACAAGCAGGACCTCCGTGACCTCGTGACCGTTAATGAGCTGAACGCGGACTTAAATGCCCGGAAGGTTCCGGCATTCAGTGCCGTCGCCATTCGGGGCAAAGGCGTTCTGGAGACCTTGGCCGCAATTCTCAAGGAGACCATCAAGGCGGCAATCGCCGCAAATGTCAACCAGTTCAGCCGTCTGGAAGATGACGAGCTCGATAAGACCGTGGAGAAGATCTTTTCTCCCTATTTTAAAAGAGCCAGCCAGCTGTCTGGCGAAGTAAGACCCGTACCCAGCCGGTACAAAGAAGTTCGCCTCTCCAGTAGAGACCTGGATACATCGGGTCGCGCCGATGGCCCAATCCGGGGCGATTTGGTCCTGGACCCGATCGACCTCCTGAGTCGCTCTGTCGAGTCCAGTCTGGTCATCGCCGAGAATGGATCAGAGGCAGCAAAGACGGTCCAGAGAATTGGAAAAATGCGAAAAGACCTCGCCGTTTTGGGAGAGTTGAGCACCAAGGCCAGCGACGATTCGGATTTCGATCAGGTGTTGACCAAAGCGTTAGAATTCGCCATCGAATCCACAGGCGTGGATTGTGGATCCCTACTCCTCATCAATAATGAATCAAAAAACATGGGAGAAAAAATCCTCAAGGGGCTCAAACGCGATCCCCTTAACGCGATCGAAATCAAGGGCGTGGGGAGCTTGGCTTACCAACTCACCCAGAGAAAAGAAGCGATCCTGACCAACAACGTCCAGGATCGCCTCTTCTACTCCAACCCGTCTGCGGAAATGGAGGGGGTTTACGGATTAGCCAGCTACCCGCTCGTCGCCAGGAATTTCCCCCTCGGATTGATCAACCTCTATGCCACCCGGCCCGGCAAAGTATTTGGCCAAGACGAGGAGCTTTTTCTGGGCATCCTATCCCATGTTCTCGGGCTCTACCTCCTCAATTCATTTTATGCGCTAAAGCTTAACGCCGTCTCTGCCAACAAATAGTTCCAAAAAAGTACCAGAGATCCATTGTCAGACGTAGGACGGCGGGACAGTGCCCCTCCAAATCCTGCGGGTTACAGGAAGGGAAAGATAGATCCAAATACCTCGCACTGACGGCAGATCTGCATCTTCTTTTGCCAGTTTGCCTGCACCTCACCATGACAGATGGTGCCGTTAATAAACCAGCAGAGATGACCAGCCCGAAGTTCCCATGCCGGACAATTTCGTCTCTCCTCCATGGGACACTCGCGTATCGCCCAACAGGGGGTAATCCTCTTATTGCCGGACCGTTTGAGGGCGAGAAGAAACAACACTTGTCTCTCGATGTGGGGGGAGATGTTCCGCCACCCCTGCTCAAAACTCTGGATGGCTTTAGAGGAAACACCGAGTAACTGGGCCATTTGGTTCTGAGTTTTTCCCAGCTGGCTTCGAATTTGGGAGAACTCCTTTACGTCCATCTCATACCCCCGAATGTTTTCTTCCATGATACCACAATGTAACTATATGTAAATCCTTTGCGCTTCGACCCATACTTTTCGGCCCCTCAATGAAAGTAACAAAAAAGCTCAGCCAGACTTCTGTGCAGATATAGATTCGATCTGCTTTCCCTCCTTCAGTCCATAAATTAGAGGCAAATTATGGCAGACACCGTAAGTACAAACAAAATGTCCGATTTTTCCTCTGGCTGGCGCTAACCAATATGCCATGGAGGACTCAATCCCGAGCGAAAGGGGGACGTTCCTTAATTTTTCAGTTTCTGTAATTTGGCGGTCAGTCAGTTCGATGTGAGCATGGCCCCGTTTTCTCGAAAGCTTCAGCTATCACCGGTCGCGGTCTCTTTATCGGTCGAGCGGGGTGGAAAATTAGCGAGACAAATAGAATTCTCGCTGATTGAAGAAGAAAACCAAAGAACGTCCTCTTTTTCGTCCCCTCCTATATTGCAATCTCCACCTCCAGGGGTCTAGAATACGAGGTATCTGTCTTTTGACATCGGATCGAACATGTTCCCCTATTATTTTCTGCGATTTAGTGGGCCGGTGCTTCTAATTCTTGTCGGGATAAAAATCCTCTCCGGTTATTCCCTGGTGGGAAGCATCGAAGAGATCGCCTGGCTTTCGAGTCTCCATGAAAATCGGATGCTTGATTTGTCTCTCCTTTTTGTCTTCATCTTCCATGCCCTCTATGGAGTTCGGCTGTTCTTGATCGATCTCGGGATGACACAAGAAAGGTTCTTATTCTGGGCGGCCACAGCAATGGGCCTGGTCCTGTTTGGATTCTCCTACCTGTACTTCTATTAAGGGTTAGCTGAAGAATTCACCAGGGAGACAGGGTCCCCTGTGGTCGGAGATTTGATGGAAATTCTCTCTCATGACATTCTGGTCGTTGGCGGGGGATTGGCGGGGTTGAGGGCAGCTCTGGAAGCAAAGAGGACTGGCCGAGATGTGGCGGTCCTCTCGAAGGTTCACCCGCTTCGGTCTCACTCCGTGGCAGCTCAGGGCGGGATCAATGCGGCCCTAGGAAACGCCCCGACCCCTGTGAAAGACACATGGAAAGATCATGCCTTTGACACCATCAACGGGAGTGATTATCTAGCAGACCAGGATGCTGTCGAGGTCATGTGCCGGGAGGCAACAGAACGAGTCGTCGAGATGGAGCATTGGGGAGCGCTTTTCTCTCGAACAGATGAGGGGAACATTGCCCAAAGACCTTTTGGAGGAGCGGATTTCCCGAGGACCTGCTATGCAGCTGACCGGACGGGGCACAACCTCTTGCATGTCCTCTACGAGCAGCTCACGGGCCTTGAAATCCCTGTTTATGAGGAGTGGCATGCCCTCTCTCTTGTCGTCCACGATGGGAGATGCATCGGGATCCTCGGTTACGACTTCTTCGAAGGACGGATCGTGCCCATTGGAGCCAAGGCTGTTCTTCTTGCAACAGGAGGCTGCGGTCGGGTCTATCTCCAGTCGACGAATGCATTGATCAATACCGGCAGTGGGTGCAATCTCGCCTATCAGGCCGGTGTTCCCCTTGAGGACATGGAATTTGTTCAGTTTCATCCCACCAGCCTATACGGGACAAACATCCTCATCACCGAGGGTGCTCGGGGAGAGGGAGGTTTTTTGATCAACGCGAAAGGTGAACGCTTTTTGGAACGGTACGTCCCGACTCTGATGGAACTCGGCCCCAGGGACATGATTGCCAGGGGAATCCAGACGGAGATCAACGAGGGGCGCGGTTTTGAAGGGGGGTATGTTCACCTCGATCTTCGACACCTTGGAAAAGAGAAGATCATGGAACGCCTTCCGGGTATTCGTCAGATCGCCATGGACTTTGCGAGCGTTGATCCTATCTCAGAACCTATCCCCGTTCAGCCTGCCCAACATTACACGATGGGAGGTGTCGCTACAAACGTCGATGGAGAGACATCGCTGCCCGGGCTCCTGGCTGCCGGTGAGTGTGCATGCGTGAGTGTGCATGGCGCGAACCGGTTGGGTGGAAACTCCCTCCTAGAGGCTGTCGTCTTCGGCACCCGTGCCGGAAGAAAGGCGGCCCATACCGTCGAAAGGGAGAAAAACCGTGTCGAACAAAGGGTGTTCCAGGATCATTTGAAAACCTTTGAATCGAGGCTGGAAGAGATATTCGAAAGAAAAAACCGGGAGCCCTGTGCCCGGGTGAGGGATGAGATGCGGGTGTTGATGAGTTCCCATGTGGGGCTGTTCCGAATAGAATCGAACCTTCTGGTCGCAAGGGAAAGGATTAGAGAATACAAGAAACGACTAAAAAATGTCGGCGTTGCGCAGCGAGGACTCCCCCTCAATCATGAGCTGGTCCGATATCTGGACTTCGAAGGAATGCTTCATCTGGCAGAGATGATCGTAGAAGGGGCCCTGGCTCGAAAAGAGAGCCGGGGCTCCCACTTTCGGCTGGACTACCCGGATCGGTATGATGACCGCTGGCTCTGTCACACCATGGCATGCAAAACTCAGGATGGGTTCAAGTTGGAATACAAAGATGTGACGATCACTGCTCATCCTCCGAGGGAGAGGACGTACTAGATGGAAAGTATCCTCACTCTGAAAGTCCAACGGTTCGATCCGCAGCGAGATCCCCCTCGATGGGCGGAAACGTTCCAGATTCAGCGCTGGGGGAAAATGAACCTCCTGGAGGCACTGCTCAGGATTCAGGAGGAGATCGATGGGAGCCTTTGCTTTCGCTATTCCTGCAGGGGTGCGGTGTGCGGGTCTTGTGCGATGCGGGTTAATGGGCAGGTTGTCCTTGCCTGCCGGACTCCCGTCGAAAGCCTCGTGGGGAGAAGGGTCCTTATCGAACCCCTGCCGAACTTTCCGGTCATCCGAGACCTCATCGTGGACATGTCCACTTTTTTCAAGCGCTATCGAGAAATCCAACCCTACCTTCACAGCGGGCACGTTGAATCTTCCTCAGAGAACCGAATGAGCGAAGATGAACGCAAGACGATCGACCCATACATCAACTGCATCCTCTGTGGCATCTGCTATGGAGTTTGTCCGGCTTTTGGAAGGGATCCACGATTCTTTGGGCCCGCCGTACTGGCCAAGGCCTATCGTTTTCTTGCCGATCCTCGAGACAAGAGGGGTAAAGACTTCCTCGAGGCCGTCGATTCTCAGAGGGGCGTGTGGGGATGCAATACGGTTTTTCAATGCGTGAGGATTTGCCCCAAGGAAGTCCCCCCTACGCTCGGGATCGTGAAAATGAGAAGAAAGCTCTTCGGACACCGGGTCGCCTCTTTCTTTCCTCGCCTGTCGTCCCTTGTTTCTCGGCTCTTCTGAGCGTGGTGATTAGGATTAATCTCCACCCATGGGGGAACAATGTTGCAAATTGGGAAGGGTTGGCCTTCGTGGCTTGCGACAGAGCCGCAACTGCATGAATTTTCTCTTCTGACAGATCAAGGAAACAAAAATGCCAGCATGCTTTGCTGGCACTTCACCGATTGGGCTCTCGATCTCATCAATGCCTGAGGTCGGACTCGAACCGACACGGGACATGGTCCCAAGGGTTTCTAGGAGCGAAGATTGGTCAAATGCTTTGGGGTCTCTGGAGATCTCGGCCTTGATCTAACTTTTGATCGAGACAGGGGTCATTACCAATCATCAGTTGGTAGCGAAGATTCAGAAGCTGAGGGCAAAAACTCGAGGGAGTTAGACTTTTATTGCAAACGCAAATAAACGGAAAAGTTACAGACAATGAGGTTGCGATTACATCTTGAATTCGTCAGATTCCACCCTTATTTGAAGGACTCTGGTGCTGATGTGGTTTTACCTCTATTACCAGTGAGACTCAACTATGTATCATGGTTACTTGAAAAATCAGTCTACCTCAGAGAAGCTCTCAGGCGAAGATCTTCCTAATCTCCTCCTCTTTCGACTTTATGGATATTTGTTCGGGATCTGACAGAACTCCATGAAGGCTACAAACTGTAGTTGGGCATGAAACCATTGAATAGTGAATTATATGACGTTATTCTCCATTCAAGATTTGACACCAATCACGAAGTGCTTGCGCAAATAAAATGTTCCTATCTCTCTTTAATACGAATCGGAGGGAAGACTAAGTTTCAATTATATCGCTTGACTTGGACCGAGCTCTGCAGGGACGCAAGTAATATTCCGTTTTCCAGGAATTGGGAGTTTGAGTGGCGAGGAACGGAAGTCCTCGATTGTGCAGCTCCCTACCTGGATGGTCCACCGTGGGTCTTTCTTGACGCGTTGAACCAGGAGGTCTTCACGTAAATCTCCTTCGGGATCATAGAGGCCGGCTTCGAGCTCTTCCAGGAAGGGCATATACGCCCTAGTTCCCTTTTCAATACTCCGCCACTGGTACATGAACAGGGCTATTCCTTTTGCGTCGGCGAAATCGTGACCCTTCAATGCTTGAATAACCCGGGTCAGAGAGTAGGTCGTACGGTAGCAATCGATAAGTGCCCGCTGTAGTTGCGATGGACGCATGTGAAGTGGAAAGTGCGTCACGAAGTGCCCGTCGCAGTAACCCCACCCGCGGAAGATGCTGCGATACCATGGAATGATGGTCTGATAACCCTTCCTTGGCTCCGGGTAGTGTCCCCAGATTGGCCAAAAGAAGGCTTTCGAGAGTTTCTGTTCCAGCACAAAGTGAATGGTGCACCGGATCGTCTCTAGCGTGTCGGTATCGGCCCCCAGCACGAATGATCCCCAAATTCGGAATCCATAGGCGTGTAGTTTCTCAACTGCAGCTATGATTTGTCCGAGACTCTGACGCTTGTTATACACCTTGAGAGTTTCTGGCTGAACCGACTCATACCCCTGGTAGATGTAAGATATCCCAGCTTGTCGCATCAGCGAAAGGAGTTCATCGTCCTTTGCCACCTCCACACGTGCAAAGACCGCGATGTCGAAACCGAACTCCTCTTCGATCATCCGGCGCAAAAGTTTCTTTGTATAGGGCCGCAGGGCGGCAAACTCATTGTCCACAAACATGAGTTCCCGACCGTATTGCCGCTTATCTCGCAAGTCGCGGATCACGCTCTCAACGTCCCGGTTACGGTAGCCGCCAGGGAACATGGTGTTCACGATGCAAAATGAGCAATTGTATGGGCAGCCGCGGGAAGATTGTACTGTCAGTAGCGGTATTTTCCGTTGGACTAACATGTCCAGGAGACGCATCCGACGATAGCCCTCGATAAGTGAATAATTCGGGATGGTCTCAAATCTGGTTGAACCTAGGCGCGAAGCCGTACGCCGGACTTGATCGCCGACCCGATAAGCGATACCAGCCACCTGTTCGACGTCTCCCCCATGCGCCAGCGTCTCAACGAGTTCCACAATAGTTTCATCGCCTTCGCCAAGGACCACGTAATCACAATACAGTAGACAGGATTCTGGAAAGTAGCTGGCGTGAGTCCCACCGATGATGATCGGGATACCAAGCCTCGATCGGATCTCTTTGGCAAGCCAATACGTCTTGTCTGCTCCGGCGTTGCGTGACGAAAAACAGATGAGATCGGACTCTGCAATCCGATCCCACTCCGGAGGCCTAACGTGCTCGACATACACTCTCACATCGTAACCAGTTTCTGAGAGAATTGTTCCGATAAGCGGCATGCCGTAGTCCGGTGTCACCATACAATAGGTGAGGTCAGGGAACTCACCTTCGAGTAGTATGCAGGTAATCTTCTTGATTTGCATGACCGTAACTCGCCGGTTGTTCGGGAGATTTGATCAGGAAAGCGATGCGATTTCTTTATCAGTTCTCATTATCCACCCATCTGCACCGCATTCCTTGAAGATCTCAATGGCCTTTTTCAGGTTTTCTTTGGCTTTTGATTGCTCGCCTTTCCGTTTAAACAATTGAGCGTAAAGGGCATAATCCCTGCCTAAGAACCACATGGTGTGGTTTCGTCTATCCGCTTCGATTGCTTTCTCAATCCGAGACTTCGCTTCAGATAGGTGCTGATCATCAATATTTAATAGAATCTCTCCGATATACCTATGCATCGAGCCTTCATATAATTTCACTCTGTTTTCATGCGCATAACCATATAACGATTCTAAATCAATATCCTTCTCATTGTTCATTACCTTCGCTGTTGCTAAAGCAATTCTATTCAGATGTTCCCAGGCGGAAGATGACCTATTCTGTTCTATAAGCCAAATTGCCCTCTCATAATGATTTTTGGAATTCTGATATTCTCGAATTTCAAAAAAGATCTCACCTAAACAGTTTTGTGCTAACGCGTTGCAATGAAATAAATTGATCCTGTCACAGAGATCGGCCCCGTTCAGAAGATGTTTTGTTGCCTCCTCAAGAAATCCCTTCCCGTAACAGCAAATACCGTGGCTGACGTGGGCCCATGACCTTGAACCGATGTCACCGCTTTGTTTGGCTATCCGGATAGCATCATGGCTGGTTTGATAAGCGGAGTTGGCCTTGCCCTGAAAGCAATAGACAAATACACTGATAATGCTTTTGATTATCGATGTCCCCCATAGGTTGTTGGCGGCCATATTAATGTTCACAGCTTTTTCTAGATTACTTGATGCCTTCTCAAATTCGCAAGCAAGAGCAAGAGCACTTCCCAACCAGAAGTTCGCAAATAATAAGGGGACACGATCGTCTAGTTCATCCGAGATCTCTAAGGCCTTTTCTAACTCTTTCAATGCTTTTGGAAAGTCTTCTTCAACCATGAAATTATATGTCCCCACTATGGTATATATCTGAGCGAGCTCTCTTTTATGGCCGCTCCTAAGAGCTACATCCATTATAGGGTCAACCGCTAATTTTGCTTCTACAAAATAATTCATCTGAGCCAAATAAAGCCCCAGAACCGTCCTAGCATCGATTAGGTTCTTATGTACATCATCTGTTTGTGGTAATCTTTCAAGGGATGATATTCTTTTGTTAGCATAAGTAATCGCATTACTTAGCGAACCTGTTTTTTCAGCTTTCTTGCTTGCTAATCTTGAATACTCTGACCCCTTCTCATAATTCTCGCTTTCAATAAAATGCTCGGCTAAAATTCCAAAATGTTCATCGATATTTTGTTTATATAACTCTTCAATCCCCTCGCCAATCTCCTCATGAAGCCTCTTTTTCCTCTTGGTCAATATCGAATCATAGACCACCTCACGGGTCAGAGCATGTTTGAAGACGTAAGTCGATTGAGGGTAAATACCCCTCTCGTAGAGAAGCTCCGAGTCCTTCAAAACCGACAGATTTGATAGTAATTCTTCTTCCGGACGGCCTGCCACGCGTTTTATCAGATCATGGTTGAACTCCCTCTCGATGACAGACCCAATCTGAAGCACCTCTTTTGCACCTTCAGGCAGCAAGTCAACCCTTGCCATAATAACAGCCTGTATCGTAGAAGGAATGGTCATGCCCTGTATGTGCTTTGTTAAGTGATACTTGCTGTCCGTTCTCTCAATGATACTTAGATCTCTGAGGGATTTGATGAACTCTTCGATGAAGAAAGGAACCCCTTCGGTCTTATTCAGGATCAGCTCCTCAAGGTCATGATCAAGCTCCTCCGTCCCGAGAAGATGAGATACCATAATGAGGCTCTCCCGATTGGAAAGCCGGTTTAAGTTCACCTGACTGTGATACGATCTTCCGCCCCAGGCGTGCACAAACTCAGGCCTATAGGTGAATATTAAGAATACCCTCGCCCCCGCTATGCTATCCAAAAGGTCCTCCAAGGACTGCTCCGAGCTTTTATCAATCCAGTGGAGATCCTCAATGGCCATGACTAGGGGCCGAATCTCCGAACCCTTTAAGGGGATTCGTTTTAGTGTCTCCATGATGCGGTCTTTCTTCGCCTCGGGACTCATGGATATCTTGTCAATTCCACTCTCTCTGACCGATAGAAGCTCCAGAAGATATGGAAGCGTGGCTCCTTCATCGACCCCCAATACCCCCAGGCCGCTTTTGACCTTTTCCCTGATCTCTGAGTCTCCATCACCTTCCCGAATATCAAAGTTTGACTTCAAGATGTCTACGACTGGGTGATACGCTACGCCCCTGCTGTAGGAAAGGCACCTACCTTCTAAGAAGGTCACGTCCTCACTGCCCACGACCTTTCTAAACTCGTAGAGGAGCCTGGATTTGCCAATCCCGGCCTCGGATATGATGGAGAAGGCCTGGCCTCGGCCTGCTTTAGCCCGCTCAAAACCATCCAGCAGAAGTTCAAGCTCCCGCTCCCTTCCGACAAAGGGTGTAAGCCCCCGTTCAGCACTGACGTCAAACCTTGTTCTCCTGGTGCTAGGGGCGATCACCCTGTAAATTTTGACTGGTTCTTTCTTGCCCTTAACCTCCTTTTCGCCCATGGCTTCAAATCGAAATAGCCCCTCGGCGAGTTTAAAGGTCCCTTCGGAGACATAGGTCGTTCCAGGCTCAGCTAACCCTTCCATCCTGGAGGCAAGGTTGACCGTGTCCCCCACCGCCTTGAACTCTAGCCGAAGATCATTACCCAGAGTCCCAACGACCACTGGACCGGTATGAATCCCAATCCGCATTCTGAGAGACGAAATACCTTTCTTCCCTTGCTTCACTCTATGACTAAACCTGGCCATCTCTCTGTGGATAGACAAGGCTGACCGGATCGCCCGTTGAGGGGCATCCTCCAACGCAATGGGTACGCCGAACAAAGCAATAATTCCGTCACCGGTCATCTCATTAACCGTGCCCTCATACTCCTGGACCTTGTGAATGAGGATCTCATAAACCTCATCCATGATGTTATAGGCTTCCTCAGGACCAAGTCTCTCGGAAAGACGGGTGAATCCCTCCATGTCGCAGAACATTACCGTGACTTGCTTGCGCTCTCCCTGGATCTTATCTCGTT
>CAYFYO010000064.1:0-21805 GCA_964347335.1 uncultured Thermodesulfobacteriota bacterium
TGTATTTGTCCTCGTAAGCTGGCTTGAAATTCAAATCCCAGCCTTCTGGCCCCTGAGCAAAGAGATCGAAAACCGCATCCTCGTCGAGCTTACTATCGACCTCGAGTGAAAACTCGAACTGCGCATCTGATGGGCCTTGCAGTACCGGATAGGAGGTCGTTAGCTTGACTCCTTTTGACTCTTTCTTACCCTCCTCTTTCTCCTTCACTGTGACTCGGAGGGTCTCGGCCATTTTGAATCGGCCGTCACGGGTTTGTGCCCTTATTTTAAACTCGTATTCTCCTGGTTTGACGTTCTCGTCCGGTTCGGCCTCGAAGGTGATGTTCTTGTCGTCTCCCGCTGGAACGTGTACCCCCGTGACCGCGAATCGATAGGTCTTTACTCGAGCTTCCCAACCCTCGGGCACTGACGCGAGCTGGACATCAACCGTCTCGTCGGATTTGCCCTTGTTGTAGAAAATGATATCCATGCTCACATCTTCGTCCGATGGAATAACGACCCCGGGGTATTCGACCGCCATCGTGATCAGCCTATTGGGCCTCTCCTCCTCCTTTTCCGCTCCATTGGAGACGCTGGGCCACAGAAGAAGGATGAGTCCCAAACCGACGACGCAACCTCGGAAACCACGTGTGAATTTAGCTCTGGTCATACGCTTCCCTCCCTTGCATCTGAGGCTAGTGTTGCATAAAGTATTGAAATCGATTTTGGGCAAATAACATCATTGCCGCTGAAAAACGCCTATTCCGCTCGCTGAGCGAAGTTTCAGACCCGTTCTAGGGCTACCTACGTTGTCTTCTAGTACATCCCTCCGCCCGGGGGCATCGGTGGGGCAGGCTCCTTCTCTTTCGGCTTTTCGGCTACGACTGCCTGGGTCGTGATCATCAGTGAGGCCACGCTGGCTGCGTTTTGAAGGGCCAACCGGACCACTTTTGTCGGATCGATGATCCCCGCTCGTACGAGATCGGTGTACTCCTCCTTAGCCGCATCGAAGCCAAATGCCCCTTTCTCAGGTTTCACATGTTCCAGGACGATCGAGCCATCATGGCCCGCATTGATGGCGATCTGACGGATTGGCTCCTCAAGGGCCCGTTTCACGATTTTGACGCCGATTGCACGGTCATCGTCAAACTTGAGCTTCTCGAGGCTGCCGAGGCACCGCAAATACGCCACGCCTCCTCCAGGAACGATCCCCTCTTCCACAGCTGCCCGGGTGGCATTCAATGCATCTTCCACCCTGGCCTTCCGCTCTTTCATCTCAATCTCCGTGGCTGCTCCCACATTGATGACCGCTACACCCCCGACGATCTTTGCCAGGCGCTCCTGTAGTTTTTCCCGGTCATAATCAGAGGTTGTCTCCTCGATTTGGGCCCGAATCTGCTTGACCCTCCCCTCGATGTCTGCTGAACTGCCGGCCCCTTCGACAATCGTCGTGTTCTCTTTGTCAATTCGGATCCGTCTAGCCCGTCCCAGATCTTCTAATTTCACATTTTCGAGCCTGATACCGAGGTCCTCAGAAATTACCCTACCTCCGGTAAGAATGGCGATATCTTCCAGCATCGCCTTTCTCCGATCTCCAAATCCAGGAGCCTTAACGGCGGCACACTTCAAGGTGCCTCGAATCCTATTCACGACCAAGGTCGCTAAAGCTTCTCCCTCGACGTCCTCTGCGATAACTAACAAGGGTTTCCCAGATTTTGCTACGCCCTCAAGGAGAGGCAACATGTCCTTCATATTGCTGATTTTCTTCTCATGAAGCAGGAGGTAAACATCCTCCAACTCGGCTTCCATCTTCTCCGGGTCAGTAACGAAATAAGGAGAGAGGTACCCTCGATCAAACTGCATTCCCTCAACAATATCGAGGGTTGTCTCCATGGATTTGGCCTCCTCAACCGTGATGACGCCTTCCTTGCCGACCTTGTTCATTGCTTCGGCGATGATATTCCCGACGGTCTCATCGTTGTTTGCTGATATCGTTCCAACTTGGGAGATCTCTTTTTCTTCTTTCGTCGGCTTGCTCAGCCTTCGGAGCTCTTCGACGACGGTTTCGACGGCTGCATCGATCCCCCGCTTCACATCCATTGGATTGGCCCCTGAAGCGACCACCTTGAGCCCTTCCCGATAAATGGACTGCGCCAGAACCGTCGCGGTTGTTGTCCCATCGCCTGCCGTGTCGCTCGTCTTGCTTGCGACTTCTCTGACCATCTGGGCGCCCATGTTCTCGAATTTTTCCTCCAGCTCAATCTCTTTGGCCACAGTCACCCCGTCTTTGGTAACTGTTGGAGAACCCCAGGATTTCTCTAAGATCACGTTGCGTCCCTTAGGTCCCAGTGTCGCTTTGACCGCTTCAGCTAGTAAATTCACCCCCTTCAGAACCGCATCCCTTGCCTCTTGATTGAATTTGATCTCCTTGGCAGCCATTTTTTTTCCTCCCTCTGATGAGGTTTATTGTTTACCCTCGAATGTTCCTCATCGCTCCCTGTGAAACCCATCTCAATATATTTGCGCCATTAAAATAATCATCTCTCTCACGAATGTCAACTGATACGAAATTGATTTACCTTGACAACCCAAATAGGTGGGGCCTATCATTCTCCAGAAGCGCTACGTATGATGAAGCAAAGGGGAGAGGACGATTGTCCTATTCCGTCTGGCGAGGGCTCAAAAGATCATTCCATGGGAGGTTTCATGAAGGTCGACAAACCCTGGGGGAGTTATACTGTTCTTGACGATCAGGAAACGTATAAGGTCAAACGTATTCAAGTCTTCCCTGGCCAAAGGCTCAGCTACCAGAGACATCAGAAACGTGGGGAGCACTGGATGATCGTTGGCGGAAGGGCTCGGGTCACGCTCGATGGCCGGGTGGTTGAACTCTCGGAAGGACAAACCATCGCAATCCCACGCGGGGCAGCCCATCGGATTGCCAATCCAGCAACAGACCTTTTGACTTTCATCGAGATTCAAACTGGTGAATATTTTGGAGAGGATGACATTGTTCGTCTCGAGGACGACTACGGCAGGACGGAAATGGAATAATGTCGCTCGGGGACAAGCGTGGAATCTAGAAACTGAGATCGCTCCGAGGAGCTGACAACCGAACTAAATTTGAGAATCTCTGATGAGCGAGGAGAGAAATCACTTTGTTATAGGGATAAATTACTGGCCCAGGGAGTCGGCGATGTACTGGTGGCGCCGATTCGATCCTTCCATAGTTAAGAGAGATTTCTCTCTTCTGGCAGAGTATCGAGTCCAAGTCGTTCGAATCTTTCTGATGTGGGAAGAGTTCCAACCGGAAATTGGCCGGGTCTCGGTAACATCTCTGGATCACCTCGTCAGGGTAGCCGATTCGGCCTATGATGCAAAAATCCGTCTTCTTCCCACCCTCTTTACGGGTCATATGAGCGGACTGAATTGGCTTCCAGCCTGGATGGTCGAATCATCTGTCGGAGAGCAAAGGTTTCCGATATTCTCTGCAGGAGAGATTAGAAGAGGATCGATCCGAAATGTTTATGAGGATAGAGAGGTGTGGAAAGCCCAGAAGCGTCTGATCCGTGAGACGACGAATGCCCTCCAGGGTCATCCCGCTGTCTGGGGGTGGGATCTAGGGAATGAACCTTCTAATCTCGTCCTTCCCCCCTCCAAAGATGCGGCACGAGGATGGCTCGAAGAGATGGTAACGGAACTCAAGCGGCGGGAGGAAGACCTTCCCGTCACGCTGGGGTTACACCAGCAAGATCTTGAAGAGGACCGGAACCTGGGCCCGGGAGAGGCAGCCCGATTCTGTGAGATCCTCTCCATGCATGCCTATCCAGGCTATTCAAACTGGGCCGAGGGGCCTTTGGATGAGAAAGTCCCACTCTTCCTGATCTTGCTCACCCTCTGGCTCGGGGGAAAGCCGGTTCTTCTCGAGGAATTTGGCGTTCCAACTGAACCTCCCCTTGTGACCCTGGAAAAGGCTGATCGAGAAAAGATGGGCAGAGTCACCTTGGTGTCGGAAGAGGAAGCAGAGACGTACTTTCGAAATGTTCTCAACCTCCTCAAAGCCAAGGGTGTTTTGGGTGCTTTCTACTGGTGTTTTTCAGATTACGATCCATCCCTTTGGGACAAACCGCCTTTTGACGATAGCGTTCACGAACGGTTTTTCGGCCTTTTCCGCTGGAACGGTTCACCAAAGGCTGCCGCCAGGGTGGCTCTTTATTCTGCTCCGGAAAAATCCTCTCGACCATTGTCCTGGGACTGGATTGATATTGATCGCACGGATTACTACGAGCGGCCTGGGGAACACCTCGAGCACCTTTATCGGAATTTCAGAGATTATTGCCTTCAGGAGGCTTAGGCGATGAATGGGGCGCCATCCGATCGGGAAAAGGAAGATCCCTCTCGTGCGCTTGCCGAGGCTATCGAGCGTCGGAACTTTGTCAGAGCCGAGTATCTCGCGAGAACCCTCAATAGACCCCAGGTGGAAATCCAGGATTTACGGGAGAAAGCCTTTCGACAGTTCGTGGTCGAGTTCCGTAACCCTCATGGTGCCATAGCGCTTGCGAAAGCGTTCAACTTTACCGGAGAGGAGGTTGACCAGATCCTTGGAAGGATTCTGAGAGAACCGAGGCAGGAAGAGGATGAGAAAGGGGTACCGAGAAGAAGATTCGATATGAAAACCAAGCGATATCTCGATTTGGAGGAATGGGTCAGCCAGTATTTTAGGAGCCGAAAATGGCAGAAGAAATAGAACTCGACACATATCCGTCGAGGAGTCGCAGATTGGTGGAGGGCCTAGGATGAAAAAGAGTTCAACCGGTCAAAACCTAGCTATTATCATTATGGCGGGAGGAATGGGAACCCGTTTTTGGCCAGCAAGCCGAGAGGGGATCCCCAAGCAGTTTCTCCCCATCTGTGGCTCAAGGCCGATGTTGGAGGAGTGTTTTCTTAGAATCGCTCCGTTGGTAGATCCTGATCGGATCTTCGTTGTCGTTAACATCCAACATGGCGAACTGACACGCAACCTTCTGAGGGACAAGGGCACGCAGATCATTGAAGAACCCCATGGAAGAAACACCTTACCGTGTATCGGTTTGGGTTGTGTCCATATTATGAAGCGTTTTGGAGACATTCCCGTCATTGCTCTGCCGGCGGATCATTTCATCTCCGATGAAGGAGCTTTTCGGCGTTGCTTGGAAAGGGGGGTTTCTCTCCTGGGAGAGGGAGGGATCGGGACCATCGGGATCACACCGACGCATCCCGAAACTGGATACGGATACATCGAGGCCGGGCCAATGCTCGGGAGTAGAGATGTATTCAGGGTGGTTCGATTTGTCGAGAAACCAGATGTGGAAAGGGCACGGAGATTCCTTGGCAGTGGGAATTACCTATGGAATGCGGGTATCTTTCTGTTTAGACCTTCTACGATGCTTAGGGAGATTGGTCATCACCTGCCCAGGATCGAACAGGGACTCAATCGGATTTCGAAGGCCCTGGAGACAGACAGCTACCTTCAGACCCTTGAGGAAGCATACCGGGAGATGAAATCCGTTTCAGTTGATTACGGGATTATGGAAAAGACGAACGAGCCGATCTATGTGACCAAAGGGGAATTTGCATGGAGCGACGTCGGGAATTGGGCGGCTGTCCGAAAACTGCGAGAAGCTGAAGAAGACGGAAATGGGAATATCCTCCCAGAAAAGGCTTTGGTCTATGATTCTAGAGATTCTTTTGTCTACTCCCAGAGGGATCGACTCATCGCGGTTCTCGGCCTCGACAAACTCCTCGTCGTCGACACCGAAGATGTCCTCCTGGTCGCCAATATCGATCACTCACAGGAATTGCGGCATTTCCCAGAGAAATTGAAGCAGAAGGGATGGACTGAATACGTTTAGGACCTATGGGGCGGAGCGAAAAGGGCTTGGACGAACTGTTCTGCGTTGAATGGCTGAAGGTCATCGGGCTGTTCTCCGACCCCCACATAATGTATCGGAATCCCGAGTTCATGACAGATGCCCACGATGATTCCCCCCTTGGCCGTGCCGTCTAGTTTGGTCAGGGCTATCCCTGTGACTTCGAGGGCTTCATGAAAGAGCCTGGCCTGGGATATGGCATTTTGTCCCGTCGTTGCATCAAGCACAAGCAAGACCTCATGGGGGGCCTCTGGCATTTCTCGCTGGACAATTCTCTTTATCTTCTTGAGTTCCTCCATGAGATTCACCTGGGTGTGGAGGCGTCCGGCTGTATCGATGAACAGCAGATCGGCAGACCGCCCACGAGAGGCGTGGACGGCATCGTATGCCACAGCCGAGGGGTCCCCCCCCTGTTGGTGTTTAATCAACTCGGCACCCACCCGATCAGCCCAAATCTCGAGCTGTTCGATGGCAGCAGCCCGAAAGGTGTCAGCCGCGGCAAAGATAACTCGCTTGGCACCATCCTTGTAATATCTGGCGAGTTTTCCGATTGTCGCAGTCTTCCCAACGCCATTTACCCCGACGACCATAAAAACGAAGGGTTTTTGATCGATGTGAAGCGGCCGCTCTCCAGTTTTGAGGATTTCGAGAATTTCCCTCTGGAGAACGCCTCTCATTTCTCGTGGGGAATCAGAGTCCTTGGGCCTTGTGTGGCTTGGGAGGGCGTCAAGGAGTCTGGAGGCAGTTCGGACCCCTAAGTCCGCAGTAATCAAAAGCTCTTCCAGTTCTTCGAGAAAATCCTGGTCAATCGCTCCTTTCCCAGAAAAGAGAGAATCGAGCCTCCCAACGAGTTCATGATGCGTCTTGGAGAGACCGGTTTTTAGCCGATGAAAGAGACCGATTCCTTCCATGGATCGACCCTACTTGTCGTCTTTTACCTCCTCAAATTCTGCTTCCACCACCTCTTCATCTGACTTTTTCTGATCCTCTTGGCCTTTTCCCGCCTCGTCAGTATCTGCCTGTTGTTGCTCGGCTTGCGAAGCTTTGGCATACATGGCTTCTGCCAGCTTGTGGGAGACCTGGGTCAGCCGGTCGCCTGCGGATTTAATCGTATCGACGTCGTTAGAATCCAATGCCTTCCGGGCATCCTCGACGGCACTGTCGATATTGCCTTTTTCGGACGAATCAATCCTGTCTCCATATTCCTTGAGGTTCTTCTCGGTCATATAGATCAAGCTATCGAGGTTGTTTCGGGCCTCGGCCAAGCTTCTTTTGTCTTTGTCCTCTTCAGCGTGAGCCTCGGCATCCTTAACCATTTTCTGGATCTCCTCCTCGGTGAGTCCGCTTGAGGCAGTTATTTTGATGGACTGTTCCTTATTCGTGGCGAGATCTTTGGCTGAAACGTGAACAATCCCGTTGGCGTCAATGTCGAATGTCACCTCAATCTGTGGGACCCCACGGGGGGCGGGGGGAATGCCAACCAGATCAAACCTTCCCAGAGTCTTATTGTCCAGGGCCATCTCACGCTCTCCCTGGAGGACGTGAATACTCACGGCAGGCTGGTTGTCGGCGGCCGTTGAAAAGATCTGACCTTTCCGTGTGGGAATGGTAGTGTTCTTTTCGATGAGTTTCGTGAAGACGCCACCGAGTGTCTCGATTCCCAGGGAGAGCGGTGTCACGTCGAGAAGAAGAACATCCTTGACATCTCCCTTCAGAACGCCCGCTTGAATTGCCGCCCCGATGGCTACGACCTCGTCGGGATTGACGCTTTTATTGGGTTCTTTAGCGAAGATTTCCTTGACTTTCTGCTGCACCCGAGGCATTCGAGTCATCCCGCCGACGAGGATCACCTCGTTGATGTCTGAAGGGCTGAGACCGGCATCACTCAGGGCGGTCGTACAAGGTCCTTCGACCATGTCGATGAGCTCTTCAACCAGCTTTTCCAGTTTAGCTCGAGTCAATTTGATGTTCAGATGCTTGGGACCACCTGCGTCGGCCGTGATAAAGGGGAGATTGACGTCGGTCTCCATGGAAGATGACAGCTCCATTTTGGCTTTTTCAGCCGCCTCTTTGAGCCTCTGCAATGCCATTCGGTCTGTTCTCAAATCAATCCCTTGATCCTTTTTGAATTCCTCGGCCAGGTAGTCGATGATCCGCTGGTCGAAGTCTTCGCCCCCGAGATGGGTATTTCCGTTGGTCGACTTCACTTCGAAGACGCCATCACCTAGCTCCAGGATAGAGATGTCAAAGGTCCCTCCGCCTAAATCAAAAACGGCAATCTTTTCGTCCTTCTTCTTTTCGAGTCCATAGGCGAGGGATGCTGCGGTCGGTTCGTTGATAATTCTCTTCACGTCCAGTCCAGAGATCTTTCCGGCATCCTTGGTCGCCTGCCTCTGACTGTCATTGAAATAGGCTGGCACGGTAATGACGGCTTCAGTCACCTTCTCACCAAGATAGTCCTCGGCGGTCTGTTTCATCTTCTGAAGCACCATTGCCGAGATCTCGGCAGGACTGTAATCCTTGTCTCTGGCCTTTACCCAAGCGTCCCCATTTTTCGCTTTTACAATTTTGTAGGAGACGATCTCTATGTCCTTCTTCACTTCTGGATCGGTATATTTTCGACCGATCAACCGTTTAACAGCGTATATCGTATTCTCGGAATTGGTAATGGCCTGGCGTTTAGCAATCTGCCCCACCAACCTTTCACCCTTTTCCGTAAAAGCGACAACAGACGGCGTGGTACGGCTTCCCTCCTGGTTTGAAACAACCACCGGATCTCCACCCTCCATCACCGCGACGCATGAGTTTGTTGTGCCTAAATCGATCCCGATGATCTTGCTCATTTCTTTCTCCCTCTCTGTTTTTCTTGAGTCTGTGGTTTAATCCCTGAAAGCCCTGCGGCCAGTTGGCATCGAAAATCTATCTCACCGGACTGATCCTGTGCGATCGCTCTCAGAACCTGTTCTTCCCGGACAAAAAATCATCCCTCATCCTCACCGGTTTCAGCTTCCTCTGAAACTTCCCGTGTCGCTGCGACGGAGACCCTAGCTGGCCGAAGAAGCCGATCGCGGATGAGATATCCCTTCTGAAATTCCTCAACAACAATTTGGGGATCATGCGCTTCGCTTTCGACTTGCATCATCGCCTCGTGAAGGCTCGGGTCAAAAGGTTTTCCGACCGACTCGATCGCCTTAAGGCCGTGTTTTTCAAGGGCTGTTCGAAGGTCCTTCAGGGTCAGTTGGACACCCTCGATGAGCGCTCGAGGGTTATTGTTTATCTCAGAAGAGGCATGTTCGATCGCTCTCTCAAGGTTGTCCATAAATGGGAGAAGATCTCTCATCAACTCTTCATTGCCGTACTTCAGGGTATCGGCCCTCTCTTTTTCCACCCTCTTTTTGTAGTTTTCCAGGTCGGCATAAGCCCTGAGGAATTTCTCATAGTTGTCCTGTGCAAGATGTTTCTGGTCTTCAAGTCGTTTCTTGAGATCTTCTACGGTCGACTTTCGTTTCTTTTTGCGAGGTTGCTCCGGGGAGACTTTCGTTTCCAAGGACTCTTCGATACCTTGTGACGTCTTTTCCTGACCCTTCGGATCAGAAGATTTGTCTTCCATTTCGTCCTCTACTGGCCGGATTCGGCAAAGTTCTCGGTGAGTAGCCGGGCTGTGTAACCCACGAGAGGAATGACTCTCGAATAGTCCATACGCATCGGGCCGATCACGCCGAGCGTTCCTCGAGAAGAACCAGGCATACCATATGTACCCGCTATGAGTGTACAGTCCTCCATCTCTCGGTGATCAAATTCAGAACCGATAATGATTTGCACCCCTGGGGTCCTCATGCTTTGGTCGAGGAGCTTAAGGAGGAACCCTTTCTCCTCCAGGGCGCTGAGGAGTCCCTTCATCTTTTCGATGTTACTGAATTCGGGGGCATCAAAGATTCTAACCCTTCCCTCCACGAACAGCTCTCGCTCCTCCGTTTCTGCCAGAGCCCTTTCGCCGAGCTTGAGGGCTTTTTCCATGAGCCGGTCATAAGTGACTTTCTCTTTGTTCATTTCTTCGATGATTCGATTCCTCACTTCGACCAAGGTGAGGCCAAAAAGGATTTCGCTCAAATATCGGGTGATTTTATCAAGATATTCCTGACTGAAATCCTCATCGATGTGGAGAGCCTTGTTCTGAATAATTCCTGAAGTTGCGACGAATATAGCGAGGACCTTACAGGGCGCCAGGCGGATAAACTGAATGTGCCTAAACCTCATATGACTCGCCTCGGGTGTAATCGCGAGGCCCAGATAATTCGAAGCGGTCGAGAGGAGGCGGCAGGTTTCCTGTAGAGTCTCTCCGATACTGCGTTTCGAGGGATGATAGTTCCGCCTTATCCGCTCCCGTTCGCGCTGTGTCAGGTCTTTGACATCGAGGATAGAATCGACATAATACCGGAAAGCCTTATCAGTTGGAATCCTTCCTGCCGAAGTGTGAGGTTGCAAGAGATAGCCCATCTCCTCGAGATCAGCCATGACGTTACGAATTGTGGCTGGACTGAGGTCGAATCCATACTGCCGGGCCAGCCTCCTTGAACCCACTGGCTCGGCAGAATCCACGTATTCACGGATAATGGCTGTCAGGATCTTCCGTGCCCTATCAGAGCCGAGAAGATCCGCCGAAGCCCTTTGATGGAGCCTCATACCGTTCCCCATGGAATTTCTTTAAATATTTGATACTTAGCTCAAAATCCACGCTTAAAATAATCATCCCCGTGACCGTTGTCAAGTCAGTTTCTCCCGTACATCCCCTATGGACTTGACTGGTTGAATCCCAGGGATATTCTGTCGATTACGAATTCAATACGACTGCTCTCTGAAAAGTGCCCTTGTGCCGACAGGCTTGATTGACCACAATACCTGGAGCGGGGGAGACCCCGATTGCCGCGACTCCCCTCAGGCGCCTTTACATCAGGGAGCAGGGCAGAGAGATTTCAAGATTCAGGCCAGTTTCCTTGTAGAAAATTCTGAATTTCAGCTTCTCAAATGCTATAGGAGACTACGTTGATCCCTTGGAGATGATGATTCGAAGCTCAGCCGATCCCCCCTGACTCAGGATGGTTTCGCCGGGTTGACTCTGAAGTGATTATGGCCCAAATGAGATGGCGAATAGGACCGTTTCCCCTCTGCCAGAAGTGATAATTTCCTGGGATAAGGCGTCACTTGGCCGATCGTATGGATTGGGAAACCGAGATGTTTCGAGGAAAAGCCAATTTTTTCTAGGGCCTTTTTGGGGGCAGTGAAGAGCAATTCGTAATCCTCTCCCCCTCCGAGGATCAGGTCCATCGGTCGAGGGTGGTAAAGATGCGCCCATTTCTCAAATGCCTGAGAGCGGGGAACCTTATCCACCCAGACTTCGGCGCCCACTTGGCTCTCCTCCAAGATGTGACCCAAATCGGCAAGAAGGCCGTCACTAATATCAATCATTGCGGTCGCGCAGCCTAACTCGGCGAGTTTTCGCCCCTTTGAAACGGGCGGTGGAGGGGCCAGGTGACGTCGAATGAGGCCGAGAAGCTCTTTATCTCTCCCTCTGGTCTCACCTCTGGTGCTGAAATCTCTCGGTCTGAGCGCCCTTTTGCGGAGAATCTCCAATCCGAGAGCGGAATCGCCCAGCGGTCCTGTCACAAAGATATGGTCCCCCGGCTGGGCTCCACTTCGATAAACGACACAGCCCGGTGGGCTGTGACCGATGACGACCCCATTGACGATGAATTCAGAGGCCGCTGTGAGGTCTCCGCCGACAAGGAGTATGTCTTGGGTCTCAGCAAGCTCCGCAATGCCCCGGTAAAAGTGGTCGATAAAAGACAATGAAAAGTCCCCAGGTATACCCAGAGAAAGAAGGAAAAATCGAGGGATGCCTCCCATTGCAGCAATGTCACTCAGATTGACAGTCAGAGCCTTTGCACCCAAGAAGTAAGGGATCGTGCATTCCCGGGTAAAATGGATCCCTTCGACGAGTGTGTCGGTTGTGATGAGGGTGAGATGGTCCGAGGGAAGATAAAGGGCCGCAGCGTCATCTCCGATTCCGCATGCCACCAAATGGGAGGATTTTTCATATCGCCTGCGGATCCTCTCGATGAGTCTGAATTCACCGATATCTTTGATCTCAGTCTTCGACATTTGCGATTCGGTGTCTCGATCTCCAGCAATCGTCTCCAACGGATATCACAATCCCGCCCGGAGAAGTGAAGAAAAGCGCCCCCTCCAGTCCCTCAATGAAGTTGTTGTTTTTTCGAGTAAAAGATAAATTCGAAATCCGAACATCGAAACCCGAGAGAATATGGAATCAGAGAAAAACGCAAATTCAGGACAACACTTCGTCATTCTAGACCGTTTGCGGTTGAAAGCCCCTTTTATCTTTATCGTTTATGACGTTTGAAGATTCGAATTCACGATCTGTTTCGGATTGGATCCCGGTCGAAATGCTTCGGCCGTGCTTCGAAATTCCTGCTTACGCGAGGAAGGCGATCGTACATGACCTCTGAAACCCGCTCGCATCTCTGAACCTGAGATTCAATCGTAACCGTTAGCCAAAAAGGGCGTGCATGAGGATTGTACCTTCATTCACTGCTGTCGGCAAGGTGAGGGATGGTGGTACGAATCTTGCAAAACTACACCATCATGAAGAAAAACAAACGTACCCTTATTCTTGCTCTGATCCTCTTCTTCCTTATGCTCTCAACTTTCTACTTTGCAGGGCGCAAGACAACCCATAGGCTACCCCGAGACCTCAAGGTTTCCCAGAGGACAGCACCCGAGGTTTTACCACATAAGCCTGAGCCGACTCCACCGCCTCCGACGAGCCCCCCCCGTATCAGCAAGCCACCGGACAAAATGGCGGAGGCTCCTCCCCCTGCTCCTGAGCCCAAGCCGACTGCACGGGTTTCCCACCGGGAACCCCCTAAACCGCAGGTCAAGGCCGAACCGCCGAAAAGACGCGATCTTCCGAAGGCTCCAACAGTTGTTGTCCCTTCGGAAGGCGTTTCGCCGGTTAAGCTTTGCGGGGGTGAACCGATTTCTCCATGTGAGAACTGCCGCCTGACCCATGGCGACTTTGCACTACTCCTCCTCGACATACTCGCTCTAGCCCCAACGCAACTTTACGAGGAGGCCTTTAATCTTCTGGGTTCATTACAAATCGCTCCTGCCCGGGGATGGGCGAGATCTAACCCGAAGCAACTCATCACGCCTCGAGACATGGAGGAGATACGATGTTCGATCTCCCTCGCCTTCGAAAAGGGATCGATTGAGACGGGGCCCTCGATGGTCACCGTCGCCCTAAACCGGTTCTTCGAGGAATTGGAGGTAAGCTTGATGGCTGAAGAAGATTTGGGTATCCCGAAAGGCGATGCCTATCAATCCGCCGAGACCGGATACCAGGGGGGCACACAAGGGGTTTTTAGCCCGTCACTCTAGACGTTTTCTTTTTTGGAAAAGTATGATATAGCCTTCGCATGGCAAAAAAAGTTGGTATTGTATCAGTCGGTTTGCTCATTGTGTTGCTCTTTGTCAGATCTCCGAATGGGCTGGCCGCCAATATTCACATTGGCTCACTTGACATCCATCCCCATGTTTCGGCGTCCGCTGGATACTCGGATAATGTATTTCTCACGGCGAGCGAAGAGAAGAGCGATACCTTCTATCTGGTATCTCCGGGGATCGAACTGATTCTGCCCATTAGAAAGCACACAATCAGTTTTGACTATACGTTAGACAGCTACACATATCAGGACCGAGAAGAGGCTGATCGGACGATTCACAATGCGACCGGAAAGGTTGATCTGAACCCTCTAGACCGCTTGAACATCCAGATCCATGATGCTTTCACCCGGTCGGAAGACCAACCGGATTTCTCAGGCGACCGGACCTCTCCATTTATTTGGAATCGGGCGGGCGCTGATGCTGCATATGATCTCAGCAGCCGTTTCGCAGTGGGAGTGGGCTACCGGTACGGAACAAAGAGATACGACCGATCCGCCGACCGGATTGACGACTACGAAGAGAACGGGCTCTCAGGGCGGATTTATTATAAAATCCTTCCGAAGACCTCTTTTTTGGTGATGTATCAGTACAGCTATCGGGACTATGAGAAAAGACGACTTCAGGATAATGACTCCCACCGGGCAGAGGGTGGAGTCACCTGGGAGATTGGGCCTAAGAGCTCCGGTACCGCTCGGGTCGGTTACATGAGGACCGATTATGATGATCTCGATCGAACGGACGAGGCATTGTCCTATTCTGTGAGTCTCACCCACCAGCTCAGACCGAAAACGACGCTGGCGGTGGAAGGGGTTCGGGAGATTCTCGATACGAGCAATGCAGACGACAACATACCCTTTAGCAACAGCTACGTTTCCACGCAGATCGCCGGGACCCTTTCTCACACCTATCGAAAGTTTACAGCGAGATTGAAAGCGGGTTACATTTGGGACGATTATCTTCATGATGACATCGCTACAGGCAGGAAAAGAAGGGATAATCTCTTTATCGGAGAGGTTGGGATCGCCCATGCTTTACGGAAGTGGCTCAATTTGGGCGGGAGCTACCGATATATTCAACTCAATTCCAATTTCGATACGGAAGAGTATGAGGAGAATAGTTTCTTGGTCTATTTATCGGTTGTCCTTTAGAGGCTCGGCCCCATAGAAGAGGTCCTCATGCGTCCGAGAGACACGGTTTTCATTGGTTTCCTGGTTTTTCTCGCGGTCATTTTTGCTTTTCCCCAGGTATGCCGATCGGGGAGCGAGTACGCGATTGGGCCCGGTGATGTCCTGGTTATCCGGGTGTGGGGCCACGATGACTTGACCCAAGAGGTCGTCGTCTCCCCTGAGGGCAGCTTTCGTTTTCCGCTCATTGGAGCTGTGAAAGCCGTCGGTCGTTCAGCAGATGAGGTGGGAATGATACTGACCGAACGCTTGGCTGACGGTTATCTTGTCGATCCCCAGGTCGAGGTGATCATCAAGGAGTATAAGAGCCAGAGGATATATGTGCTGGGTGAAGTGGTCCGGCCAGGAGCTTACTCCCTGGATAGAAAAGCTTCCATCGTTGAAATCATCTCCAAAGCAGGAGGGTTAGGAGGAGAGGCAGGGGATTTTGCAGAAATCGTCCGAGCCAGGAAAGATTGGAAGAAGGGCAAGCCGCTCAAGCCCGGTCAGGAAGGGGTCGGGAAGGTCACCCGAATTGACCTCCGTGGCCTTCTCGCGGGAAAGGTCGATAGCGAGTCCGTTGAAATTCAGGACGGTGACACGATTTTTGTCCCGAAGGCGGAGGTTTTCTACATCTTCGGTGAGGTGAGTCAACCAGGGAAATACCGGTGGGAGAAAGAACTGACTGTTCTGAAAGCTGTGATCATTGCAGGGGGATTTACCGAGATCGCGTCAAAGCGGAGAATCAAGATTCGCAGGAAAGATTCTGATAACGAGAAGAAGATTCGCGCCGGTCTCGACGCACCGGTGGAACCGGGTGATACGGTTATTGTCCCGGAGAGTTTTTTCTAGGAAAAAACCTGAAAAAATCGCTCTTCGTTGCTCAAAAGCTTACTGTCGTGCCATCAGTTGTCAGTGGTCAGTCCCAACGAACCACGGACACGACCTGGTCGCGAGGCATTGTTGCCGAAAAACCCTTGATTCGCGCTCTGCGTTCCTTTTTCAGCTTTCCAGACCCCTCATACCTCAAACTTGAGATTGGATCGTCGGATGACTGATCCTGAAAATGGCGCCCTTCCTTAGTCTCTCTCGCCCGCTCCCCTTCGGCCCTGCTCAGGGTCGCTCGACCTCTCAGAGTTCACAGAGTGAGATGGTTCATGCATCAGATTTCTGGCCTAATTTTCTGAGAGGAAAAATTAGGCCACGTCATCTCCTCTGGATTGGCCGCTCACCAATCCAGAGGAATTTCTCTGAGGCTCTGCGTGCTCTGTGAGAGACGACAAAGGTCGAATTTGCTAAGGATTTCTAGCGAAAAACCCTTTACCCCGTTTTTGATAGAATTCTGATTTATGGGATGGGTTAGCCGTGTGAGATACGGAAGCTCCAACGGAAATCCGATCCACATTTGAGTTCAACTACGGGTTGAATTCGCGCTCTGAGCTTCTTTTTTAGGTCTTAGCTGGTTTCCTCGGGATGGGCCGACATCGTCTCACAATCCGGTCGATGAGGCCTGTCGTGGAAATTCCCTCTACATAGGGGATGACGACGACTTCACCGCCCCCAGCTTCGACAATATCTCTCCCGACTGTTGTTTCTTTTGTCCAGTCTCCCCCCTTCACTAGAACATGTGGCTTGAGAGCCGCTATGATCCGATGGGGGTCCAAGTCATCAAATATCGTCACGTAGTCGACACATGCCAGGGCGGCCATCACCTCGGCTCGCTCGTGCTGAGGGTTGATCGGGCGAGGGGGGCCTTTGAGTTGATCGACTGATCGATCACTATTGATGGCCACCACCAGGATATCTCCGAGCGATTTAGCCTGCTCCAGATAGCGGATATGTCCGACGTGGAGCAGGTCAAAACAGCCGTTCGTGAAGACGATTTTCCGGCCGGCTGCTTTGTCCTCCTCTAATCGCTCCAAAAGCTTTTTTTCGTTCTTGATCTTCTCCAGCATGAAATCCTTTCGGCTATTTGGTACTTTCTAACAGAGTCGTCAGGAATATTCAACCGCCTCACGCTGCACAAAATCTACCGTTTTGTCTCGGAACTCCTGAAGGGGGCGACCCAATTTCAGTTTCCTGTTCACCCACAAAACCCATGAATCGAGAGGAGTGAGCCTCTCTCAGTGGGAACTCGGTCAGGTGGGGGCTGGATTCTGATATGATTTGTTCATTGACAAATCGGGCCATTTGTCTTAGCTTTCTGGCTTGATTCAAAAAACCATGTGTTTTTAGCCGCTTAAGAATCTTGAAGCCGAATGGATTTCATCGAGTCTGGGCTTATGGAAAGCAGATTGATCCTCGCCTCTGCCTCCCCACGGAGAAAGGCGCTTCTTGAACAGGTTGGGCTCGAAGTCGAGGTCGTCCCCAGTCATGTCGAAGAATCGATCCGGAAGGAGGCAGATCCGAGAGACCATGTTCTCAAGATGGCACGGGAAAAGACCGAAGTTGTGGCCAACCGCTTTTGGGACCGGTGGGTGATCGCGGCAGACACGATTGTGGTCGTCGATCGGGAGATTCTGGGAAAGCCCGAAACTTCAGAAGAAGCGAGACGCATGCTCTCTCTTTTGAGCGGGCGGGATCATTCGGTCTTAACGGGATATGCCATTGCCATGCGAAAAGCAGCGGCTTTTATCAATGATGTCGTGAAAACCCGGGTCAGTGTGAAGCGTCTCAGCACTCGAGAAATCGATTGGTACATTCACACGGGTGAACCCTTTGGGAAGGCCGGAGCGTATGCGATTCAAGGTGTGGGCTCCTTTATGGTTGAAGCGATTGAGGGATCCTATACGAATGTTGTGGGACTTCCCGTCTGTCAGGTTTTTGAATCTCTCCGTGCACTGGGCGCGATCGATCTAAGATACTGAAGTGTTTCAATTTTTGCGACAGCCTGTTAATATTTAGCTGCCCTTGTGATTGCCAGAGGCCCGGAAAATGTCAAGTATCAGAGAAAACGTACTGAGAGTCAAGGAAGCGATTGAAAAGACTGCTGAACGAGCGGGACGCAAGCCAGACGAGATCCGTCTAGTCGCTGCATCCAAAACTGTGGATGTCCAACGGATTCGAGCCGCCATCGAGGCAGGAGTTAGCATCCTGGGAGAGAACTACGTTCAAGAGGCAAAGAAGAAGATTGAGGCCGTAGACAAGCCTGCCGCCTGGCATTTCATCGGGCATCTTCAAAAGAACAAGGCCAAGTACGCGGTGAAGCTTTTTGAGATGATCCAGTCTCTTGATTCCGTCGCTCTGGCCGAGGAACTGGACAGACGGGCTGGTCAGGTTAAACGGAGAATGGAAGTCCTTGTTGAGGTCAATCTCTCCGGGGAGACCTCCAAATGGGGGGTGGGTGAAGGGGAGGCAATGGGGCTTCTCTACCGGATCAAGGAGCTTGGAAATCTCTCATTCCAGGGTCTAATGACCATGCCCCCGTACTTTGAAGATCCGGAGGATTCCCGCCCCTACTTCGTCCGTCTCCGCAAACTGGTGGAGCGGATCGTGGAGGAAGGGGTCTATTCCGGTCGCATGGAGCTTTCCATGGGTATGTCCAATGACTTCCTCGTGGCGATTGAAGAGGGGGCCACACTCGTTCGGGTGGGGACAGCCGTCTTCGGGCCGAGGCCGTGAAGAATTTTTGAACATCGTACAACTTTTGACTAACTCGAAGCACGAAATCCAAAATAAATCTGAATGTCCAAAATACACAATTCTGAACAGGAAATATCTCTAGGTTGTTGGAAGTACTTGGCACTAGGCTCGGGAGTGTTTCGGTTATTTGGCATTCGAGTTTTGGTATTCGGATCTGAGCGTTTTCAAAGGTGTTCGAATCTAACAGACTTGATATCAGCCGCCAGGTTATGGTTGGTTTTTGGCCCTCTGATATGCCTCTTTCTGTTTGGATGTGGGAAAAAGGGGCCTCCCATTCCGTATGACGTAGCCGTGCCAAGGCCGATTTCCGATCTTGAGGGTATCGTCAGAGAGGGAAAGGTTTTTCTCAGATGGTCAGGGCCGCTCGGGGCTGAGGATGCGCCAAAGTCTGGGGCACTGGGAGAATTCCATGTTCTGAGGGCAGAGGCTCGACTGGAGGAGAGGTGGTGTGAGGAATGCCCAGAGCGGCTCGAGCGCTTGGATGTGCTGAAGATCGATCGGATGGATAACTTCGTGCTCTTGGGAGACCGGTTCGTCTATCAGGACGAAATGGTATCTTACGGGCACGTCTATATGTACCGAGTCGTTTCAGTTACCGGTAGAGGATATGAGAGTGCCCTCTCGAACAGGGCGGTGGTTTTTTGGGATACGCCTCCAGATGCACCGCGCCAGGTCGAAGGGACTGCACAGGACATGGAATCGATTCTGCGGTGGGACGGAGTTCCCCAAGCAGAGGGATATCGCATTTATCGGAAACAGCAAGGCAGGGATTTCGGGGACGCGCCAGTTGCCGTAAAGGGTCCGGATCAGCTTTTTCATCGGGATCGGGGCCTTTCGAATGGGATGCTGTACCATTACGAGGTCCGGGCTATCCGGAGAGTTGGCAGGACGTGGGTGGAGGGGCCAGGCTCAGAACAAGTCTCCCTGACTCCGAGGGACTTAAGGCCTCCGGTCCGTCCCAAGGCACTCGTGGCGATTCCCCTGGCAGAGGGGATTGAATTGAGTTGGCAAAGAAACCCGGATCCCGATCTACTGGGGTACGCTGTTTACCGCAGAGAGCCAGAGGGTGCGTACAGACGTCTGAATGATGCTCCCCTGGAGGCTCCACTCTATTTGGATGAGACCGCTATACTGGGGAAACGTTATGAGTATGTGGTGACGGCGGTTGATCTTTCCCCTGATCGAAATGAGAGTCCTTTTTCGGAATCCGTGAGCGTGTTGTACATCCGATAGTGCGACAGGATCCGGGAGAAGCCTGGCGACGATCAAGGAGATGGGCCTTGCACTTCTTTGCGTATCGAAAAAACCTGCTCCACTGTGAGGATGTCCCCGTGGATGCCATTGCCCGGGCGGTGGGGACCCCTTTGTACCTTTACAGTTACGGGACAATGGAACGGCATTATCGTGTTTTTGATGCGGCCTTTCAATCCATTCCTCATCTGGTGTGCTATTCGTTGAAAGCCAATTCCAATATCGCCCTCATCCGTGCCTTTGGCAGGCTGGGCGGGGGAGCCGATGTGGTATCCGGAGGAGAGCTATTTCGAGCACTCAAGGCAGGTATCCCTCCCGCAAAAATCGTGTTCTCTGGAGTCGGCAAGACGACCCAGGAGATCGAATACGCGCTGGAAAGCAGGATTCTCATGTTCAACGTGGAGTCTGCCCAGGAACTCGTGGCGATTGATGAACGCGCTGGGCAGATGGGGGTTCGAGCACCCGTCTCCCTTCGAATCAATCCCGATGTGGATCCGAAGACCCATCCCCATATTTCTACTGGTCTCAAGCAGAACAAATTTGGTATAGAGTTCGGTCAGGCCCTCTCAGTTTTCAAGCTCGCGAGGGATCTAGGAAACCTGGAGGTCGTTGGAATAGACTGCCACATCGGTTCGCAACTGATCGAAGTCGATCCCTTTGTGGAGGCTTTGAAAAGGCTAAAGAGACTCGTTGGGACTCTAAAGGGTGAGGGGATTGAGATTCGATATATGGATTTGGGCGGTGGGCTTGGAATCACCTATCAGCACGAGGCACCGCCCCATCCGTCGGAGTATGGCCAGGCCATTTTGAGAGAGACCGAGGACCTTGACGTTGTGTTTATCTTTGAACCTGGGAGAGTTATCGTGGGCAATGCCGGGATTCTGTTGACGAGGGTGCTTTACACCAAAAAGACCTCCCAGAAGTTCTTCGTCATTGTTGATGCCGGTATGAACGACCTGATCCGTCCACCCCTCTACGGATCATTTCAGGCAATTCTGCCGGTCGCGAGACGCAAGGGCCCAGAGGTTTTGGCTGATGTTGTGGGCCCCGTCTGCGAGTCGAGTGATTTTTTTGCCAGGGATAGACCCATGATCGAGCCAGAAACGGGGGACCTCCTGGCAATCATGAGTTCCGGGGCTTATGGGTTCGTCATGTCCTCTAACTACAACTCCCGACCACGGGTTTGTGAAGTACTTGTAAAGGGCGAGGATTACTCCACCATTCGGGAGAGAGAAACCTACGACGATTTGATCAGGGGAGAGAAAATCCCAAAATTTTTGAAGTAGGGGAGGCGGAAGCGCCATCAGTCTGTGTGGCTCCGCTGTGGTTCAGCTAAATATGCGAGCGATTTGTTCGTCGCTTGTTGTCCGTGGTCCGTTGTTTGGCACCAGCATCCGTAGTTTCGAGAGCGTACCCATGCGAGACTCAGAGTCAGTCATTCTTTGTATAAGGAATTGAGAGTGTCTTTGCAACTGACCACTGACCACGGACAACGAGCGTCTTGATGCGGGTGGACCTTCGGCTTGAATGAATCGAACGGGGACCTTCGGGATGGAGGAAGGACTATGGTAAAAGCGATCGTTGTTGGAGCCGGAGGGAGGATGGGGACAAGGATTGTCCATGCCGTTCTCCAAACGTCTGGCATCGAGCTGGTGGGAGCGGTGGAACGAAAGGAACATCCGGCGGTGGGAAAGGATGTAGGGGATCTCGTCGGCGAACCCAAAGTCGGTTTGCCTGTAGATTCGATCTTGAGTGGTATGGCCGATAGGGGAGAGGTGATCATCGATTTTACGGCGCCAGAGGTCTCCCTGAAGAGTCTGGAGTTTTGCGTTCAGCATCATCTTGCCATTGTCATCGGCACGACGGGGTTCTCCTCGGACGAGATGGAACAGGTCAAGAATCTCGGGCCGAGGACACGCTGTGTTATGGCGCCGAACATGAGCGTGGGGGTCAACGTGATGTTCAAGATTGTGGGTGAGATCGCAAAGACCCTCGGGCAAGACTATGACGTCGAAATCATTGAGGCCCATCATCGCTTCAAGAAAGATGCCCCCAGTGGAACTGCTGTGAGACTCGGGGAGACGATCACCGGGGTATTGGGGCAGGAACTGGAGAAAGTCGGCGTTTGGGGTCGGAAAGGTTTGATCGGTGAGCGGAAGCCGACAGAGGTTGGAATGGCTGTCATCCGAGCCGGAGACATCGTCGGCGAACACACGGTTGTCTTCGGGGGGATCGGGGAGCGGTTGGAGGTCACCCATCGGGCCCACAGCCGGGACAATTTCGCCCGGGGAGCAATCAAGGCAGCTCAGTGGGTGGTCAAACAGCCTAAAGGACTTTACG
>CAYFYO010000065.1:0-21418 GCA_964347335.1 uncultured Thermodesulfobacteriota bacterium
TAGAGACATCGAGAGTCCTTGAAGATTGGTAGTTCTAGTTTAGCCTGATCGCTGGGAGTATCGCAACATCTCAGCCGATATCGCGCTTCGCGCTTTGAGACGGTATAATGAGATGGGTGTCGAAGATTGTTGGGTAGAAGTGATCTGGCGAATGAGTCGGTCTTATATAGCCTTCCTCCTTATTCTCCTTTTTCCAGTATTTCTTCCTACCCATTCGTGCGCACCGCGCAAGACCAAAACCAAAGTGGATCGCGTTTATGAACTCGATCCGTCAGGGAGGCTATATATCCATCCCCACTTTGAGATCAATCCGCCTCGGTCTCTCGCCGTTCTTCCATTTCGCAGCCTTGTGGGGGAAGGCCGGGTGATGGGAAGCCAGAACCTATTCAAGGACCTCAGCGGCAACAGAGGGGCCTCCACCTGGTCCCTGGTCCGGGAGATGCGCCTCGCCTTCTATGGACAGCTTGCTCAGCTCCCTTTTGACATGATCCATCCCGACCGTGTTGACGAGGCCCTGAAGGAAAGCAACGTGATGTCCTGGGATGCCATGAAGGCCCTGGCACCTGAACAAATGAGGGATTTGCTCGGCGTAGACGCGGTGATTTTTGGAGAGGTCACACATCTGGACTACTTTTACGCCCTTCTCTATACGCAACTGGCCGCGGGGTTGAGACTGGAAATGATCTCGACGACCACAGGTGAAACCCTCTGGCGATTCAAAGACACGCGAAGGGACCATACCGTGCGAGTCGCTCTGGATCCCGTGTCCCTCGCGGTTGGGCTGTTCCAGGCCGGGTTTTCACTGAGAGCGGTCAATATGGCGAGGGCCATGGACGAGATCTGCCGGGAGGCCGTAGCCACCATCCCGCCCCCTCACTGAGTGGGGAATCGTGTCGGATTTTGAAGTTCTTGACGAGATCGTTTTCAATCCCACCAGAAGAACAAGACGGTCACGTCAAACCACTCGTATGGCCACAGCATGTTCTCGGACACCGTTATTTCCATAACCCAGAACATTCCACTCGGCGTTCATGGGCTGTTGATGTCCCTGCGAATCGGTTGTCCGAGCCATTAAGGTGTAATCTCCGCTCTTCGCTTTTTCCCACACATACTGCCACTGTCTCCAAGCAAACCGTTCGTGAGGACCGATGAATGTTGCGAGCTCCCAGTTGGAAAGGGGAATCGGTTCCTTCATAATTTCGCCCTGATTTCTGCTGAAAAATACGGAATTGGCCGTAATCCAGGAGCGAAGATACTCGATCGGCGTTTCTGTATTCAAGGGTCGTTCACTCAAGATCCTCATCTTTTTTTCCATGGCGCTTTCCCCGGGCCTTTGCGAGTCGCGCCAGTCGGCTCAGTTGTGTATTCTACTTGGGCCGTTCTAAGGTGATGACTTTGCCGCCGTATTCGTGCACCGAGTCGTGGGCACGGATAGTCACTTGCTCAATTCCTGCTGGGATCTTCACGCCAGACAGGCTACGTGTGAAGGGTTGTTCTTTAACATGGGGGTGGTAGAGGGTTCGGGTTCCGAGAACCTCACCGTCTGGCGCGACAACGTCCCACTTGTCGGCATAGTGTTTCCATCCCTCATCTTTGTGAAGCACGGTGACGTCAAATCGGTAGACCTGGGCCCCTGTCTTCGTGGCCTCGACCCTGATGACATCTGCTTCTCCGCCATGAACGACTCCTATCGACAAGAATAGGAGCATGAGCGACATCTGTGGGAACTTCATCGGTTCTCACCTCGGCCTCGTTCAGAAATGGAACTTGACGGTGACTGTACACGGGCCGCCCTGGAACTTCAGACAACGGCTGAGATCGGGGGTCCGAGTATATTTGAGACCCATCGCGTCGAACCACCCCTCGATCCTCTCGAAAATGCCGCATTCGTAATCAGTGATGGTCCCCGCCTTCTCCATACCCCTATGGGCGAAGCATTCCTGGACATGAAAAATCTGAGAATCCTCATTGGGATACTCGATTTGAAACCGCATGAAATCGGGGACAAAAACCTGTTTGAGCATATCAAACTGTTCTCGATACTCCTCGATGTTGTGCGGTGAGTCTGCCTCGAGGGTCTTCATCAACCGATGACATTCGATCTGTCCCAGCTTCCGGCAGACTCGGAGGTTCATGGGGCTCGCCTCGGTCATACCAAACCTCGAGGCCACTTCACCATACCAGAGCGCATCATGGGTCATCCAGTTCCTAAGGAGTATGTCTTTCAGCTCTTCACGACTGAACTCCCTTTTTGGTCGTTCCCTCATTTTATCCTCGGATTGGCCTGAACTCTGACCATCACTTCACCGTATCCCAGGCATCGAACGCCGACATCCGGGCATCTGACGTATCTCATAAAATGAAAATCATTCGGGTCATGTTCTTCGCTCAACCGTTCATTGATGAGTGCAACCGGTATCGTCAATTGCGAGATGAGATAGACGCAGGTTTTTTTAGGACAGAGCTTGGTGATTAAGTTACCATCAACGTCCATGATGAGTTTTTGGCCGACCTCGTGTCCTGCATTACAGTGTCTGGCCTCAACGACCTCTGCCTCAATCGAATAGAGGGGAGCCGCTTCGGCGAGGCGTTTGACGTGTCTCGTTCTGTGTCCCCCTTGGTGAAAATGCTCGATCTCCGTCTCGGTGTAACCGACTCGTTGGGCGTACTTTTTAACGATGTTCTCGACCATCGGACATTCTCCTTTTCCTAAGAGTAGTAAAAAGGCCTCGGGTAGAAAAAGTTATACGAGGACAAGGAGGGACGATTGACGTCTGTCTTCGTTACTCCCCTCCGTAACGATCAGGATGTTCAGCAAATGCCCTGGCGCAGTCGAAAGAACAGAAATAGTAGGTCTTCCCCCCAAAGGGCAGCCTTGCCGGGGCTGTATCCGGTGCGACTTGCATATGGCAAACTGGATCGATCGCCTTGGTCGCCTGGTTCTGAGACCTAGCGATAACCTCAAAGACGGCCACCGGCTCGGTGATATTCTTGAAGTAGGTCGTGCCGAGTGCGCGAAACTCGAGGCCCTCCATTGCGCCTGCCATACGGGTGACCTGTTCAGTGCAGAGAATCTGAGCGCCCCAGGCCCGGGCTGCGATCCTCGAGGCCAGGTTGAGGGCGGTACCGAAATATTGGCCGTCTTGCTCAAAGACGTTGCCTGCGTGAATGCCGGCGTGCACGGTGAGAAAGTAAGGTTCTTGTTCGACTCGGTCCCGGAGCTTTATGGCGGTCCAGAGGACACTTACCGCATCAGTACCAACGACGAGAACTTCATCGCCGACCCGCTGTGCAAGACGGGTGTGAGGATAGAGGGCATCATGAACAATCTCGACGAATCGAGTCACGATCTTGGCGGCAGAGATGCTTCCATGAACCTCGGTCAAGGCTGAGTAGCCGGACAGATCAGCGACCAGAAAGACACCCTCAAATTCCTTTGAAGCGGTCATTCGATCGTCCCTTCAGGTTCTTATACGTTTTTTCCCTTTCATAATCTCGCACGTCCCCACAGTCTTAATGCTCTCATAAGCCCGAGGCAAGTGGCCATGATGCCGGCAAAAACCAGGGTGGTTAGACCAATACTCCAATTCCACCAAAGCGGGCCATTGACGAGAACCGTGCATCCTCCGACGATGGGCAACGCGAAGACATTCATCACCGCGATCTCAACTGGAACCGGTGTTTTGAAATCCGGATCGAGGACTCTGAGCAGCAAGAGCCCGCAGGACACGGTTCCGGTGCCATAGATGGCGGCGATTCTCTCCATATGATAAGACCAGATTCTCTTTCCGAGATACAAGACCAAGAGCGTCGTCAAGATACCCGCGAAGAGACCTATAGCCAGAATTGGGAGAATGTATTTCCATACGATATGGATTTGAATAGCCGCGACTGTGGATACGATCAGATAGTCCACCGACCATCCCGTTATCCTTCGTTGAATTCCGGGATCAATAAGATACTCAACGCCGATCTTTCTCACGAGGGACTTTATGATGAGGGCGATACCGAGACCGAAAAAAAAGAAGAAGCCCCAGAGCATTTTCGCCGCATCGGGAGGGAGAAGTTTTCCGAAGTATTTCACAAACGCGTACGTTATCAGGTAGACAAGCCCTACGAGTGCCGCCTGCAAAGCCATCGTATCGATATTTCCGGAATGCGTTGTCAATTCACCGGCTGATTTCTTTTCTCCGTTTTTCAACACGATACCGGTCAAAAAGTCCTGGGGCAGATCTTTTGGAGCATAGGTCGAGTAACCCTTTCTGATTCCCCAGTTAACCAGGGGAATCCCAACAAAGAAGGAGAAGAAAAAGCCGATAGTCGCGAAGACGAGACCGATGGTTGCTCCATATTCAAAACCAAACCCTTCCCAGACTTTACCGATTGACAATGCCTGGCCTGGACCTTCGTTGAAGCCGAGCGGCACGAGGAAACCGAAAGTCGGGAAGAGTCGAAGCCCGAATATCCCGAAAACAAGGACCCCTAGACCACCGAGGATCGCCTGAAGGGGAAATGTAACCCCTTGGACAAGTGCCATCCAGGCAGGCCCCTTGAGGAACTCCTCGTGTGAACGAGATTCTCTTTTCGATTCTTGCCACGTGTCAGGCCCACCGAAATGAAAGAGATGTTAAAAAAATGATAGGCGAATGTTTCAAATTTTGAAGCCGACAAATCGATCAAGCGGGTGCTCACAAGAATCAATCCCAGTAAGCCTCCGATCAGACAACTCGGAAAGAGAAACCTCTGGAAGAAATGGACGTTTGCTCTGAGGACAACGCCGACGAGGAGGACAATGGATAAAAAGCCGAAAACAAGCAATGGTTCGAACGAAAAGGGGGGCTCCATGGACAACCTCCGGATTCGGATGCAGTATTTCCTCTTGAGCGTTAACTTGTTTTTTTTCTCCTGTATCGAAAGAGTTCATTGACGAATTCGATGAGCAGACGTTCTCGGATTTCGGGTGAAAGGACGTTGAGTGCCTCATTGACTCCTGCCATTCTTTCAGGAAGCTCTGTACCTTGAATGCCGACCATTTCGAGAATCTGCATGAAGTTCTCGGCACTCAGTTGGGAGAGGTCGATCGAGAAAGATCCTTCCCCGAGGGCGGTGGCCAGCTCGCTAGATTTGAGGGTCTTGGCCTCTTGCACGCTGGCCTTAAGATCGTCGAGAAAATCATCAACCCACTCGACGTTTGACACATTGATCGACACATGGACATTTTCCTTGGAGTTTGCAAAGGTGAGCGCGGGTTGTACGTGCCATCCGCGACGATTCATTTCGTCGATAATATGGAATACGTTCACCGTGTCCGAAGTGAAGGCGAGCAGACACATGTCCGGCTTTGTCATCACCTGCAGATCTTTCATGGCTTCGATCCCCTCGACGATCCGACGAGTGGCCTCGAGTTTCCTGCGGGCGAATTCCAGATAGCCATTGTCTCCGACGAAATTCAGCACGGCCCAGGCTGCGGCCATCGGGCCACCAGATTTGCTGCTCTGAACCGCGTTATTGATGAGCGTGTAACCTGTCCATCGGGAGGAGGCAAAGATCTGGAACTTCCTCAGTTCCTTGTCACGATAGAGCACCAGGGATGCCCCTTTGGGCGTATATGCATATTTATGAAGGTCCATGCTCATCGAGGTGACACCAGGAACCCTGAAGTCGAAATCGGGGATGGGCGCACCGAGCCGTCGGAAGTAGGGAAGCATGAAACCTCCAACACAGGCGTCGACGTGGAGTAGAAGGTCGTGTTTTAGTGCCAACGCTCCGAGGTCCCGGATCGGATCGACGACACCGTGAGCATAAGAGGGTGCAGATCCAACGAGGAGGATGGTACTCGGCGTGATAGCCTTTGCGACCAAGTTGGCGTCTGCCCTGAATGTCTTCGGATCAACGCCAACCTGAACGACCTTGATTTGAAGGTAATGGGCAGCCTTATGGAAGGCGGCATGGGCCGTCGTCGGAAGGATCATCTCCGGTTCATGGATATCTGGCCGGTGAGCCCGAGAATAGTCTCGCGCCGCCTTGACTGCGAGAATGATACTCTCGGTACCACCGCTTGTGAAATTACCGACCACATCCTCATTGCCTCCGAGGTGTTTTGCAGCCATGGCGACAAGGTCGTTCTCGAGCCGCAAGAGACTTGGAAAGACTGTGAAATCCAGGCCATTTTCGGTGAGAAACATTGAGTAGGCTTGACTTCCTACCTCCCGCACTTCTGGCCCGGGGTCATACACATAGCCAAAAACGTGTCCGGAACGCCAGTCGAGATCTTTGGAACGAAACTCCTCGAGCCTGTGAAACAGCTCATCCTTGGACATGCCGTTTTTTGGGATCTTCATGATGTGAAACCTCATATCTGGGCTTTTGCCCTCTCGTCCACAACGATTTTCGAAGTATACCCCATCCTGGTCGATTCGCGGAAGAAATCGAAGAGGAATATCGCGGTTCGCCATGGACAAATTCCTGCCCGAATACGTCTGGAAGAATCCAAAGTCGGCTTTTATAGGACTATTTCGCCAATCGGCAATGTTCTCCTCATCGATCGGCGCAACTGACATTCCGTCCATTCCCAGGTTCTCAGTTGTGACACCTTGCAAGACCTTCTGCTCTGCCCTGGGATCCACGAAGATATGGAGATCTGAGTGGCTGTGACCATCGATGAACCCCGGACAAACAACAAATCCTGCAGCATCGATGATTTTTCTTGCCTGCTCGTTGGCCAGCCGCCCGATTTTCACGATCTTCCCCTTCACAACGGCCAAATCTCCCTGAAACCAGGGATTTCCCTTACCACTGATTATCCTTCCGTTGACGATCAATACGTCATACATCGGCTTTGGCCCTCATGATACTGGCCGAACGACATGATTACGCAGAACCCTCGAGTGCCCAACCTCCAGTTGGAGAATCTCGTCCGGTTCCAGCCCCTCGTCATTCCCCATTTGACCATCACGAGGTGTCAATGATCTGACCCTTCGCCGGCTGCGACCCGGTCGGGGCCCATGGCGTTGCTGTGGCTCCGATTGAAAAAGAAAACTCGAGCGTTTCATCGAGTTTCTCCATCAAACCAGATTGCGAATTCCCCGGAGACGAGGGGGCTAACCAGGAGGATACTGATCCTCGCTCCTGATTTTAATATTTCGCCCCTCCTTGAAAAGGCGAGTCTTCTTCTAGGTAATATTTGGGAAAGCGGATCCCTTCGGTTTGGCATTTTTTCCGGGTGGTCGCCCGATAGGGATGAGCAATATCTGATCAGGCCTTCTTCGGCCATGCGAATAAAGACCAAGGAGAAATTCGATGAGTGAATGTTCACTCAGAGCGAAAGGCGACCATGCCGGTCGCTGGGTCGCGGTTTTGCCAGTTCTTATGATCGCCGTATGGTTGCTGCTTCTCGTGTCTGGCACCGAGGTGGCAGGGAGTGAGAATCGATTAACCTATTTTTCTGATTATTTCTCCTTTGTTGGTGCTGATGAGCAAGGCCAGGTTGCCTTCGCTATCGATACCAACCGCGGGCAAGATGGGGACGAATTCCAAGCGGAACATTTCATTGTCCTCCACGACGAGCACGATGGCTGGCAGCGTATCAAAGGAACCGGGTCCTATCCGAATTCGGGGGGGCGGCTGGAGACCATTCCAAACTCCCCATATTTTCGATTCGAGGGGGCGCCCGAAAAGGGTGTTGTGATCGCAAGCCCGGACAATAATGTGACCCTGCATGTTCATCCCATTTCAATGCATATATCGCGGAGAATCGGCAACCAAGACAAGCGGTTGGGATCAGCCGCTGCGACACTTGAATGGCGAGGCCGTACCCTCAAAGGTCGTGTTATTTACGAGTTCATTCATTTTGAGAATTGGAATCGCCTCACCCGGACTTATTTGGGCTTTTGGAGGGACTTGCAGGGGTTCTACCTGGTCGTGGGGGATACTGTCAGTCAGAAAAGCGGCGACTTCTACTTGGCTAGCCAGAAGACCGAGGGAGGTCGAGGGAAACAGCGTGAGTCCGATGGCTTTGCGCTCCTGAACGGGGCCAAGATGCGCCTGAAAGACGCCGAGGTCATGGTGGAGAAAAGTGACTTGACACTGGGCCTATACCGCTGGCCGAGGCGATGGTCCGGGCAGTGGCCGGCCAATGGAGCGAAGCCGGAAAAAGACGAGGACAAGATCCGGTTCCGATTTGATCAGATCAGTCGCAGAGCTTTCGGCAATTGGGTCATTGGCGGCTTTGCCATGAGCCTTATTAGGGGTGAGGTCAGCTACCGAGGCCGAACCCTGCCCGTTTATGGCTTCGGTGAATTCATTAAGTAGATATCACCACCAGATTACGGGGGCGTTTGAAGACTAGGTTCGTCTGGGAAGCTAATGAGAAGAGTTGTGAAAGGTGATTCTCACGTCCCCTTTCAAAGCAAGCCCCAGCTCGACTTCAGCCGCTTTGATCACGCCACAGGGAACGGGGCAACTCGCGTGAAGGTTGCATTTACCGGCCTTTTCGTAGATCGGGTTTTGGTTGATCGGAATCTTAAGAATGTCCTCGATGCCCAATTCTCTCAGTCCACCCCCAAATGCCATGATTTGTGCGCAACCACTCTCGAGGACTATTCCTACTCCTTGCCCTTGGATCTGAGAAGCGCGGACGAGAGTTTTAAAGCCACAAATGCCTGATTCAATATGAACAACGCTCATGAGCCCATTACTTCCGAGAAGTGTCACTCGAAGATCGTGTAAAGCGATAAATCATCGCAGTCAGAGCGCCTTTCCATATTTCTTCACGGTTCCAATGAGTGCCTCAAGGTTCTCCCTTTTCGCCTCCGGCCAGATATCACAACCTGGCCAGACCGCATCGACGCCGTTGTCAACGCATTCCCGGATGACTGGTTCTACTTCTGAGGCATCCATCTGAACCAGGGTGCCATAAGGGTCGAAATTCCCCAAAAGGAGAACCCCATCATGCAGTTTTTTCCGGGACTCAGCAACGTTGTTCTTCTGGTCCACACTGACAGCGTCTTCTCCACACTGGGCCATCTGCTCAAAAATCATGTCTGTTCCCCCGCAGATGTGCAGAACCTTGGGTGACGCTAGGGCTGTGAAAATCTTCTGCAGATGCGGCTGAACGAGTATCTTGAACATGCGCGGACTCAATATGTCCGGTCCGGCACCCATCTCACGGACGGTCACGTAATCGGCACCGGCTTTCCGGTAAATCCTTAGGATCTCGATGAGAAAGCCAGCGAGCCTTTCGAGGACTTTTTGGACCATTTCTGTCTTCTTAAAGGCCACTTTGGCCAGATCTCCCATATCCACGATCTGCGCAGCCAGGGTGTAGGGGCCGAGCACCCACGCCCCAATGGCTACTTGGTCGCCCACGTCCTTTTTCAAAATGCGAATCGCCTCCGTGACAAGGGGAATTCTCCCCGCTTTCGATAAATCTGAAGGCACCTCGATTTTCAGATCGGCTACTTTCTCGGCCACTTTCGTGGATATGGTGGGGTAGACGACATCGGTGTGAGTGGAGTAAAAGTTAATCCCGGCACCCAAAACTTCGGCCTCAACGCCCATATCAAATGGGACCACAGCACACTCAAAACCGAAGAGTTGAGACGTCGAAGCAGCCGCACTCGCCATTTTCTGGGGGTCGACATGAATTTCAGCGAACCGCCAGCCGTATTTCTTGAGGCCGTGGACCGTCACATTCCCCATGCCACTGAAAACCGGGGCACGATCAAGCTTCTCCCTTTGAAAAAATCTGAGTACGCGCTCTCTGGCACTGAGTTCTGATTTCATAGTCCCCTGCCTCCCGCCCTGATGAGTTTCGTTGCTTCCCCCCTCCCGTCTGCTTCCCTCCTTTCCTCGAGGAGGTCCTTCAGGTGGGGGAATTCATCCTTCATGTGGGGGATCCACATGGACTGGCCGAAAATCTTCTCAAATTCAGGTGCAACGGTGAGTTCTATGTATTCGACCTTCCTGGCATACTTATCGGCCTCTTTTCTTTTGTCTATGTTGAGTAGAGCCATACGTGCGCCGTCACCCGCAGCATTTCCCACCGAATAAACCTGCTTCAGATCGCAGTCGGGAAACATGCCCAAAAGGGCTGCCGATCGCTTATCGATGTAGCTACCAAAGGCACCTGCCAAAATGACCTTGTCCACTTTGTCCACCCCCAGGGTTCGCATCAGGATTCTGCTCCCAGCATACATGGCAGCTTTGCCGAGCTGTATGGCTCTCACATCGTCCTGGCAAACGGTAACATCCTGTCCGATCGAGGTCTCGTCGGCCCAGGCGATGACATACTCGAGCTGACCGTCGGTTTCACGAAGCCGTGGGTTCGGCACATCCTTTTGGAAACGTCCAGTTCTATCGATAATTCCCGCCAGGAAAAGCTGAGGTATCGCATCGATTATCCCTGAACCGCAAATCCCCTTGGCTTTCACGTCCTCCGATTCTGTGTTCCAGCGCTCTTCGCCAATCACCTTGAAGCGCACCTCCAAGGTTTCTTTATCGATCTCTAGCTTCTCAATGGCTCCTGGGGCGGCGCGCATGCCGAACTTTAACTCAGCACCCTCAAAGGCAGGCCCGGTGGCACAAGATGCCGAAATAAGCCGCTCTCGATTACCCAGAATCAGCTCGCCATTGGTGCCGATGTCGATAACAAGCTCGATGCTGTCCTGCTTGTACGGCGCTTCGGCGATGAGAACCCCGACGTTGTCGGCCCCGACAAAACCGGCTTCAATTGGCAGGACATGGACGTAAGCGCCTGGTGATATCTTGATGCCTAAGCTGCGAGCCTCCGCTGTCTCGGAGATCTCTTTCTGTGCATAAATGCCACAGTGCAGACACCGCTTCGATTCATCTGGGGCCATTTTTTCGTCGAAGCCTAACTCAACCTCAGCAAAGCCCTTGCGTTTTGCCGGTTCAAGAACAGGGACAACCTTCCTCGCTTCTGCCTCCACCCCCTCCTTTGGGACCTCTTCGATCGGTTTCAGTGGCGTTGGTCTCGCTTCCTTTAGGTCCATTCCCGCAAGATAGAGCTCGATAGATATCGCTGCCTGTTTCCCTGCGGCAGTGGCAGTGATCACATCGGATGGGCCAGAGACCACATCACCACCGGCAAAAACGCCCTCCATGTTGGTTTCCAACGTCGTTTCGTCCACCTTGATAGTTCCAAACGAGGTTTTCTCGAGTTCAGGTGGTCCCCAGTCGCCCGGTTTCTGACCGATGGCCACGACTACCGTATCAGCCGTCAAGGAGGGGGCCGGACCCTTGGCAAACTCCGGTGCAAAATTGCCATCAGGGTCGATAACAGAACTGCAGACCACGGTTTCTAGACCTGTGACATGGTTTTCTTTGGTCAAAATCTCTTTGACGCCCAGACAAGGATGGATGATGACCCCCTCTTCGACGGCCTGTGCGATCTCCAAATCCTGGGCCGGCATCCTGTCCTTACTGGTCAGGTCTGTAGATTCGAGACAGATGAGGTGGACCTCCCTGGCTCCGAGGCGCAAGGAGGTCCTGGCCGCATCGATCGCCACGCTCCCGCCACCAATAACGGCTACCCGTTGTCCTAAATCGACCTTTTTCCCAGAATTCACCTTTCTCAAAAGTTCAAGGGCGTAGATCACACCTTCGGCGTTTTCGCCCGAAACACCCAGCTTCTGGCTAGTCCAGGCGCCCGTAGCAAGGAAGACCGCCGTGTAGCCCTGCTCGAAAAGGTCCTTAGGGCTATTCACGGGAGTATTCGTCTTGATTTCTACCCCCAGTTCCTCGATGTAGCTGATCTCGTCATCGAGTATCCGCCTGGGTAGCCTGTATTCAGCAATGCCATAACGCATCATGCCGCCGGTCTCAGGAGCTGCCTCGAAGACGGTAACCGCGTATCCGTTTCTCACCAAGTCATAGGCGCAGGATAGCCCGGCAGGCCCAGATCCAATGATGGCCACCTTCTCGTCCTTTGTCTTTTCGATTGGCGTTGCTTTCTCTCTTCCATTGCTGAGCTCGTGGTCGGCAACAAATCGATGAAGGGCGCGGATAGCCAGGGGCTCTTCCACCTTCTCCCTCTCGCACACCGTCTCACAGGGATGTGTGCAGACCCGCCCGCACACCCCGGCAAAAGGAAAGGCCAGTCGGACGACCTCAAGGGCTTCTTTGTACTTACCTTGGGCGATGAGGTACAAGAAATCCTGTCCATTGACACCAGCAGGGCATCCAACCTGACAGGGTGGGTAGATCCCCCCTTCAGTGGTTTCAGCCTCAGGCGGGATTTTGATTCCCCAGTCACGAGCCTTAATGTCGATGGAGTGATGCACTGCCGGGGGAAAGGGTGAACGACCGATATATTTTGGGTCGATATTGAGGAAAATATGATGCATGCAGGTGTTGCCCACAATACTCATGTCAACGATGTCTTGCCGTTTAATATTTGCCGTCGCAGCCACCTCAGCGACGATACCATTCAGACCATCAAGAATGGCTTGGTGAAGGATCTCCAGGCCTTCTGGGTTGGTCATAGTGAAAGTGATCCGGGACATGACGTCTTCGCCGTAAACCACTTGCGGATTCATCATGGAAGCCGTCGTCACGACAGTACCATCGGTCAAATCGCACAAATAACCAGCCACTGTAGAGGTGCCCACATCAACCGCGAGGCCGTAAACCATTTCCACAGAGCCTGGTTCGACCTTAATGACTTCTTTACCCTGCCAGACCGATACGGTGACCTTCCAATCTCCTTCCCGTACAGCGTTCTGCAAGTCCAGGAGCACCTGGGGATCGATGGTTAGATTCTTCAGTTTGAACCGACTCTTCAACGCACTCCTTATCCGTTCCCAGTCACCAAGCGTATCCTCCAAGGTCGCCTTTGCTAACTCGACGTAGTATTTTTTGACAGCCGGTTTCAGTTTGATACGACGCGCTGTGGCCTCTTTGCGCACCACCTGCTTTCCCATTCGGCTTTCTTCAGGGACGAAGACAACGACATCGCTCAGGATCTGCGATTGACAGGCCAACCGGTAGCCTGCCTCCTCCTGCTGCAGATTGAAGAATTTCCTCTCCGAAGGTCCCATGTGAGAGAGATGGTCTCTTCCTGATTTGATGCCGTATTTTTCGAAATCTCCTTCCTCGATCTTAACCTTGCAGGTGCCACAGATCGCTTTCTCTCCACAAACGCCCTCGATATCTACACCCAGCGCGATAGAGGCCTCCTTGAGGGTCTTTCCTTTGTCAACGTAACCTCTAGATCCTGAGGGTTGAAAAATGACCATGCATTTCTCATTGTCGTTACCTGGCATGCTCACTCCCTTCCTATCCCTACGCTCACCTCCCATAATGGCCGTGAAGCCATGACGATGTCACTTCTCTTTTTTGAGCTCCTCCTCGCGAAGCATTTTGATGAGTTTGACCGCTTCATCAACCGCAGTTCCTGCACCTTTTGCGGTGCCGTCGGCACCATACTTCTCGACGATCTCAGGGGTTATGGGAGCGCCGCCGAGCATGATGCGGACCCTGGGATTCTTCTCTCGAAGCTTCTTCACGATCTCTGGCATGGCCACCATACTCGTCGTCATCAACGCTGAAAGGCCAACGACATCCGAACCGGTCTTCACGAGTTCATCCACGAATTTGTCAACTGGGACGTCCTTCCCTAGGTCATAGACAGTCCACCCCGCCACCTCAAACATCATCTTGATTAAATTCTTCCCAATGTCATGAACATCGCCCTCGACCACTCCGAGAATGATCGACCCTCTGGTCTCAGGTTGTCTCCCAGAGGCCTTGACGGCCGGCTTCAGGATGTCTAGACCCGCATACAGCGCATCGGAACACATGAGGAGTTCGGGAACGAAGTATTCCTTTCTGTTGTAGAGATCTCCCACTTCGATCATTCCAGCAGCGAGCCCATCCATGGTTGCGAGAAAGGGGTCTACCTTTTCTTCTATGGCAATCTTAGCCCACTCAACAGCCTTCTCCTCATCATAGTTGATGACTGCATCTCGAAGTCCATTCAGTACTTCCTTTGTTCTCTCTTCCGAGACCATGACCATCCTCCTTCACCCTTAAATAAGGGGTCTCAATCGCTTCCTTTCATCGGATCTGACAATACCCAATGAGTGTTATCCCTGTCTGCGATTGTTGATATCTTATTTCCAACAAATGATACGTTCGCTGTTTACGACGGCATTTTGTATCTCCTTGCCCCAAGATTGAGGACCGAAGCTTTTCTTCAATAGTATATTACAGGGTTGGTTAGCCGCGCTATGCCCTTTGAACCCATTCGCTTAGCCTTTTTTCCTGCACCCGAGAATTCGCATGAACCATCTGAGTCCCACGTGCCTGCTTAGTGGGCTCTTCATGTCCCCGCATTCTGCTCCATCCCTTTAAGGTTCTCGTAGAAGTCCGGAAAGAGTTTGTTCAGGGGATGGCTTTCCCTCGTGGGAAGCTGTTTGGTCTCCGCGAAGACCAGCGTGGCTGTGAAGGCATCGGCCATGGCGACCGCAGGTATGTGCCTGATAGAGCCAGCCATGGGGCCAGAGAAGACCATATCATGATAGAGCGCTGCAGCCACACCCTCGAGAGCGGCATCTGCTCCAGCCCATCCGTCGGAACCCCACATTTCCCTGGCCGCTTTCCACATGTACGAACCGTTGGACGGGGCACTCGCACAGGGGAATCCCCATTTCTCTTTGATGAGCCTGTTCGCAACGGCGCACATGGCCGTCGCCGGTGCGTTCATCACAGAGGTATCGACAAAGATACTCTCAAAATGGGCGCCCACCTTTTCGATGACATCGAGTAATCTCTGGGTGCCCGTAATCCGGCCTGAAGGCATCTGATCCTCCTGGTCGAATGCCACCAGGAGGACATGTTTCACCCCGATTTCCGTAATCTCCCTGACCTCTCTCTCGATCTCCTTTTCCCAAACCGTAAGACTGTTATAGAACATGCGATCGAGGAGTCCTTTTTCCGCACAATACTGCGCGCCCTCGAGCTTCGGTTTCATCACCCAGGCATCTATGCAAAAGGGTATATCCGTGACGCTTGTTAGGAATTCAATATAGTTACGAAACTCTTCGCCCGTATTCGCAACAATGTCGGCCATGCAGGGAACACCCGTCTCATCGGCCAGCTTGCCCGCGGTTTTGAGGAGTTCTTCTGCCCGCTTCTCGTTAAATCCCTCCTTTCTCTTGCGTCCCTCAAAGACCTTGTCACCCTTTTGGAAGATCGATGGGACGACCACTGTCGGGTATTCGCCAGGCTGTCCTCCAAACTTCACGCCTCCGATCTCGCAGACCTTCTGCTCTGTGGCAAAGCGAAACATTTGGACCTCCTATGGTCGAGTGAATTCTTCTTTTTACTCTGGACGTTTCATTTCTCATCGGAGAATTGGCGTATGTCGCCGACGCGATGTCTCATGTTCTAAGCGAGGTAACTTATCATATCAGCCGTTAAAGTGATCTGGCTTCATCGGAAAATGTCAAAAGCAGAGCGTCCCCTTTGCGCTCGTGGCGAGCGCGATGAGGTTCATCGCTCCTGCGGCCTTGGCTGGTGGGATCAGGTCGCCTTCCGAAATGTTCTTGTTAGCCATCGTTTGGGTGCAACACTGGATCTCAACTCCCAATTCCAATGCCTCTTCGAGCCTCTGGGCAAGTGTTGGGACACCGGGCTCTGGTTGTTCGTTCTGTTCTATTGCCCCCCTCACCATGATGTCAACGGCATCCTGGAGACAGAAAAGAACTGTCTTGAAATTGGCTGCGGCAGCCAGCGAAGCAAACATAAGTGCCGAACGGGCATTTGCGATTTTTTCGAATCCGGTAACACAGAGAACAACAAATAGTTTTTCCGCGTCCTTTTCTTCAATGTTTTCCGAATTCTCCGGCCTTTGTTTCTGCCATACGGCACTTCGTCCTTCCCGTTCAGTCTTTTCCGTCACGGGTTGCCTCCTGAGGGTCATGGGTGTCTTGAATAGGGTTCCAGGCTGGGAAGACTAGCGAGAGGTGCAGAAGACCCACGTCGCCGCGTCCCACAGACCACAGTTTCCCATTCGTTCCGCAGGACAAGACCTTGCATGAATCCCATCCTCGAAACCCCTAAGGACATAGGGCCCTTGAAGTAAGGTCATGAAATGGAACCCCCCGCTGAAAGACTGGGCAGGTGAGCTCACAGCGGGTCGGGTTTCTAACAAAAGTCGATTGACTTCGCTGATCAGAGACGAACCCGGGTGCAGATCACGAGATCTGCACCCATTGTGGTTCACGAACCTTAGTATATGCCACGGTTGAACTTCGGTGGTTCGAGATACTCCCACTCTTCACCTTTGGTGATCTTTTGTGCGAGCTCGACACACTTGACCGCGTATTCAAAGGCATAGGGGATCCCCGGGCCATTTGGTACGAATCCCGCGAGGATAGTACCCACGGCCGCGGCTTCAAAGACCTCTTCAACCGTCGCTCCTGCCTTTATGGCCGGAAGGACATGAATGATGCACCGCGGCGACATGTAGCCGACACCACCCGCCATGAATATTAATTCTTTAACCTTTCTGGGGAGCGCTCCATCTGCCCAGAGAGATTCATAAAAGTCTGCAAAGGTCTTCCCTGCAGTCGGGTTTAGCTGATTAATCACTTTGAACATTCTCGGTGTGAAGAGCATATGCTCTTCCATGTACTCATTGGCCTGTTCTGGGGTCAAGTTTTTTTCGTCTGCCATAATCTCCTCCTTACATGATTATTTGGCCCAACGGCCAGAAATCAGCTGGTGTTTTTCAAAAACCCCTCACCCATGCCGGATCAGCGAACTATTCCCTCTCACCTCCTCCCTTCAAAGACTTCTCCGGTTTACAATTTCCACTCCTTTGCCACCTGGATAAATTTCGTGATGTTTTCATAGGGCACATCTGGTGGAATGTCACACCCTGGCATCAGTGCAAAGGCGCCATCGGTTCCTGCGGACTCTACGATCCCTTTGCATGTAGTTTCCACGAGGTCGACACTGCCTTCTCGCATGACAGCAACGGGATCCACATTTCCTGCAAAACAGATCTTTCCGTAAAGGAGTTCCTTGGCGCTCACGATGTCGGTCTTGTGATCGAGGCTTATACAACTTGCACCTGTCAGGGGAAACGACTCGAGTCGGTCGGTTGTGTCCCCACAGATATGGAGAAGGGTATGGACGTTCCTCGATTTCGCCCAATCTGTAAACTTCTTTAGGTGTGGCAAGGCGTACCTTTCAAACTGCCTCTTCGATATCAAATCGCCAGATCCAGAGGGGTCGGCAATAGAGATGACCTCAAGGGTTCCGTCATTGACGAGGGGTTCATAGAGGTGGATGAGGAGCTTGGTCGTAAAATCGAGGATTTTGTCAACGAGGGCCGGCTGCTTGAAGGTTGCCTTCATCATCGGCTCTTCTCCAAGAAATCTGGCTCCCAGCGTGAAGGGCCCCCAGCATGTCATAGTAACGACATACTGATCCCCGATCTTCTCCTTTGTCCTTCGCAGAGCCTCCTTAATGGTGTTTATGGTTTCGTCTCTATCGATGTCACTGATGTTGAGTTTTACAAGGTCTTCCTCTGTGCTGATGAGCGGCGCTTTGAGGTCGGGTGCGCCGACTTTGTGAAACTTTATGCTTCCGCCGAGAGCGGAGGCATGGAAATTGTTGTAGCCGGAGCCCGCATATACAATATCGCATTGGAGCTTCTCACTCGAATCGACAAGCATCTGGGTCATCTTTTCAGCATCCGTTGAGAGGCTCTCGAAGGTGGCTCCCCAGTCATGAATACTCCACATTCCGCCACCGAAAAGGGTTACGGGAACTCTTTCTGGCTTGCCTCCGTCAAAAGCCTTTAGAATAACCTCTTTCGGTTTCATAGAATCCTCCTTTCAGACCCCCCATTTCGCCCCAGCCTGGAACGGCAGGGGAGCCTGTCTCGACATTCCTCTTGATGAATAGGTGGGCTGAAAAGAAATGCGTCGGATAAGCCTTTCGAGATGCTCTAGGCTGGCTTTCTGATGGTGGGCTGCCCCCCTGAGCCCAACATTCGTCCTGGAAACCCGAGTCAGGTCTGGCAACGTCGATCGGAATTTCCACAAAAAGCGGTACAGTCCGTGGATTGTGCCGTAAGAGGGCCCTGCGCCCAGATTCTCTCTTCTCTTTTTTGTGGCGAGCCTTATATACCACGAGGTAGGATAGTTTGTCAAATCTCTGTTTGGCTGTGATTTCTCGGGATTTTCAATCGAGGTGGGATCGCTGCTTTCTCAAAAAGAAATGGGCGGTGAGATGGCTGAGGAGGAGAGGTTCCCCCCTGGGAGAGAGCCTTCACGAATCAGGAGGGATGATCCCCTTTCATTCTGAACTCCCTGTAGCAGTGGAAAGGGGGTCTCTAGTTTCTTTTGGGGATTTGAATCGATATGAGGTCCATGGTAGCAATAACCCCAGGCCGGTAAGGAGATAGGCAATAATCGTCGTAGAAAAGGCTGGGTGCACACCCCACAAGAAAGGCCTTTTAAGGCTTAGAGCGATGCCCAATAGGGCAACTGCCAAGATGATCGCAGAACCGATGCCCTTTTTTAGTTTACGAGGAGAAAACCAAGCGGCCAAGAGGGGTCCGATGAAGAGGGCCCCCGGAGCGATGAAAAGAAGCACCAGCATAATAATCTCCTGCTGTGCTTTGAGTGCGAGTAACCATGCCAAGACTCCATAAAGGAGGCAAACACCCTCTGAATAGGCGAATACCCTTCGGTCAGAGGCCTGCGGGTTAATGTGTCGTTGGTAGATATCCCTCACAAACATGGTCGCTGAGGAGTGGATCCAAGAGTCAGCACAGGACATACATGCGGCAATCACCGCTGCCAGAAATATGCTCCCAACGACGGGGGGAAATACGGTGAGCATGACCCTGGGGACGGCCATTTGAGGGTTGATCTCCGGAAGAGCGAGCCGGGCAACGAGACCCGCAAATATGGCCAAAAAACCGATCGGAAAAATGAGGAGACCGGCGATGACCCCTGACCATTTTGCCTGAGCAGGTGTTTGAACAGAAGCCGATTTTTGGACCCATGCCTGGCTGATAAACCCGAACATCAACAGCACGCCTAAATACGCGGTAAGACGTACAGGACCGATGGCAGTCCACGAGCCATGACCCGCTGGAAGCTGAGCGAGGATCGTCCCATAGCTACCGAACTTTATGACAGAAAAGATGGCTAACAGGGTGAGTCCCAGATAGATGAAGGCCATCTGAAAGGCATCGGTGTAGCCAAGCGCCCACATGCCTCCGATCATGATATAGGTAATCAGAACAAATGCCGCGATGGTAATCGCCACACCCTGAGAAATGCCTGTGAGAGCCGACAGAATCAGTCCTGCGACCAAGAATTGAGCCGCTGTTGGTGGGATAAAAACGATCATACCGATAACTGCCACCATGAGTCTCGCACCGGGTCCATAATAGTCCTCCAGCATTTCGGGGATTGTATATTTCTCGGATTTTCGGAATCGTGCAGCGGCAATCCACATGCTGATCAGCAGACAGATCCCGAGAATGGTGGGGTAGAGAATACCTGAGATTCCAATAGAGTACCCCAGTTCCCCGACCCCCACAGTCACACCAGAGCCCACCAGAGTCGCAGCAATACTCAGCGATGCCATCCATGGTGGCATCTTTCTCCCGGCAAGCGCATAATCTTCCGAAGTTTTCGTGCGAGACCTCGCGAGCAACCCGAGGAGCATGCATATCGAGAGATAGACGATTACAATTGTCAGCCTCATCTCAGTTCCCTTTCAGGGAGGGCCTGCTATTTGGATGGGTCTAATATAAAGGTAGGGGAATCTGGGTGTCAATGAAAAAGTATGCCACACTGTGGCGGGCCCAAGGCCGTTCTTTCTATAATAGCACCGAGCCGAACCAGGAGAAGGTACCCATGGCGACCATTAACGGATCAAACAGTGAGGAATTGATAGAGGCGGTAGAGATTTCAGAACAGAACCAGGAGAGTTGAAAGACCGAGTGGAAGGCAACCACCGGGTGGAAAGGCGGGTTTCAGGTCGAGAACTGTGCCAGGCAATTCACCCTATTGGCTGATGAGCCCCACATGCCTTGCGGAACGGACACGGCGTGCAGCCGGGTCGAAATGGTCCTCCAGGCATTGGGGGCATGCGCCCTGCCATGGGTACGCGATGAACGTGGCTGTGCGGGGCATAACGCTTAGGGATATCAGCATTGATCTTGAGGGAGAAATCGACCCACCCGGATTTCTCGGCCCTGAGCCGCCGCCAAGACAGTCGACAAATCGCATGACCACGTCTTGAAGACATCGCCTGTAGGCGTGACCCTGACACGGCCGGTGGAGATTAAGACAAAGCGAGACGTTTCTTGACAGCATTCTGTTGTTGCCTATTTCGAAGAGAGGAGAGGGACGAATCGGTCTGAAAGTTCGACTTCTGTTCAGAGATGACTCCAGAAAAGCGCTTGTGGGCCGGGAGACCTCGGACGTCTCAAAAAACACTTGAATTCCATACTACAATGTAGTATCCACGAGGATTAGGACTCAATCTGGATCCACTGTTCGCCACAACGCAGCGCCGTTCCATTCAGACACTGGTAAGGTTGAGACTTGGGGGTCATGGGTGAGAATACGGAGTTGCCCACCGCAGGTAAGAACGCGAAAATCCTTTTTCTTGCCTGGCATCTCAGTGGGGGGTTTGAGGTATGAATGCGGCCAACGTCATTCATAGCGGGGTCGAAAAGAACCCAGACAAGGTTGCCATCATCTTTGAGGATCGGAGGATTACCTTCGGAGAGCTCGAGAAGCGCATCAATCGCATGGCTAATGGTTTTCTCCAATTAGGACTGGGCCAGGGGGACATTGTCTCTCTTTTTCTCCCTAGCCTTCCGGAGTTGATCATCAGCTACCTCGGAGTTGTGAAAGCTGGTATGGTTGTCAACGTTGTGAACGCCATGCTCAAGGACATCGAGGTGGAATACATCCTCAAGGACTGCCAACCGAAGGCCGTCATCTTGGATAGCAGGAGAACAGGTATTATCGATCGTATCAAGGATAAAGTCGATTCTCTCAAGTTCCAGATCCTTGTCGGAGAGGAGAGAAAGGAGAATTACCTCGCCTATGAGGATTTTATGTTTGAGGCCTCCGACCAATTCAGCGCCTACGATTGCGATGCGGAGGACCTATGCCATTTGATGTATACATCGGGGACGACGGGATGGCCCAAGGGGGTGATGGCGACCCATCGAAACATCTACCATAATGCAACGGAATTCGGGAAAACCCATTTTGACGAAGAGGACACCATTATGGTAGCGACCCCGATTTTCCATTGCTGGGGGTTGATTAATGGAACTTTCGGAATGTTTACCCAGCATGGAACGGTGATAACGGTCGAGCGTTTCTACCCTGAGCGAGCTCTGGCTGAC
>CAYFYO010000066.1:0-3756 GCA_964347335.1 uncultured Thermodesulfobacteriota bacterium
TTTCAAATTCTGACATCTCAATACGTGCGATCAGTTTTGGTGTGATTTTCATAAATTACTTTTGGGACGTGATACTAGCCGGGAAAATAGAGTGTCTATGCTACAAGAAACGTTTATCGAAGCCGGTCAGATTGAGCGCCAATATTGGAAGGACCTATGGAGGTATCGGGAGCTCTTCATGTTCCTTGCATGGCGGGATATCCTTGTCCGATACAAACAGACCGTCATTGGCGTGGCGTGGAGTGTGATCAAACCCCTTTTGATCATGATCGTCTTCACAATAGTCTTCGGGAGACTCGCCAAATTCCCGTCCGGAGGGATTCCTTATCCGATTCTCGTTTTTGCGGCCATGCTGCCCTGGCACATGTTCTCGAATGCGCTTACCGAGAGCAGCAATTCGCTGATTGCCAATGCCACGATGCTCTCCAAAGTGTATTTCCCGCGGTTGATCGTGCCGACAAGTGCGGTGATTGTGAGCCTGGTGGATTTTCTCATTTCCTTTGCTATCCTGGGGGCTTTGATGGCATGGTATCAGTTTGTTCCACCTTGGCGAGTGATGATTCTGCCCCTGTTTTTGCTTCTCGCTTTAGTCGCCGCCATGGGCTTCGGTATTTGGCTGGCGGCTCTGAATGTGAAATATAGGGATTTCCGATACATCGTACCTTTCATCGTGCAGTTTGGTCTTTACATTTCTCCTGTCGGGTTTAGTAGCGCTGTTATCCCTGAGAAATGGCGGTTGATCTATTCCCTCAATCCGATGGTGGGGGTGATCGATGGATTTCGTTGGGCAATCCTTGGTGGGGATTTCAGTCTTTACCTGCCGGGGTTTTTCCTTTCCATCGGTCTGATCTTTGTGGTTTTCTGGTTCGGACTGGCCTATTTCCGGCAAACCGAACGCACCTTCGCGGATGTCATATGAGGTTCTTATGAGTCGAGCCATTAAGGTCGAAGGGTTGTCGAAAAAGTATATTATCGGCCATCAGCGAGAAGAGCGGTATTTAACCCTTCGAGATGCGATGAGCCAGAAGTTGAAAGTGATCGGAAAACGGTTGCTCCATCCTTTTCTGTCCTCCTCGGGACAACCGCTTACGGGCCTGGCGATCACCGAAGATCTCTGGGCTCTTCGGAATGTGTCCTTTGAGGTTAACCAGGGCGACCGAGTCGGGATAATCGGTCGAAACGGTGCTGGCAAGTCGACTTTGCTGAAGGTTCTCAGCCAAATCACTGAGCCAACTGAAGGTCGGGTATCCATAAGAGGGAGAGTGGCCAGTCTGCTTGAGGTTGGCACCGGTTTTCACCCGGAACTCACCGGGCGGGAGAATATTTTTCTCAATGGGGCTGTCCTTGGGATGACCAAGACGGAGATCAAGAAGAAGTTCGACGAAATCGTGGCATTCGCCGAGGTGGAAAAGTTCCTCGATACACCGGTGAAGCGATACTCTTCCGGGATGTACGTCCGGTTGGCGTTTTCCGTAGCCGCACACCTTGAGTCGGACGTACTGATGGTGGATGAGGTGCTTGCGGTCGGCGATATGCAGTTTCAGAAGAAGTGCCTCGGGAAGATGGGGAGTTTGAAGGAGGATGAACGGACCGTGTTGTTCGTCAGCCACAATCTGATTTCAATTTCCGAACTCTGCGATTATGCGATTTGGATCGACGAGGGTCGAATACGTTTACTGGCAGAGGCAGAAAAGGTGGTGCAGGCCTATCTTGCCTCTGGCCTGTCACCATTAGGGGGTAAGATATTACCCGAAAAGCCGGGAAACAATAAAGAGGCTTACATTTCCTCGATTGAATTGAAAAATAAGTATGGTGAGGTCACATCCAGATTCGACGTGTTGTCTCCAATCAAGGTGGATATTACCTTCTGCTGTAAACGGAGATTCTTGGATTGGCGCTTATTTGTCTCTGTTACCCGCTATGATGGTGTGACGGTCTTTTCGACCACCACCTGGGACTACAACACCGATCGACGACCCATCAGCGCAGGAGTCTACCACGCTAGCCTGCTGATTCCAGGACGGTTTCTGGGTGCGAGCAGATACTTTTTGACGGTCGCCTTCGGCGAACCGCCAATCAAGCGACACGACGTTCATGAAAACGTTCTTCTCTTTGAGATTACTGGCGAGGCATTCGATTACGGACGGAATATTGGCCTATTGGCGTATCCATTTGAATGGCAGATCAGAAGTGAGTGACTGAAAGTGTTATCTGAGGGAGGCGTTAAGAGAGGATATGACTCAGCCACATGATAATCGGAGGCATATAAGCAAGATAGTCAGGTTCCCCTGATCAAAGCCCGTCGATCCCGCGTTTTTGGCTGATGTAATGGAGTTATTTGGAAAAGAGGGGGCTTTTACAGTGTCAACGACTCGGACAGCGTTTGAGCCCGAGACTTCCAAGCCCTCGGAAAGTCAATTGAATGAGCAATGAAGCTATTCGAAGAGCGACCAGGACAGATTGGGGAATGAGAGAAAGGCCTTATCCATTCATTGGCCTTCTCTCCCACATCCTGCCGCCTTCTCCAACTGGACAGGCGACGGTCCTTTATCGGTTGCTGAATGGATTCCCTTCTGAAAGATATCGCCTGATCTCTCGCGCCAAGTATGACGGCACTGAACCTGATATGGAAGCCACAGAAAAGCTTCCTGCAAAATACTACTATTTGAGGCCTGCATTTCAATTGCCAATTCTCAGCGTATCGACGAAACTATCGATTCCATGTATTGCGATCAACACAATGATCGGCGTATACCTCCGGGCAAGTCAACTAAAGAGAATTATCAGGAGAGAAAAGTTCGATCTACTCATTGTCTGCACGGGTGATCTCTATGATTTGCCTGCTGCTTATTTGGCTGGTAGATGGACTCGTCTCCCATTTGTTCCCTATATTTTTGATGATTATGCCTATCAGTGGACCGGGCTTTATCGTTCTTTTTCCGAACGACTCGAGCCGGTCATCCTAAGACGGGCAAAAGGCGTCATCGTCACAAACGAATATATGCAGCAGGAGTACGTGCACCGTTACGGAATACACAGCACGGTGATTCATAACCCCTGTCCCATGCCGAGCCTCGAGAATCTGGACAGAGCAGAGAGGATTTTCAATCGTGACCAAATCAACATCGTTTACGCCGGGGCGATCTATCATGCCCATTATGATGCTTTTCGGAATCTCATCGCTGCCATTGGAAGACTGGAAAGGTTTGACACGAGGTTACACCTTTACACTTTTCAACCGGAATCAGAACTGAAACGGAATGGCATTTCGGGGAATATGGTGGTGTATCATCGCCATATGAGTCATCTTGAGGTGCCGAAAGTCCTGCGACAGGCTGATATTCTATTTCTGCCCCTCGCCTTTGAATCACCGATTCCAGAAGTTATTAGAACCTCAGCTCCGGGCAAGTTGGCCGAATACCTTTCCGTGGGACGGCCGGTTCTCGTTCACGCACCGCGAGACTCGTTTGTGAGTTGGTTTTTTCGGGAGCATCGTTGTGGCGTGGTCGTTGACAAAGATAATCCACAGGTTCTGTCTGAAGAGATGGACAGAATTGTTTCCCAGAGGGAAATTGAAATGGAAATATGTGCCAATGCGAGAGCTGTCGCAGAAAGCGAATTCGGTATTGATGTAATGAAGAGGAAGTTTAGGGAATTGATAGAGGATTTAACACGAGAGCGCCAACAAATTGACTCGTGATGGAAACCAGAAGCTTCTGAGCGGTCTGATAAGAGCGTAGTGGCATATGCGTATCC
>CAYFYO010000066.1:3766-5912 GCA_964347335.1 uncultured Thermodesulfobacteriota bacterium
AGGTGAGATCTAAGATAACGAAAAGCATGGTTATCCTATTTGTTGCGATGTCCAATAGTATTCATACCGCGCGATGGATATCCCAAATAGTCGATCAGGGTTGGGACATCCATTTGTTCCCGAGCGTTGATGTGGCGTATGTTCACCCCCTTCTGCGAAACGTCACGGTATATCATTCTTTCTATGATAGGCAGCGGAGCAAGCACGGTAGTGTGAAGGTTGTGGGATTCCCAGTTGTGCATCGGTCTTTGTCGTTTGTCGGAAGAGAGTTATTGAAAAGATATTTTCATAAATACCGTGTGCTCCAGCTCAAAAGATCGATCGTCAGGATTCGACCCGATGTGATCCACTCGATGGAAATACAAGCTGCAGGATACTTAACACTGGAAGCCAGAAAGCACTTTGGCAACGCGTTTCCATTATGGATCGTGACAAACTGGGGAAGCGACATCTGCTTATTTGGCCGTCTGCCTCAACATGCTGAAAAGATCAAGTCTGTTTTATCCGCCTGTGACTTTTACCATTGTGAGTGCCACCGCGATGTGACGTTGGCACAGGCATTCGGATTCAAGGGGGAAGTCCTTCCTGTTTGCCCCGTTGCCGGGGGCTATGATGTTGAATGGGCACGCCAACTCCGTCAGCCTGGACCAACTTCAGCCAGGCGTTTTATCGCGTTGAAGGGTTATCAAGACTGGGCGGGCCGGGCGTTGGTTGGATTGCGGGCCATTGAGCTATGTGGTGAGATGCTGAAGGATTACAGGGTCATCGTTTACATGGCAAGTCCTGATGTCAGGCTTGCTGCCGAACTGGTTGCTCATAAGATCGGTATTCCAATCGAGGTAGAGTCAAAGGAATGGTCCCATGAGGAGATACTCCGGATGCACGGTCGCTCCCGAATATCAATCGGGCTGAGTATCAGCGACGCCATCAGTACATCCTTGCTTGAAGCCATGATTATGGGATCGTTTCCGATTCAATCAAACACGGGCTGCGGTGATGAGTGGATACGACATGGAGAAAATGGACTTCTCGTGGAGCCCGAGTCCCCAGAGGCCATTTCCGCCGGTATCCGGCAAGCGTTGACCGACGACTCACTCGTCGATCGTGCTGCGGAGACCAATGCGAGGTTGGCAGTTAGTCGCCTTGACAAATCCATAATTCAACCTCGGGTCATCGGGATGTATGGCAAGATTGGCACCCGAGCAGGTTTGAAAGGCGGTTCGATTGAATCTATGGAATGAGATTTTGGCAGGGAGTAATTCATCATGATCATGCCGAAATTTATCGGTATCGGGGCCCCTCGCTGCGGCACGCGATGGCTCGCACAATGTCTATCCGAGCACCCTCAGATTGTCCTGCCTTCTGAGGAGGTGTATTTCTTTACGACGCGAAGAGTGGTGCATTCCTACTGGCCGAAAGGGTTGGAATGGTATTCGAGTCTATTCGAGAAATGTGTCGGTCCAGAGATAAGAACGTGGGGTGAGATTACCCCCGTCTACCTGTTTGATGACAACACGCCGGGGCTCATGCACGAGTGCGTACCCGAAGCTAAGCTGATTTGCTGCCTGCGGGACCAGTCTGAGCGAGCCTACTCCTGGTATCGGTTATTTTTGAACACCAACCCGGATATCTACAAGACAGATTATTCGTTTAAGAAGTTTTTGACTTATCATACCGAAGTGTATGGCAGAGAGGGGTTCTACATGGAACACCTCCGGAGATACCTTTCCCTGTATCCTCGGGAGTCAATGCTTATTCTGCTTTATGATGATCTGGGAAAGGATCCCGCGGCCTTCATTCGTCAGGTGTTCTCTTTCTTGGGGGCCGATCCATCGTTTATCCCGCTATCATTGAAACAGCGAATCAATCCGATGAATTTGGAAGTTCCAAAGAGCAAAATTCTACAAGAAATCTCGTTAATTCTGAGGAGATACTTGAGGTCAGAAAGAATGAAAGATTTGTACTATCAGCTCAATACGGTGAGGATTGCAACCTCTGAATTCCCCAAGCGCCACCAAATGGATCCGGAGATGAGAGAGAGAATGGCGGAATTATATGCAGATCACAATAAGGAGCTCGGGAACTTCTTGAATCGGGACTTAAGCCACTGGAATTGCGGTCGTCGCGAAGCTAAACAGTTTTAGAC
>CAYFYO010000066.1:5922-20785 GCA_964347335.1 uncultured Thermodesulfobacteriota bacterium
ATATATATCGTCAGTGTTTGGACAGAAAAGGATGACCTGAGTATGGGCATCACCTGGCTTGAAAAAGACGAACTATTACGAGTTGTTAACAGAAGACTGGCAAATGTAGATGTTCTATTAGATATTGGTTGCGGGATCAGGCCGCAAAAGTACGTCAGGCCGTTGGTTCATATTTGCTGTGAGCCCTTTCAACAGTACCTGGAGCAACTCCAAGAAAAGATCAAGCATGCACATGACCGCACCTTTGTCCTCCTCAAGGCCACATGGTCGGAGGCCCTGGAACTGTTTCCACCAAAATCGGTCGACTCGGTATTCCTGGTTGATGTCATAGAACACCTGGAAAAAGCAGAGGCACTCAGACTCCTGAAAGCGACTGAAGCACTGGCTAGAGAGCAGATTGCGGTATTTACGCCTCTGGGCTTCCTTCCCCAGAGGCATTCAGATGGAAAAGATGCCTGGGGGCTGGACGGGGGAGACTGGCAGGAGCACAAGTCGGGATGGGAGCCCGAGGATTTTGACGACTCATGGGATATATACGCTGCCAAGGTTTTTCACACTGAGGATGGTCAGGGAAGGGTCTTCGAGAAACCCTACGGGGCCCTCTGGGCTATCAAGAGCATAGGCGAAGTGGTTTTGGAAGATACAGAATTCTCCTTCGAAAGAGAGAAGATCCATACGCTCGTGGATTTAGCTATTGACAGCAGCCCGCATAGCATCCGGAAGTTGTTTGTGTTCCTGACGAAAATACTGCTGAGAGTCAGAGCTTCCAAGGTAGGGGAAGCGGTAAGGAGAATCCCCAGGAAAAGGTCGCACTTGGATGTTCCTTGAAGCTGATCGAATGGTGGCGAGGTCGCTAAAGCGACCCTGGACCTTTGTCCTTAACCATGCGACTCCATTTTATCCACAGAATTGATTCCCATATGCGAGAGATTGCATTCGGGGCAGCCACTGTTCTCTTTCTGAGAGTCGTGGGGGCTTTTGCCCAGTTTGGATTCAATCTCCTTTTGGCGCGAACGCTCGGAGCGAGTGGCCTGGGCATCTATTCACTCGCCTTTGTCGTGAGTATCGTTTCCTCAACCATAGCTCGATTGGGAGTCGATCAGGCCTCGCTGAGATTTATCGCGGTTCAGGCCGATCAACAGAAATGGAATGAGATGAAAGGGGTCTTTGCCAGAGGCGTGACTCTCGTGTGCATAAGTAGTCTTGGCGTGAGTGTGACGGTTTTCCTTCTGGCCCCTTGGTTCTCTCGGGTCTTATTTGATGAACCTGGACTGATTCTGCCACTCCAGATCATGGCTTGGAGCATTGTACCATTTAGCCTCGTGAATCTTCTGGCAGAGGCCTTGCGTGCGGTCAAGAGGGTCGGTCATGCCATGTTGGTTCAGGGCATGCTAATTCCTGCCCTGAGCCTTGGTTTGTTCTTGGCCCTCATTTCCCTGGGTTTAGACATTATTTCCGCTGTTCTCGCCTATCTGTTTTCAACAGTTCTTGTCTTGCTGCTCGCTGGATGGCTGTGGAAAAGAGCCGTCCCCCAAATCTGGCATTCAAAGTTACAGGGTCGATTTGCAACCCGTGATTTGCTCACTGTCTCCTTTCCGATGGCCTGGGGGTCTGTCATGGTGATCATATTCGGGTTCGCCGACTCGGTGATACTTGGAATCTTCCGGTCTGCCGCTGAGGTCGGTATTTATGCGGCAGCCCAACGGATGGCTTTGCTGACCACTTTCTCCTTAATCGCGGTGAATAGCATCGCAGCGCCCAAGTTTGCTGCACTTTACAAAGCAGGAGACCTTCATACCATTGAGAGGATTGCCCAAATGTCGAATGTCTTCATGCTACTTTTGGCCAGTCCCCTCTTGCTCGCGTTCTTCTTGTTACCGGAAAGGATTATGGCAATTTTCGGAAGAGATTTCGTCGTAGGGCGAAACGTTTTGGTCATCCTGTCCATTGGCCAACTCTTTAATGTGATCACCGGATCTGTCGGATGCGTCCTTTTGATGACGGCATACGAAAAAGTCATGAAATGGATAAACGTATCGGCCGCGAGCAGCAACATCGTTCTTGGCTGGATACTGATTCCAAATTTCGGCATCATAGGTGCGGCATTAGCGAGTTCTACAAGTTTGATTCTATTGAATCTACTTGCCTTACTTTCGGTGTTTAAATTGTTAACGATTTCTACGGTGCCTTTCATATCTGTTGCGTCGCGGTCGAATTAAGGCGTGATTCATCGCAGCGTTCATCTTCAGGACGGCCATGAAAAAATCGCGGAATCTAGGTTCCAGTAGTCATTGTTTGTCGAGGAAGGACGCCCAACCCCTCGTATCAATCGTCATTCCCTCGCACAACCACGGGGTGTATCTGGATGAGGCCATTCAGAGCGTGCTGGACCAGGACTATTCGAACATTGAGCTCCTCGTCTTCGATGATGGTTCAACTGACGACACCCCTCATGTACTCGAGAAATACACCGGTAGTTTTTTCTGGGAGACCCACGATAACATGGGGCAGGCCAATACGTTGAATAAAGGATGGCAAATGGCCAAAGGGACCATCTTGAGCTACCTCAGTGCCGACGATGTGCTCCTACCTCATGCCGTGGGTACTTCGTTAAAGTATCTTCAGGCGAATCCAGATGTGGTGCTCACCTATTGTGATTTCAACCTCATTGATCCGAAGTCCCATGTTCTTCGAAAAAAAAGGGCTCCTGATTTCAACTACCGGGATATGGTTGCAAAACTTATCTGTCATCCAGGACCAGGCGTATTTTTCCGACGTCAAGCATTTGAGTCTGCGGGATTGTGGAACGGTTCCCTCAGGCAGATGCCAGATTATGAATACTGGCTGAGACTTGGGCTGACGGGCAGATTTCTCCGTATCCCAGAAGTCCTCGCGTCATTTCGTGTTCATACGCAATCTCAAAGTTTTGCAAAGTCCGATATGAGAAAATCGGAAGAACCACCCTACATCATCTCCGATTTCTTCCAGCGACAAGGGATTCCGGTTGAAATTATGGCTGCAAAAAATGAGGCCCTAAGCACCGCCCATTTGGTGGGTGCCCATTACCATTTCCGGTCGGGCAGATATCAACTGGGCTTTCTGAGTTTCAAAAGGGCCATTTCCCTGTACCCGAGTCATTTGCTGACTCGAAGGACTGCTCGGTTGATGATGAGCGCTCTCTTTAGTCGTTTATTCTACAGGCTGCTTTGGCGGGTCGGGAATTCATAAAAGATCTGTGAAAGGAGGGCAGCGGATTGCGCATTTTGATCCTGGGCGGAGACGGCATGCTCGGGCACCAGGTGTTCAAGCATCTTCGTTTCCGGCAGGAGGTGAGGGTGACCTTGCATCGTGATCTCGCGGAGTATTCGCAATTCGGTCTATTTGCAAGAGAAAACGCGTATGCTGGCGTCGATGTGCGTTCCCAAGATTCTCTCAATGAGGTGTTGACCGATTTCCATCCGGAAGCCGTGGTAAATGGGATCGGTGTCGTAAAGCAGCGGCCGGCTGCCAGGGAGAGCATCCCAAGCATAGAAATTAACGCGCTTTTTCCGCACAGGCTGGCTCTTCTCCTTCAGGCAATCGGTGCTCGCATGATTCATCTCAGCACGGATTGCGTCTTTTCTGGGAAGAAAGGGCAGTACAAGGAGTCGGATTTATCAGATGCGGAAGACCTGTACGGCAGGAGCAAGTATCTGGGGGAAGTGAGTGACAGTCATTGTGTGACGCTCAGAACGTCGATGATCGGCAGGGAGCTCTCGCGCAAACAGAGCCTGCTGGAATGGCTCCTGGCACAGAAGGGAACGATTAAGGGCTATAAGAATGCGATATTCTCCGGTTTTACCACCATTGAGTTGAGCCGCATAATAGAGAAGGTATTGATGGAGCATACTCAGGCGGCGGGAACCTATCACGTCTCCAGTGAACCGATTAGCAAGTTTGACCTGTTGATGCTCATTAAAGAGAAGATGGGTTTGGCATTGGAGATCGTGCCTGAGGAATCGTTTCACTGTGACCGGAGTCTCGATTCTTCGAGGTTTAGGAGGGAGTTCAACTATACCCCTCCAACCTGGGAAGCAATGATTGACGAACTGATTAGGGACATTGAGGGAGTGGAACCATGATTTTCGAAGGCAAAACGATCTTGGTGACGGGTGGCACGGGTTCAATGGGAAGGAGCTTTGTGCGACGCGCTTTGAGTGGGGAACAGGGGACACCCCGCAAGGTGATCGTATTCTCGAGGGACGAGGCCAAACAGCACGACATGCGGGTGTCTTATTTGCACAAACTGGCAGCCACCGATGAGATCATTTACCGTAATTTTATGAGTGTCCTCGAGTTCCGGATTGGTGATGTGCGCGATTATGCCGATGTCTGTGCTTCAGTCAGTCATGCTGATATCGTGGTGAATGCGGCAGCGTTGAAGCAGGTCCCGACTTGCGAGTATTTTCCCATGCAGGCGTTGATGACCAATTGTGTGGGAGCTGCTAACATTGAGCGGGCCATAAGGGAGAATGGGTATCCAGTAGATAAGGTTGTCGCTATCAGTACTGACAAAGCATGCAAGCCCGTAAACGTCATGGGGATGACCAAGTCTATTCAAGAACGGATTTTGATCGCTGCAAATATTCTGAATCCGAAAACACGGTTTATTTGCGTGCGATATGGTAATGTGCTAGCGTCACGGGGATCAGTCATCCCGCTGTTTCATGAGCAGATCAGACGCGGGGGGCCAGTGACCGTGACAGTTCCAGAGATGACTCGGTTTCTTCTCAGCCTGGACACGGCGGTTGATACGGTATTTGCAGCTATCCGTGAAGCGAAGCGAGGTGAAACTTATGTTCCCCATGCGCCAGGGGCCACGGTGCTGAATCTTGCCAAGGCCCTCATAGGTGATCGTCATATTGAGATCGAAGTTACCGGCATTCGGCCCGGGGAGAAGATGCACGAGATCATGGTATCTGAAGAAGAGGTTAATCGGTGCGTAAGGCGTGGGGATTATTACGTGATTCGGCCGATGCTCCCCGAGCTGTGCGAAAAAGAAGATAAGGAACCCCTTGCGCTGGAGAAGGAATTCAGCTCGGCGGACACAGTGCTTGATCTGGCCGGAACCATTGATCTACTCAGAAAAGACCGTCTGATGATCGAAGATGTGGATTTGTTGGAAGACGGAGGGCTCAGGGGCTGACTTCTGAGCTAGTTTTTCCGGGGATTCGCAGGCATAGGTTTACAGATTGGAGGAACCTCCCCATGGCAATCAAGGTCATGACCATTGTCGGGACCAGACCGGAAATCATAAAACTCTGTCGGGTGATACACGAACTGGATCGGCATTCGAACCACATCCTCGTTCATTCCGGTCAGAATTATGACTATGAACTCAATGAAATATTCTTCAGACAGTTGGAGATCAGAAAGCCGGATTATTTCTTGAACGCGGTTGGGGACACACTCGCGCAAACCATTGGTCGCATTATTGCTCGATCAGACGAAGTCATGGAAAAAGAGAGACCGAATGCCTTGCTGGTTCTCGGTGATACGAACAGCTGCCTCGCGGCCATATCAGCAAAGCGTCGGAAGATACCCGTGTTTCATATGGAGGCAGGAAACCGCTGTTTTGACCAAAGGGTCCCGGAAGAGATCAATCGCAGGATTTTGGATCACATCAGTGATATCAACATGACATACACAGAACATGCACGCCGCTACCTTCTTGCTGAAGGTATCAGACCTGAAACGGTCATCAAAACGGGGTCACCCATGAAGGAGGTCTTGGGACACTACATGCCGGATATAGAGGCATCAGATGTCCTCGAGAGGTTAGAGCTTAAGCAGGATGACTACTTCGTGGTGAGCGCGCATCGAGAAGAGAATGTTGATAGCGACCCCAACTTTGGTCATCTACTCGAAGCGCTCGATGGCATTGCTAAGCGCTTCAAGAAGCCGGTTGTTGTCTCGACTCACCCGCGCACCCGTAAGCGGCTAGACGATCGTGGAATCGTCGATTTGGATTTCCATATTCGCCTCCTGGATCCTTTAGGTTTCTTGGATTACGTGAAGCTGCAGATGAACGCCTTCTGCGTGGTTTCAGACAGTGGGACGATTACCGAAGAGTCCTCCATTCTAAACTTCCCGGCAGTCATGATTCGGGAGGCCCATGAACGACCGGAGGGGATGGATGAGGGAACCTTAATTATGTGTGGGCTTAAACCTGAGAGGGTTTTGGATGCCATCGCCATTGTCACGACCCAGTATTCCAGTTCCACCTCCCGTTTCAGATTGGTCCAGGATTACGACACCGAAAATGTTTCAAAAAAGGTTTTGCGGATTATTATGAGTTACACCGATTACGTCAATCGCACCGTCTGGTATAAATAGAAATGAAAAAGCGGCTTTGACGTCCATGCGAGAGGCAGGGCTGTTGAGGGTCTTGGCCTCGGAAGGGAATAAGCAGCCTGTCCGGGTTTTTCCTGAATCTGGCAGTTTCTAGAAGGTGGAATTTGGTCGACGCGGCGACACAGGAAGAACGGGATCTTAAGGTCCTCATACTTTGCGGTGGGAAGGGTGAGCGGCTGAAGCCCTATACAGAAAACACTCCGAAGCCGCTGATCAAGATCAAAGGCCGGCCTATTCTCTCATATTTGCTTTCCCATTTTCAGAGCCACGGCTTTCGGAAATTTGTCATTGCCGTTGGATATAAGTCACAAACGATCATTGAATATTTTGAGCGGGAGCATCGAAACGTTCAGGTTGAATTTGTGGATTCGGGAGATGCCGATATTATTGACCGCATAAAGGATTCGTCGAAGTATCTGCCGGATGATTTTATCATGAGTTATGGTGACACCTTGGCAGATGTGGATCTGGATGGCTTGATCCGTTTTCATCGGGGTCATGAGGGAGATGTGTCGGTCACGTGTTACCCTTTGCAAAGCCAGTTCGGCGTTTTGGAAATGGCCGAGGATGGAAGGGTTGCTTCCTTTGTTGAAAAGCCGGTGTTAGACAAGTGGATCAACATCGGCTACTACTTTTTCAGTCGGCAGATCATAAAAGAGATCAGGAAATACAGCACCTTCGTGGATTTTCTACATGAGATCACCAAAATGGGTAATCTCTATAGTTATCGGCACACGGGTATTCATATTACAGTGAATTCCGTCCAGGAGCTTCAAGAGGCAGAGAACAATATTACGCGATTAGTCGAAAGGATAGAGACGAAAAATGAAGGACAGCTTTTTTTGGCAGGGGAAAAAAGTCCTCATAACCGGTATTAATGGATTTATTGGGGGAAATATAGCCAAAGATCTGCTTCATCGGGGAGCCGATGTTTTCGGTCTAATACGAAACATCAATGAAGAAAGTTTCCTTTACTTCGAGCAAATCGCCTCTCGAACCAAATTGGTTCGCGGTGACCTTGTGGATAAGGAACTCCTGCGGCGAGTCATTGTGGAGGAGCGGATTCAATGTGTGTTTCATCTTGCTGCGCAAGTCGAAGTTGGGGTGGCTCGGGCTTATCCATTTTTGACCTGGGAGACAAATGTTCGAGGAACATACTGCCTCCTCGAGGCTTTGCGGGAGAGCAGGGAGACGGTCGAAGCCGTCATTATCGCATCTTCTGATAAGGCCTACGGCGAATATGGAGAGGAAAAAATGCCGTACCGGGAGGATTATCCGCTGATCCCTGTCTATCCCTACGATGTCTCAAAAGCCTGTGCTGACCTGATCGCTCGGTGCTATGCTTCTCCACTATATGCGCTGCCTATCGTCGTCACACGGTTTTGCAATATTTACGGGCCTGGCCAGCTAAACTTTTCCGCGCTCATTCCTGATTCGATACGCTGTGCTCTGGGTCATGGTGACTTTGTCCCGCGGGGTGACGGCACACAGCTGAGAGACTATATCTATGTCGAGGATGCGGTTCAGCTTTACACGGTCATTGCAGAGAGTTTGGCGCGAAATGGTGATTTGGCTGGAGAGGTTTTTAATGCGGGTTCGAACGATCCTCGTCGTGTTCGAGAAATCGTTCAAAAGGTGTTTGAAATAGCGGATCAGCGCGAAAAGTATGCGGACATTGAAAGGTTGTGGGCCGGCAAGAAGACGACGGGTGAAATTGATTGCCAATATATGAATTTTGACAAAGTGAATAAGTTCTTTGGTTGGAAACCTCATACGGATTTCGATACGGGTATCGGGCCGACGCTTACGTGGTATCGGGAATACTTTTCCGCTCGGAAAAAGTAACCGTGAATCAAGATATCTCAGTGATTATTCCTTACTACAATGAGGCCGAGACCATTCTGACAACGCTCGACCTTTTGGCCCAGCAGACAATTCGGCCTCGAGAGGTGATTCTTGTCGATTCCGGATCAACGGATGGGAGCTTCCAGATCATTCAGGAGTGGATCGACAATCACCGTGACGAGTTGGCGGGAGTGGTATACACCAATCTTAGGGCCGGCACCAAAGTCCCAAGTTCCTCAAGAAATGAAGGCCTCCGCGTGTCCAAAGGGGAAGTTGTTGCCTTCATGGATTGCGGTCTCATTTTCAGTGAGGATTGGTTGGAAAAACAGGTCAATTTCATGAATAGGGGAAACTTCGAAGTTGTCTCTGGAGGATGCCGTTTGGAGGGTGTAAATCTTTGGGATCTTTCGGCATCCGCACAAACTTATGGGTATAAACGTTTCCGTCCCTGTGTACCCTCGAGCCTGGCCAAGAAATCCGTTTTTGATCTCATCGGTCCTTTTTCGGGAGGAAGGAGAGCAGGCTATGATGTGGACTGGGTGAATCGGCTTCGGACATTTGGGATCTCTCGGGGGATTAACCCGGATGTTGTCGTCCGATATAACGGAGCCAATTACGCGGAATCGCTGAAAAAGCTCTTATTGAAGAGTATAAGGTACGCCGAAGGCACCGTCGGTGTTCACAGGTACTATTATCCCTACGCATACATTGTGCTGGCCTTCGTCTTTCTGATTGTCCTTTTCTCAAGGCCAAGTCTCGCTATCGTCGCAGCGTGCATTTACCTGATTCTGCGAGGATACGGCTTTCCTCTCCTGAAATCACGTGGTTTTCGGATGATTTGGGATCACCCTTTTTTGCTTGTCACACTTCCTGTAGCGGGATTCATCATCGATGTGGGTAAACTCCTTGGCGTTCTCAAGGGGGTGTTTCGATTGCGGTCTTTTCAGCACTCATAGGGTGGCCATTGGGGGAGACTGGAGAGGATCTTTTTTGGGTTCGAACGAGATGTATTGTATCGGAAGTGTTTGATGGGAGGTTTTTTCCCAAACCGTTGAGCACTGGAACTTGACATGACCGGTCCTACCAATGAGATCCGAATGAAGCAGAAGACGGGTTCTTCCAGGTCAGTGCGTATTTGTCGGGCCGTAACGGTTTCTTTTACATTTGAAACGCTCCTTCGCGACCAGTTGAAGTACATGGCTCAGCAGGGACTCGATGTTACCCTTGTATCCAATCCGGGACCGGCACTTGAGGAGATTGGCAGATCCTTAGATTTGAACTATCATGCCGTGGAGATGGCGAGGAGTCCTGCTCCCCGGCGTGATCTACTTTCCCTGGTTTCCCTGATAAAGCTGTTCAGGGAGAAGCGCTTTGAAATCGTCCACTCGAGTACACCCAAGGCGGGTCTCCTGACAGCGCTGGCAGGGGCGTTTGCCAGGGTGCCGGTGCGGATCCATACCTATACAGGGCAGGTATGGGTTGGTATGGACGGGCTCCCTCGAAAAATTGTGAGGCAGTGCGATTGGCTTATCGGTCACTTGGATACGCATTGCTATGCCGACAGCGCGTCGCAAAGAGATTTTCTCATCCGTGAACGGGTGGTTGCCGCGCCGAGAATCTCCGTGCTTGGTGCTGGGTCTATCAGTGGCGTCGACTTGGAGCGCTTTAGCAAGAACGGATCCGCCGCATCCCGTGCGGCGGATCCCCGTCGCGAATTGGGGATTTCTGAAAAGTCTCTGGTTATCCTGTTTGTGGGGCGCTTGACAAAAGACAAAGGCCTCGCAGAATTGGTTGCAGCCTTTCGGACGCTTCGAGTCGATCATAAGGATGTTGAGCTTATTCTCGTGGGGCCCTTTGAGCCGGAGCGGGATCCACTCCCAAGAGAAACATTGCATGAACTGTCAAATAACCCTCACATTCATACCGTTGGTTTTAGTCATTCGCCTGAAAGGTATATGGGGGCTGCTGACGTGTTTTGTCTGCCGAGTTACCGTGAGGGGTTTGGAAGTGTCGTGATTGAGGCGGCCGCCATGGGTGTGCCGGCAATCGTTTCAAGAGTGGTCGGTTTGGTCGATGCGGTTGCAGACGGTGAGACGGGTATGCTGGTGCCGCCGGGAGAGGTTGATGCACTCAGGAGTGCATTGACCAGAATGCTGTCCATTCCTGAGATTCGGTATCGAATGGGACGGGCTGCGCGTGATCGAGCCGTGCGGGATTTCGACTCCAAAATCGTGAACCGACTGGTGGTTGAAGAATACCAGAAATTGGCGACGAGGCACAGTCAGCGATGAAGAGGCTGTTTGATTTTGTCCTCGCCTTGATGGCGCTTATTTTCCTGTCGCCTTTTCTCATCCTCCTGGCGACTCTGGTCTGGCTAAGCCTCGGCAGGCCGGTTCTTTTTCGTCAGAAGCGGCCGGGGCTGCATGGAAGGCCATTCATCATTTACAAGTTCCGTACAATGACTGAGGCTCATGACCCACAGGGAAATCTTCTTCCGGATCGTGAGCGCTTGACGTCCTTTGGAAAGCTGCTGCGCAGGAATAGCCTCGATGAATTGCCGGAACTGTTTAACGTCCTAAAAGGTGAAATGAGTTTGGTGGGGCCAAGGCCATTGCTCATGCAATATCTCAGTCGATACACGCCCGAGCAGGCCCGTCGTCATGAGGTGAGGCCGGGCATTACGGGTTGGTCGCAGGTAAACGGGCGGAATGCTATCACCTGGCCGGAAAAGTTTGATCTAGATCTCTGGTACGTCGATAACCGGAGTAGTTGGCTCGATATTCGAATCATCCTGATGACAGGATGGAAGATATTGAGTCGAGAAGACATCAATCAACCAGGACAGGCGACCATAGAAGAATTCAGACCCGAAAGATAGGGGTTTTCCGAAATGGGGAAGACACAAAACCGCTGCAAAGAGAGATGAAATGGAAAAGGTTGTGATACTTGGTGCCGGTGGCCATGCCCGAGAAGTGCTTTGGGCATTTGAGGAAGATAATCGAGCGACACCCAAGTGGGAGGTGTTGGGCTTCATCGACGAGAATACTTCGAACACGGGCAGAAAAATATCTGATCTTCCGATACTCGGTGACTTCAAATGGTTCGACAAAGAGGACCGGTATGACATCTACGTCATTTCGGGCGCCGGAAATTGTCAGACGAAGCTTCGTTTTGCGGAAAAAGCCGCTGCTGTCGGACTCAGATTCTGTTCGGTGATTCATCCGTCAACGCTCCGATCGGACGATGTTGAGGTCGGGGAGGGGACGATCATCGCAGCCGGGAGTATTATCACGACCCAGGTCAGAATCGGAAAACATGTCACGGTCAATCTCGGTTGCACAATTAGCCACGACGTCATCATCGGTGATTATTGCACCATCGGCCCAGGGTGTCATATTTCGGGGAGCGTCAAGCTTGAAGAGGGAGTCGATTTTGGAACAAGTGCGACAATCATTCAAGGACGATCTGTCGGTTCATGGTCTAAAATAGGGGCGGGAGCGGTCGTCATTGACGACATCCCAAAAAATGTGACGGCCGTCGGAGTCCCTGCAAGAATCGTTGGGGAAGTGAGGTCGGGTTCGGAAACACGATGAAACCATTCAAGATTCCTCTGGCACGTCCCGAGATCCGGCAGGAAGATATTGATGCTGTGGTCGCAGTGCTGAAGAGTCCCAATCTGAGTTTGGGTCCGAGACTCTTCGAGTTCGAGAAGAAGATGGCAGAGTTTACGGGAACTCAGTATGCCATCGCTGTTAATAGTGGAACGAGCGGGTTGCATCTCTGTATTCGAGCTCTTGAAATTGGAGCGGGGGACCATGTCATAACAACTCCCTTCAGTTTTGTGGCTTCGGCAAATGCGGTGCTTTACGAACGAGCAAAACCGGTTTTCGTGGATATTGACCCTCAGACGCTCAATATGGATGTTTCTCATGTGGAGGACAAAATCGGAGATGCGACGCGAGCCATCCTGGTTGTCCATATTTTTGGACTTCCCTGCGACATGGATCCGTTGGTGCAGATCGCAACTCGGCACGAGCTCAAACTCGTCGAGGATGCCTGCGAGGCGATCGGTGCAGAATACAACGGTCAGAGGGTGGGCAAATTTGGGGACTGCGGAGTCTTTGCTTTCTATCCGAACAAACAGATGACTACAGGAGAGGGGGGAGTGATCGTAACGGATGACCGGAAGATTGCAGAAATGTGTCGGATCATGAGGAACCAGGGTCGAGATGGTCGATGGCTGGAGCATCCGCATTTGGGTTTCAATTACAGAATCAGTGATATCAACTGTGCCTTGGGGATTTCACAACTGGAGAGAATCCATGAAGTTCTTGATCGAAGAGAACGGGTCGCCCAGATGTATCACGAGAGACTCGAGGGGTTTGACTCCTTGAGGACCCTCGGATCTGCGTCCTACAGGAAGAGAAGCTGGTTTGTTTACGTGGTGATTCTGGATGATCGGTTTACCCGAAAAGAGAGAGATGGGATCATACTCGGACTCGGCAAACGTGGCATTGAATCGAATGCCTATTTCTTCCCGATTCACCTCCAACCCTTCTATAGAGAGATGTTTGGCTACAAAAGGGGGGATTTCCCGATCGCTGAAGGCATTTCGGATCGAACGATTGCGCTTCCCTTTTACAATCAATTGGGAGAGCCTGAGATTGATTATGTCTGTGAGCAGGTGAAGAGAGAGCTTGGGCGGCGAAGATGAAGGAGAATGAAAACAGGGGATTCCCCCACCCCCTCGGTCTTCGGGAGGGCTGGGTTGTCTCGACTATTCTCGGCTTGGCTTTTGCGATTCGGCTATACCTCGTGTTTCACACCTACCTGATCACAAATGACGGGGTGGTCTATATTCGTATGTCCAAGCTGATCTCCCAGGGGGATGTGGGCGGGGCTTTCAGCCTGTTATTTTTCAATCTTTATCCCCTCATAACGGTCTTGTTCCAGAAAGTCTTTCATGACTGGGAGCTTTCCGCCCAGATGGTGTCCGCGGTTTTTGGTTCTCTGACCATAATTCCCTTCTACTTTTTGGTCAGGGCTCTTTTTAACCGAACGGTCGCCTTGACTTCGTCGATACTCTTAGTCTTTCATCCGTACCTTGTAAGGTTCTCCGCCGAAGTTATCCGTGGCCCAGCGTTTTGGTTCTGCTTCATGACGGCTCTTTGGTTAGGATGGGAGGCCCTTTGCCGCAGGAGCGCATGGCTGTTTTTTTTGACCGGCCTCTCGGGAGTCTTGTCCTTTCTTCTCAGACCGGAGGGGATACTGGTTGTGCCGCTCGTTGCAGTCTGGGTCTTTCTAAAGGACTGGAAAGAACCCAAGTCAACCTATAAGGAGAGAGTATTTCTCGCTCTGGTCCTTCTTTTTGCGGCTCCGATAGTACTATCACCGGGAATTCTGTATATTCAGAAAAAGACTGGCCGTTGGCACCTGGCAAGGGTGGAAGAGATACCGAGGTTGGTTTTCTCCGACATAACGGCGAAGAGTGTCAAGAGAAATTTCGAAAAGATAGAGGTCAAAGCAGGAGCCGATAGCCCGCAGGAAAAAACCGAATTGATTCGCTTGAGGCAATTTCTCTCTCTCGCGCTGGATCACAGGGTCGGCGTTGTTGCACTCGAGATGCTCAGCAAGTTTCACAAGGCGATACATCCCTTGCTGCTCGTTCTACTCCTTTTTGGAGTTGTCAGACGGGGGAACATTCCCTATCGAAGGGAGGAGGAGCTATTCCTGCTCTCGGCGCTCGCTCTGAGTCTACTGGTTCTGATACGGTACGGAACGGTTACCTTCTATATTGGGACCAGGCATATGATGGTGCCCGTCATCCTCTGTCTCGCATGGGCTGGGGCAGGTGTCGTCGAGATTGAGCATAAGATTAGGAACTTGCCAGTTGTCGCAAAGACGATTGGGAAAAAAACTGCCAATTTAAAGCGGCTGCGATGGGCGCTGGTGGGGGTAATCGTCTTTGCCTTACTCCCGAAGACCCTGGCTTCTCAGCGTATTGAAAAGATGCCTATAAGGCAGGCCGGAGTATGGATAAAGGAAAACGGGCCCAAGAACCCAACGGTCGTGGGCCAGGGTGACTTGGCGCGAATCGGCTTTTATGCTGAGGGAACATTCTTCGAAATTCCTCGAGATCAGGAACTGAATCAATTCTTGAGGCAACGAAGGGTAGATTTTCTGGCCATTAATCAGAGAGATATCGCGAACACCCATCCCGGTCTCATCGATTCCTTGGATTCTGAACGTTTCAAGAGAGAGGTTGTCTTCGGGGTGGCTTCAGGGCCCTATGTCATCACGATCTATTCGGTCGGGAGTTGAGCCCAGACAATCTGAAGACCGGTTAGGGATCAGACCTTCCTTTTTTCGGTTTCGGTATTATTCGAAACTTTGGTCCGACCCCAGAGGGACAAGGGGAAAATGCCAAGGATTTACACAAATCGTGTGGTGGTGATTGTCTGCGACGCCTTTTTGGTTGCCATCGCCTTATTCCTCGCCTATGCGCTCCGACTCAATTTTGAGATTTCAGCGTTCTATTTCGATCAAATCAAAAGAATCCTTCCCTTCTTTGTTGGATTGAATCTCATCGTTTTCTTCATGTTCGACCTGTATAAGGGGATGTGGC
>CAYFYO010000067.1:0-20756 GCA_964347335.1 uncultured Thermodesulfobacteriota bacterium
TCAACGGCTTCCTCTGGCCTCCCAGCCCAGCTCAAAGTATTCCCCAGCATCGCAAGCCCATCAGCATCATTGGGATTGAGAGCGGTGGTCTTCTCTAGCTCGGCGATGGCCTGCTCATGCTGCTTTCTCCACAGATAGACTTCTCCCAATATGTAGTGGCCTAGAGGTAGTGAATCTTCCAGGGCTATTGCCCTTTGAGCCAGTTCAAAGGCTTGTTCGAGAGACCGGGGATCTTGGCTCCACCCCAATGACCACTCATGGACGTGAGTCAAACCCAATAACGCATAGGCCTGAGCACACTCGGGGTCCAGATCAATGGCTCTCTCATATAGTTGCCGTGCCTGGAGATTCGCCTCTTTCGTATAGCGATTTTCATACTCCAACCCTTGCAAAAGGGAGTCATAGGCCTCCATGTTGTCCGTGTATTTGCGTACCAGACGTTTTTGCTCATCCTCTGTTAACTTCACTGCCAGAGCCGTGACGATCTTCTGTGCGACTTCGTCTTGCAGGGCAAAAATGTCTTTCAGATCCCGGTCGTATCGTTCGGCCCAAAGGTGCCCCTCCGTTGTTGCATCCACCAGCTGTGCCGTGATTCGAACCCTGTCGTTTGCCTTGCGGACACTGCCCTCCAAAACATACCTTACCCCAAGTTCTCTTCCGACCTCCGCTATTTTGACTGCCTTCCCCTTGTAGATGAAGACGGAGTTGCGGGCAATGACAAACATGCCTGAAATCTTAGAAAGGTCAGTGATGAGATCCTCGGTTATCCCGTCGCTAAAATACTCCTGCTCGGGGTCGTCACTCATATTGGTGAACGGCAGTACAGCAATCGAGGGCTTATCGGGTAACTCCAGTGCTTGAATCCTGTCATAGGGTACTCCTTCTGGCGGATGAGAAGGACGTAAGTAAAAGTTCCAGATCACCCCAGCTGCTGCTCCCGCAGCCAAAATAACCGTCACCGTCAGAGTCGCCCACTGCCACCGTCTGAGCCCAGGCCTTTTCTCTCTTTTCATTCCGGCCGCAGCCCTGGGCTCCATCAAGACCCGATAGACCCGCACTGGCTTCTTGATGTTCTTGACGGTGTGTTCGCCAAGGAACTCGTATCCAAGGGTCAGCTTGTTCTCGATCTGCTCGTAGGCGCTTCCCGAAATGGAAATGCCGCCTGCTTCGGCCAACCCCTGGACCCGAGCAGCCACGTTGACACCATCCCCGTAGATCTGCTCTCCCTCTTCGATCACATCCCCAAGGTTGACCCCGATCCGAAACTCCATCTTCCGGTTTTCCGGCAACTCTGCGTTCCTGGCTTTGAGCTCCTCCTGGATCTCTACGGCACAACGTACCGCATCCACCACACTCTTGAACTCCGCCAACACATTATCCCCAGGAGAATCCACCACCCGGCCCCGATGCTTCTGGATCAGGTTAGCCATCACCTCTCTATAGGCGGTCAGTGTGCGGATGGTTGCCTCTTCATCCTCGCCCATAAGACGACTGTAGCCTTTCACGTCAGCACTGAGGATAGCGGTGAGCTTTCGCTCGTAGCGCTCAGTGGTCATGGAGTCACCCCTCTGGGGATTCGAGAGCGAGTGAAGAAGTGTTGCGAGGTGGTTGACTGTCGGGAATCACCGAATTGGAGTCTATACCAAGGGGGATAAGATGACAAGTTGCGATGGAACTTTTGCCTTCGTTCTTCTTCGACAAGGTGTCAAATAAAAGATGCATCCAATAGCCTTCTCCCTGGACCGTTTCTGAGGATTTCCGTCTGAAATAAGTAGACTTCACGAGTCCTGATCTTCAATGGCTTATGTCTGTCGTCACGATACTGTCATACCGCCTCCAAGGATCTCCAAGCTCCGTGTCGCCAGGCGCCAGTCCAGATCTGGATCAGTGCAAATAATGAAACCGGAATCTGGAAAATACTCCATCAACCCCTCCAGGCTCTCTCAGTCCTCAAATGCCACCGCTTCTGGAGGTGGCGTACTGAAGTCCTCGAGAAAGTGATAGAGGATCCTCTCCATACCTGAATGCGGGAGTGACTGGCGGGGTGAGATTCCCGGCGTATAGCCTCGCGCCGCGAATGGTGCCAGGAAATCTCGGTTTCGGCTGATGACGTGGACGGGCACGGACCAGGGGCGACTTTTGCCCGTAATCTGTGGATTCGGTTGATGATCGCCCAGGATGATGATGAGGGTGTCATCTTTCACATATTGTTCGAGATAGGCTTTGAGGACCCTGAGCTCATAGGCAATTGACGTCATATACGCCTCGTGGGCCTGACTCAAGTCGGGCCAGATGACGGGAAAGGTGACGGTCTCCTCGTCGTGGTAAATCGCGCCGTCACCGATCCGCGACCAGTCCTCCAGATATGGTGGCTGACGATGAAAGGGTGCGTGGCTGCTGATCAGCACATATTCGATAAAAAGCGGCTGCCTGCGGTTTCGGATTTCTTTTCGGTAGATGTAATCGAGCACGTACTGATCGGGCATTGGCGACCAGCCGTATTTGGGACCCTCGTAATCGAAATGCCAGGCGTAGTACTTTTTCTGATAACCAAAAACCTCGCCCTCGGGCCAGGGGAATGTGGTGCCGGGCATGACGCTGATGGTCTTGTAGCCGGCGTCGTTGAAGTAGTGGGCCAGCATCTTATGTTTCGATGTGACGAGGAGATCATAGAGCATCTGGCTTTCAAGGGCGACGCCGCTGGCGACTGTACCGTGGGAGAGCCAGGAGGTCCCACCGTAAGTGGGCGATGTGAGGAAATTTGAATATACGGCAAAACCATGAGACTCGAGGTTTTCTTCAAAATCTGCGAGAAGGGGTGCAATCATCGAAAAATGCAAGGGATTCGCATACACAGTGTGCCCGTATGATTCGACAAAAAAGACATATACATCCTCTCCATTGAGCCTGTCCAGGGATGCCGGGGTCTGCTCGGCCTCGGCGCGGGCCGCCATGAAAGCTTCCAAATTCTGGGTTCTGTAGCCCTGAACGTGCAGGACGAAATCGATTTCCTCAACAATTCGGTGGAAGAACCCCTGGCCAAATACACTGGGCCTCCTGGGTGGAGGCACATGATGAAAAACGAGGACGAGGCCCAGGAGCCCACCGATCAGGGCGAGGAAAAAATGGCGTTGCCTTGGGGTGGCCAGATACTGGTGAATGCTCTTCAGGGCTCGAAAAACGCTCCAAACAACGGCTCCGAGAAGCGCAAGACCTAGGCCGACATAACCAACAAAGGCCTCGAGCGAAAGGGTGTGGTAAAGCAGGTGGATGAGATCAGGCACATACTGCGAATCGATATAGAAGTTGAAGTCGCGGTTGAAGTACATCGGAACGAGCACGTCGCCGAAACGAAAGAAACGGAAGAAGATGACGAGCCCGGTAAGCAGGAGGAAGAGAAACGGGTGATAGGACATTCCAAACCGTCCGGCGATATACATACCCACGATCAGAACTGTGATTTCGGGAGAAGGTCGAAACGGAGCGAGCACATTCGACTCCGGGGCGGGGTAGTTCAGATTGACGAGAAGGTTCAAGAAGGTCCAGGCAACGAGAAAAGATAACGTTGGCCAAACTGCCCTGACGCCCCGTTGCAGCGAATGAAGTCGAGTCGAAAAGGTTCGTAAGTGCTGTCGGTATTCGACAGGAAATTCCATGGCCGGGCATCCCCCAGGAGTCGGTAAGTCCTGTTATCCGTTTTCGTATCATTTTGGGAGCGCCTTTTTCCAGTGGAATGAAACAAGTCTTCGAGAGTTCCGATGCTGTTGGAACCAGCGATTATAGAGGGTTCCATGGCTCACTCGTGTCGGCTGGCAGCGATGATCCCGATTGTGAGATAATTGGCATGACAAAATGGACAAAGTGGGCGCCCTTCGTTTCGTTCGGGTGGATCGGAAAACGTCTCTCGGGAAAGCGATTCTCCTTTGAGGAAAAACGCTCCCCCGAGTGATGCAGCGCCTGCAAAAAAGCTCTTGTTGGCATTCCAGAAATCCCTCAGAAGCATGAAGGAAGCCATGCGAGATCTGCCTCTGGGTCAACGCCTTTCTGAGCGGGCGAAACCGTTCTTCCATAGGTCTCTCCCTGCCATGGAGCCGAATGTCCTCTTCGCCCGATGGTCGCTCATCCATGCGGGATCGATGCTCCTGGCAACAGCGGTCTCGTGGGCTTCGGGTAAACCCGGGGTTGTCCTCTTTCTCGGTGGTCTATCTCTGTTGGGACTGGTTTTGATGGCCCGTCCCTATTGGACGGCTACAGGCGCATTCGGCTGGCCGAACACGGTTACGGCCCTCCGCCTCGCAGGTATCATGACGCTCCCTTTTTTTCGCTTCATTCTTGAAGGGATCTGGGTCTTCTTTTTCGGCCTCCTTTTATTTGTGGCCGACGGATTGGACGGGTGGTTGGCCCGGCGCTCCCATCAGGCTTCGGAATTCGGAGAGTATTTCGACAAGGAGACCGACGCTTTTTTCCTGCTCGTCCTCTGTATACTCACGGTTTTGGACCACCGCCTGGGGCCTTGGATAATTGTTGCCGGGATACTTCGATATATCTTTGTCATTTTGATTCATTTTTCGAGACCCAATCTTCTCAAAGAGGATAGGTCTGGGAGAGCACGAATAATCTACGGCGTGGCTCTGGTTGCCATGCTCTTATCTTTTCTCCCATATCCGAGTCTCTACAAGCCCCTGGTACCTCTGGCGATGGTGAGTCTCCTGTTGTCATTTGCGGTGGATTTCTACTTGGGATTTTCATCGAGGTGAAATGCCTAGCAAAGCACTCCCCTCCAACGAATCCCACAAGTCATCTCACATGTTTTTTCCGGTGGGAAGATGGGCTAACTCCTCGGTGGATTCCGAGACGGGTACAGGATTTCGCTCCATGCTCACAAGGATTCGCAGGTTAAGAACCAAAAAGGTCGAGAATACTGAAGAGATCAGGGCCTTTTTTGACGCATGCTCGCATGGGTATGCTGAGAAACACGGCCATTCCCAACGGCTGATGCGTTATCGGATCGGTCTTATCGAGGAGGCCGTTCATCCCGAACCCCAGGATGTTGTTTTGGACGTCGGGTGCGGCATTGGCCATTATCTCATGGCTTTAGCCAGGAGGATCGGTCATGGCATCGGTATCGATTTTTCGGATCGTATGATCGAATCCGCAAGGGGACGGATAGCCGATCTACCGTGGCGAGGGAAGCTCAGCTTTCGAGTGGACAACGCGGAAAAATTGGGGACGATCCCAGACTCCTCTGTTGACATCGTCATGTGCATCGGGGCTTTTGAACACATGATCAATCGGGACGCTGTCCTATCGAGTGCACACCGCGTCCTCAAGCCGGGTGGCCGGATCGTCCTCATGACTCCGAATGGCAGCTATTTCTGGTACCGCTCTATCGCGCCAATCCTTCGTTTGGATACCAGACACCTCTCGACCGATCGGTTCTTGGAAGGCAAGGTCGTCGCAAGGATGTTGCGCTCGGCAGGGTTTGGGGATGTTTCGCTTGGTTGCTGGACTTTTATCCCAAAAGGAGATATCCATCCCCTGGTCGGTGTGTTTCTGGGGATACTCGATGGTGTGGGCAAATTCTGTGGGATTTCAGCCTTAAGAGGAGGGCTGATTGCGACCGCCCGAAGGGGCGAGCAGACCAACCCGCAGGTGAGCGGAGCGAGTCCATCCTGTTTGGATTGAGGCTAGGGGCGGCCAAGTACATCCAGTTGGTGGGCAACATATATCAGCTGCCCCTCCTCGACCTGACGATGCCGAGCTGAAATCCATTGGTCGAGCTTTTTGCGCTCGATGTCGGAACACCTGCTCAACGCCTCTTCCATGACATGCAAGATGTGGTGCAGGAAATAGGCCTCATCCCCTTTGTAGGGAGGGTAGACCACCCAGTCAGAGCTCCCCGCGGCAAAGACCGCAGCGTTCTGTGCCGAGAGAACCTCCAGGAGTATGCGCCCGGTTTGGCTGCCTCCGCCCCGGCGTCCGCAGCCGATTCGTTCGTCCATGGTTCGGTGGTAGCAAACCTCGACCAAGGCATCGAAATCCGGATCAAGGGGAGGTCGAAAGATCGTGGCTCCATCGAAAACGAGGGTGAAATAAAAGAGCCCATGCGGTCTGAGCAATGAGAAAAGGAGTGGCAGGCCCCTCTCCAGGTCCACAAGGTCTAGGAAGGCGTGAGCGATGATAAGGTCCCAGACTCCCTCGGGATCCTCGGGCATGTCGAAGATATCTTTGGACAGAAAATCCACCGTGATTCGGTGTCGGTGGCTGGACAAGATGAGTCGGTCTTGATGGGGACGCTTCGCCTGCCAGCCGCGGTCTTTAGCCCATAACAATAAGCGTTCGGCAGCCCGCTTGAGGAGTGAAGGGTCTAAATCCATGGCTGTATATTCCATATCGTGATCGAGGTCCCACTCGAGCATACGGTGGAGCATTGCTCCGGTTCCGGCACCGACTTCCAGGGCTTTCAAGGGCTGCTTGCGAGGTAGCCCGTCTAACTCATGCAAGAAGCATCGCCAGACCTGCTGATTCAAGGCCCGGTCATCTACGGTTCGCTTCGCCTCGAGGTACCGAATGAAACTGTAATGGTTTGGTCGGGTCATCGATTTCGACTTATTTTACGAACAGACTCTCGCAGAAAACTTCGAATCTTGGCTGCCGTTTGCTCCCAAGTCGGGAAAGCTTCAAATCGTCGACGAGCGGCAAGGCTCAGGCGTGCCAGTTCGCCTCTGTCTCTTATCAGACGGCGCAAAACCCCAATGAGGCCAGTCACATTTTCCGGCTCAAAGAGATAGCCGTTTTCGCCGTCGACAACGATCTCACCGGCCCCTCCGGATCGACAGGCCAGCGCGGGCAGTCCCTGGGCCATCCCTTCAAGATAGACGATGCCGAAGCCCTCGTAGGAAAAAGGCATGGCGAGGATGTCACTCTTTCTGAGAAGGCGAGCGAGCCCAGCATCAGGCAGGGACCCCAAGAACCGGACCTTACTGTCCAGTCCAGTTTCCGCAATGATTCCCCTTATCTTTCTCACATACGGCGTCTCCAATGTGACGCAACCAACAACGGAAAGCTCCCAAGACTCTTTCTTTAACGCAGCCAGGCCGACGAGTAGACGATGCAGCCCCTTCCGAGGGATGAGGTTCCCGACAAAGGCGAGCCGCAACGGACCACGTTGCCTTGCTCGGGTCAAGATCTCCTCGTCATCAAGGGGCGGAGCCAGTCTGTCACCCCCCGGATGGGCGATCACTCCGGGTCTGTCATGGCCAAGGAGATCTTCCACCGAAAGGCGTGTGGCCTGACTGTTAAATATAAAAGCGTCCACCGAGGCAAGATAGCGCCTTTCCACCGCTCGATAGAGCGTTCGGACCGGAAGCGGCCAATGCTCACGACTGCGCAAGTGATGGACGATGGCGATAATCGGGTGCTGGATCCGCGGACGCAGGCGGCGATTGAGGAAAAAGAGAGAAGGGTGGTTCAGTTCGTCCTGAAGCAGTAGGTCCAGCCGTGCACGGGTGAACTCCGCCAACCAAGAAGTGGAGAGATTGTCCATGAGATGTCGGGGATAGGATCGCCACGGTATTGAGAAGAGCCTGACCACGTCTCCCTCGGACCTGAGGTGCTCCACGAGCTTTCGGTCGTAGATGTAACCGCCGCTGATGGAATCGAGACTATTGTAAATCACGAGTCCAAGTCGCATCAAAGTCGCTCGGTGTAGCTGGCCCAGGCCGAATCGCTCTCCCAGATGCGAACCCTTATGGCCGCAAGGTTGCTTGTATTCAGGTTCTTTCGAAGGGCCCGGCACCAGACTCTGGCGAAGTGTTCGATGCTGGGGTTTTGGCCAGCAAATTCCGGCAAGTCGTTGAGTATCCCCCCTGAAGCATAGTCCAAAAATGCATCCATCGCCTGATTGAGTGCCGTGATATCGAGAAGGCACCCGAACCGGTCCAAGGCAGGGCCGAAGAGGATGACCTCCACCCTGTAATGATGCCGGTGAGGCTCATTCTCCTTTCCCCAGTCGCTGCCAATCAAGTAGTGGGTTGCATCGAACTCCCGGGTCAAGGCCACTTCGTACATCGCGTCCTCTCTCTTCAATTCCCTAGAGATAGGTGAATATCACCTGAAGGTCCTCGGAGGGATCCTGATCGAGCAGCCGGTAAGCTTCCTCGGCCCGCTCCAGGGGAAAACGGCGGGTGATGAGGTGGACCGGATCGATTTGTCTGAGCCACCACCACGCGAGCTCTAGGCGACGGGCTTTGGTCCAGCGACCGGTCAACCCAGGATCGAGATGGCTCACCTGGCTACTGATGAGCTTTATTCGTTGGCGGTGAAACTTGTCGCCGAGGTTGATGTTTGCCCGTTTCTTACCATACCAGGAACCGACGACAACGCGCGCCGTAAACCCGCACGCATCGATAGCCAGATTCAGCGCCGCTGGATTGCCTGTCAGCTCGTAAACGAGGTCCGCCCCGCCGCTCGCCGTCAAAATATCCTCGAGCCGGGAGGGAGTCTTCGGATCCGCCGGGTCCAGGCTTTCGTGGGCGCCGAGTTTCCTAGATAAACCTCGGCGGCGGGGATATCCGTCGAGGGTCACGAGCTTCTCCAACGGAAAACGGGAAAGGAGGGTCGTGGCGAGAAGCCCCACGATGCCCTGGCCGAGTACGACCACTGCCTCGCCGATGAGCGGGCGGCCATCCATGACGAGACCAATTGCAGTTTCCAGGTTCGGCAGGAAAAGGGCCTGCTCCGGCATACATCCATCGGGGAGCGGAAAAAGGTGAGAAGTCTTCGCGACGAAATGGCTCTGGTGCGGTTGGAACGAGAAGATGATGCGGTCCTGCCAGGAGCCGTCAATGTCAGGGCCCAAGCGGCTCACCCGTCCAACCGCGCTGTACCCATACTTCAATGGATAGGTGAAGCCTCTACCGGCCAGGGCGGGAATGTTCGAGTCAACGGGCATGCCCTCGGGAACTTGTCCGGTGTAGACCATCAATTCGCTGCCAGTGCTGATCCCTGAAACGATCGTCTCTACCAGGACATCGCTCGACCCCACTTCTGGGATCTCCTCGTCGCCGACTTTCACCTCCCGTGGACCCAGAAAAAAGAGGGCCTGTCGGTTCATGCTTCCTCCCAGAAGGGACGGGCCCACACGATCAAGTCGGACCCAAAATGGGCGTACCGAACGTGCTGTAAGAGGGGCGAGATACCCGGGTCTCGGGTCAGGCGAGTGAAGGCGGGGACCCCCCCCACGATCATGGGGGCGACGGTGATGATGACCTGGTCCGCCAGACGAGCCGTCATGAAGCTCGTTAAGACCCGGCTCCCCCCTTCTACCATGATGCGGGTGATACCCATTCGCCCCATCTTGGCAAGTAGAGGTTCGAGGGGCACCCAGCCCTGTTCATTCGGGGGGAAACGCAACACGTGCGCACCTTTTGTCTCCAAACGATGCTGGCGAGAGGTTTTGGCTTCCTGACTGGCTGCAATCCAGGGTCGCCTGGCACCATGATCGAAGAGGTTACTGTTCAGTGGCGTCCGGAGTTTCGTATCTAGAACCACGGGCTGGGGATTTGGGCCGGGGACCAGCCTCACGTTGAGGGTCGGGTTGTCTGCGAGGACGGTTCGGATTCCCACCAGAATAGCTTCGTGTCGTGCTCGAAGGTAATGGGTGAGGATCATGGACTCCTGGCCGCTCAGGTCCATGGGCCGCATAGAACTCAGGGCGATGCTGCCGTCCACGCTCTGAGCATAGGCGAGGGTACAAAAGGGGCGGCCTTTCCGCCTTTTATGTTCTTCGGCATTCTCGAGGCCGACTTTGATCTCACGAAGAAAAACGTCAGGAGCAAGGACTGACATGGTGAATCCCCTCGCGATGAAATCTCTTTGTGAGCGTTTCGGCGAGGTGGAGCACATTTAATCGCAAACTCCCAGAGAATGTCAAGGCATCGAAGGAAGAGCTTGTGGCCCTTTCGCCGTCGTTCCCTGCGATGATGGGATATGATCAAAGGGGGAGGGTAGAGGCCATAAGGAAAGAAATATGAGAGAACTCATTATAGCGGTGATCAGCCTGATCATCCTTGGCACATTCGGTGTCACGCATATCAGTGGAGAAAAGACTGCCACAGATACTGGTCATGGGGAACTCGGAAAGGCCACCTTTGCCGGGGGGTGTTTTTGGTGTATGGAGCCGCCTTTTGACAAGCTGGAGGGAGTGAAATCAACGACGGTCGGCTATACGGGCGGTAGGGAGAAAAACCCAACATACAAAGCGGTGTCTTCTGGCAAGACAGGACATGCCGAAGCCATTGAGGTTCTCTACGACCCCTCCCGGGTCACCTACAAGGAATTGCTCGATGTTTTCTGGAGAAACATCGATCCCACTCAACGGGATGGCCAGTTTGTGGATCTAGGGCCTCAATACAGAACGGCTATTTTCTATCACAACGAGGAACAGAAACGACTCGCTGAGGTTTCGAAAAAAGAGCTCGAAAACTCGGGGCGGTTTGACAAAGGTATCGTCACGGAAATCGTGCCTGCCACAGAATTCTACAGAGCAGAGGAGTACCATCAGGACTACTATCAGAAGAATCCTTTTCGATACAAGTTCTATCGATACGGATCTGGAAGAGATCAGTTCCTGAAAAGGGTGTGGGGGACGGATCAATAGCCGGCTCCATATTCCCCCCTGAGGGAAACATAGAGCACCTCACAGATGACGTTTCTTTCGATTCTCTTGCCCGTTTTTTGAATCAGAACGAGATTCTGCGTTCCATGTTCGATGACAGGTGCGATCAGCTTTCCCCCTGAGGCGATCTGTTCTATCAAAGGCGGAGGAATGTCCATGCATGCCGCGGTGATACATATGCTGTCGTAGGGAGCGAATTTTGGATACCCACGTCCTCCGTCTCCCTGCACAAGAATCAAATCGGTGTAGCCCGCATTCTTGAGATTTCTTGCCGCAAATTCAAAGGTCAAAGGGTCGATTTCAATGGATACAACCAGACCCTTTGGTCCGACAATCTCTCTCGCCAGTGCTGTTCCATAACCGGATCCAAGGCCGATCTCGAGGAATCTTTGTCCGGCGGTAAGCCCGAGAGGTTCGTAGAGGAGCGGATAACTGTGGGGGCAGGAAATGGTGGCTTCTGTGCCCGGAAGCGGGAAGGGCACCTCAAGATAGGCATAATCCCGATACACATCCGGGATGAAGTCCTCCCGCGCAACGCTCAGCATGGCCTCCTTGATCCGTTCTGACTTGAGATATCCCTGTCTGATGAGTTCGCGCACTTTCTTCCGCCTCTCCTTGATGAACTGTTCCCTGCGTTTCGTGGGTTGTTTGGGTGGTGGTACTGGCCAGCCCCTCATTTTCCCCTCCATTTCAGCTTTTCCATAAGGCTTCGCTTCTCTTCTCAGGGCACGTATCCGTCGGCAGTTTATCTCTTTCCATGGACGTTCTTTTGATAAATCGAACCGAGTCTAATATAATTGCTTTTTGGCATTCTGTGTTGAAAATCCGAGACCGGGAAAACTGACTCCAAAGACACGGGGAAATCGGAAAAAAGTACAAAATGAGCGAACTTGCAGAGCGGATACAGAAGTTGGCCCGGTGGATGTTCGAGGCGAAATCCCTGGTTGTCTTCACCGGAGCGGGGATTAGCACCGAATCAGGCCTTCCTGATTTTCGGGGTCCGGACGGTATTTGGACACGGCAGGCCAAGGGACTTCCCTCGAAACCTCGGCCCTTCTCCTCGGTTGAACCGAATCCGGGTCACCGAACCATCGTTGACCTGCAGAATCTGGGCAAGTTGCGTTTCCTCATCTCTCAGAACGTCGATAATCTGCATTTACGGTCAGGCATCAGGCCGGATCTTTTGGCCGAATTACACGGAAATACCGCCAAACTCAGATGCCAGAAGTGTCAGACGCAGGTGGACAAATCTCGGGGGTTAGAGATCTGCTCCTGTGGAGGGAGGCTCGTCTCAAGCGTCGTCAACTTCGGCGATCCTTTGCCCCGAAAAGCGCTCGAAAGCTCGTACTGGCATTCGGCACAGAGCGATCTTTTCATCGTTGTCGGGTCCAGCCTTGTTGTGAGTCCGGCGAATGATATGCCGAGAATCGCCGTTGAGTCTGGGGCCCGCCTGGTCATCATCAATCAGGGGGAAACGCCACTGGATGAGAGCTGTCATCTCCGCTTTCAGGAGAGAATTGGAGAAGTTTTGCCTCGAGCCGTGGAGAGGCTCCAAACGCTCATGGGAAGGTCGTCATGAGATTAACGGTCATGGGCTTCCTTTTTGAAATCCACGGGGTCATGGTCAGGAGAAATTCTAGCACCGAATTGCCGCGAAGTCATTTTGGCCTTATACTTCTGAGACTTCCTGAGGGGGGCAGTGGGGTCATCATCCCGAGACGGGCCCGTGCTTCGAAAGATTACTGCCAGGAAAGCTTGAAGGTGCAGGTAGATGAGTTGCGGAGGAGGAGGCGGATGGATTTTCAGGAGTTGATCAAGAAGCGATATAGTGTGCGAGCGTACAAGTCGGATCCAGTCGAGGAAGAGAAGCTGCAGCAGGTGCTCGATGCAGCGCGCCTGGCCCCGACGGCAGCCAACCGGCAACCTTTCCAGTTCATTGTCATCCATACAGCCGGGCGGGAGGCTGAACTGCGCCGTATTTATCGGGCAGAATGGTTCTCCAAGGCGCCGTTGGTGATTTGCGCTTGTTCGGTCCCGTCACAGGCGTGGTCGCGAATGGATAACAAGAACTATGGCGAGGTGGACGTGACCATTGCCATGGATCATCTGATTCTGGCGGCTACCGAACTGGGTCTGGGGACGTGCTGGATCGCCGCTTTTGACCCTGAAGCTGCCCGAGAGGTCTTGGGCCTACCCCGGGAAGTGGAACCGGTCGTTTTCACCCCGCTCGGCTACCCGGCAGATCAGCCGAGCACGAAGCATCGCAAGCCGCTCGCAGAGGTCATCCGGTACGAACACTGGTCGGCCAAGTGATTCACTCGGTGCCATCCCAGCAATAGGTGCAGAGCCTGTCTTTGGGCAGGCCAATCGCCTCGACAAGGTCTGGCAGCCGCTGGTACCTGAGCGAGGTTAATCTCAACCGTTCCCTTACCGTCTCGACCATGGTCTGGTACTTTTCCGAATCGGGATCGGTATACTGATCCGGTGATCTTTCGGCGCCTCTTCCGACCTCGTGGATCGCCTTCCTTGCGGCCAGGTCCAATTCGGACCTCGACTGGGAAAAATTGAGAAACTTGCAGCTATAAACCAGAGGGGGACAGGCGGGACGCATGTGGACTTCCTTTGCGCCGGCGTCATACAACCTCTGAATGGTATCTTTGAGTTGTGTGCCTCTTACGATAGAATCTTCGGCGAAAAGTAATCGTTGCCCCTCCACGAGCTCCTTCACAGGGATGAGCTTCATTTTTGCGACGAGATCTCTCATCGCCTGATCCTGGGGCATGAAACTCCTCGACCATGTGGGGTTGTACTTGACGAAAGGTCGCCGATAGGGGACTCCGGCTTCGGTTGCATAGCCGATGGCGTGTCCGGTTCCGGAATCGGGAATTCCTGCGACGATATCGATTTCAACATCGTCTTTTTTTGCGAGGGCAGCCCCACACCGGTTCCTTGTGGCCTCCACGTTGATCCCCTCATAGCTCGTCGCCGGATAGCCGTAGTAGACCCATAGGAACGCACAGATTTGTAACCTCGGTCCAGGCGGCTTCTTCTGCTCAACTCCCTCTTCAGTTATCCGTACAATTTCCCCCGGGCCGAGGTACCGTGTGATGATATACTCCAGATTAGGGAAAGCGCAGGTTTCGAGTGTTGCCGCGTAGCTTCCCGGCTTCTGGCCCAGCACAATGGGCGTTCTCCCCACTTTGTCCCGCGCCGCGTAGAGTCCTTCTTGGGTGAGGAGGAGGATCGTACACGAGCCTTCAATCTTGTCCTGGGCATTTTGAATTCCCTCTGTGAAGGTCGCGCCTTCATTGATCAAGGTCGCGACGAGCTCTGTCGGATTAACCCCTCCTCGACTCATCTCCGAAAAGTGCACGCCCTTCTTGGAGGCACGGCTTGCGAGTCGATCCAAGTTGTTGATCCTCCCGACGGTAACGATAGCGTATGTCCCGAGATGAGACCCGATGACGAGGGGCTGGTCGTCGAGGTCGCTAATCACCCCGATCCCCATGTTGCCGTGGAGCCTCGGAAGGTCATCTTCAAATTTGGACTTGAACTGAGCATTTTCAATATTGTGGATAACCTTCCTCAGCCCTTCCGAGCTGTTTACGGCGAGTCCCCCCCGCTTTGTTCCCAGGTGGGAATGATAATCCGTCCCGAAAAAGAGATCTTGAATACAGTCTTCTCGGTCAACGACGCCAAAGAGTCCACCCATTGATTCCTCCCCAGTTGTCCTCGTGCTTGAAGGTGTGATCCTCAAGAGCCGGTGGCGTTGGGTCGATTATATACCGAGTCCCGACGACATTCCAGTCCGACCGTCGCTGAAGCAAATTCCCTACCCTGGCGGAGTGCAGGGATCTCGTCCCGAATGGATGATCAGGGGAGAGCCATCAGGGCTCGACCTCAGCAATCGAATCAAATATGAAATTGGGTCTATAGGAATACTTGATGAGATCTTCTCGATTGGTAACCCCCGTAAGTACCAGAAGCGTTTCCATCCCACTTTCTGTGCCAGACACGATGTCGGTATCCATTCGGTCCCCAATGATCGCCGTCTCCGTAGAGTGGACGTCGAGCGTTCTCAACGCCTTGCGAATGATCAGAGGGTTGGGCTTTCCGATGAAATAGGGCTTCCTATCTGTGGCTTTTTCGATCAGGGCGGCGAATGCGCCACAGGCCGGTACGATCCCTCCGTTGAAGGGTCCGGTCACGTCTGGATTGGTGGCGATAAACCGGACTCCCTCGTCGATCAAACGAATGGCCGTCGCAATCTGGTAGAAATCGTAATTCCGAGTTTCCCCGAGAACGACATAGTCCGGGTCTTTATCGGTGATGACATACCCGACTTCCGAGAGGGCTTCTTTCAACCCCTTTTCCCCGATGACAAAGGCCTTACCACGCGGTTCTTGGGCGTCAAGAAACGCTGCTGTGGCTAAAGCTGATGTGTAAAAGCGCTCCACTCCGACTTGGATACCCATTACGGACAGCCGCTTTTGGAGGTCGACGGGTGTGCTGTCGGAGCTGTTCGTGAGAAAGAGATATTTGCGGCCTAGGGCTTCAAGTTGACTGACAAACCGGTCGGCACCGGGGATCATCTTTTTGCCCCGGTATATGACCCCATCCATATCGATGATGTAGTGTCTTCCCCGTCGCTTTGGTTTCATCCGGTTATCCTCCCACAGGTTGACCTTTCATATGGGTGCGATAAGGTTATACCGATGTCTTTACAGGCTTCTTAAACCGAGAATTCTCCTCGTTTCATCGGAAGAAGCAACGTCTCGGCCATACTCCCGGGATATCCGAACCATGCGCTCCACCATTTGGGCGTTGCTCTTCGCGAGGACCCCGGACTGGTAGTAGATGTTGTCCTCGAGTCCCACCCTGATGTGGCCTCCCATGGTTAACGCCATCATCGACACGGGAAGATGACCCTTCCCAATCCCAATCACGGACCACGTCGCATTCGAGGGAAGATGTTCGTATAGATGGAGAAAGGATTTTGGTGTGGCTGGTGCTCCCCAGGGGGTGCCCAAAACAAACTGGAAGTGAAGCGGCTCCTCGAGCCTCCCCTCGTCGCGCATCCGGAGGCAGGTCACGACCATGCCCGTGTCAAACACCTCGAGTTCGGGCTTCACCCCTTCTCTTTTCATCCTCTCTGCCGCTTCCTCCAGAAAGGACGGGGAATTCACGAAAACATCTCCGCCGAGGTTGATCGATCCGGCATCAAGGGAGGCCAACTCCGGTTTCAGGGCCAGGGGAGCCAGGCGCTCCTCAGTCGGGAGGTTTCGGCCAGGAATGCCACTGGTGGTCAAACAAAGAACAAGATTGGTCTTCTCCCTCAAGGGTTCGACAACCTGGCGAAAGAGATTGATGTCCTGGGTTCCCAATCCGGTTTTCGGATCTCGCACGTGAACGTGGACGGTGGCTGCTCCAGCCCGCCAGCAGTCAATGGCCGATTGGGTAATTTCCTCTGGTGTGATCGGGATATGAGGCGATTTTTCTCGAGTAATTCTGCTCCCCGTAAGGGCTGCAGTGATGATCACCTTATCCACGGGTTTGTTCCTCGCCGTTTCGGTTTAACCGAGTCTCTCACGACTGGGTTTCATAACACACTCTGGTGGAGATTTCAAAAGGGCGCGTTAATCTCGAAATCACTTGACGAAAGGGGGCGAAAGATATACCCCTTAGGCGGTATCCGTTGGGCTTGCGTCCAGAGTCTTCGATTATATAGCCGATCCGTTCAAACGCCGTATTGATCGACCATGGCCGTTATGAGGAAGTTGACAGAGATCCCTCTCATCGATACGCATGTCCACGTTTTTCCACAAAAAATCGCCGAGGCCGTTCGGCGCTGGTTTGAAGCGAACGCGTGGGGGTTTCACTACCAAGGCACAGCAGAGCAGCTCATTCAGCTGCAGTTCGACAACGGGGTCGCCGGGCTGGTGCTTTTGAGTTATGCTCACCGGCCGGGAATCGCCGAGGAGCTCAACCGATTCATCGGTCGTCTCATCCGCCAGTTTCCTCACACGACTGGCCTGGCGACGCTCCATCCAGAGGACGAAAAGCCTCGGGATATTCTGAAGGTGGCTTTCGAGGAGTTCGGCCTCTGCGGCGTGAAACTCCATTGCCACGTTCAACGGACCGCTCCTGATGATCCGATCCTCTTTCCGGTTTATGAGGCCACTCTCGAATTCAACGGACTCATTAACATCCATGCTGGACGCGAGCCGGCCCTCGAAGCCTACGGAACTGATGTGCGGGCCATCACGGGCACGGACCGCGTAGAAAGGGTCTTAACACGCTACCCGGATTTGAAGATGATCGTTCCGCATCTCGGATTCGATGAGTCTGACCGGTTCTATTCGCTTTTGGATCAATACCCGAATCTCTATCTGGACACGACCATGATGATGAGCGATTTTTTTGACGTCCCCATCGACCGAGGAAGCCTCATCAGGCATGCAGACCGGATCCTGTACGGTTCAGACTATCCCCACATCCCTTACAGGCTGGAAAGAGAAGTGGAAGGGATTTTGGAAATGAATTTGGGGGAAGAAGTCACTCGGAAGATCTTTTTTGAGAATGCCCTCAAGCTATTTCCGATCACGCCTCGGCTCGAATAGTTCCTGTTTGCTCGCTATTCTTTTCCCTCGTATTCAAGGGAAACCGTTACGGTTCGATTGAGGGCTCGGCCTTCAGCCAGGGAATTGTCATAAAGGGGATCGTATGGCCCTGCACCCATATGGTAGACCCGATCGCTTTCCGCCATTCCGCTCGCCATAATCTGATCATAAGCCGCTTTTGCACGCCGCTGAGATAGGGCGACGTTGTAGAGTTCCTTTCCAATGGTATCCGTGTGGCCTACGATCTTGACCATGGCATTGGGGACCATCTGGATTCTGTCGATGATCCGGTCCACGACGGCCCGATTGCGGTCCTTAATGTCGGCCCGGTCGAAATCGAAGAGGATCAAGGCGTATTTTTCGAGTACTCGATATCCAAGTTTCTGGGCGACCCGCTCCTCTCGCTTGATGAAACGGACAGAAGAACTCGCATCTGTCCGAAAGGTCTGCCCCTTTTTGTCTTCGACCTCGACACCTGCCTGAATACTGCTGTAAGCGCTGAGCTTCCGCAGCCCGATCTCCGGAACATTGAATGTGTATGCTGAGGGAGGATCTCCACTGCCCTCGACAGATTCGATCACCGTGCCGTCGCCGATCAATTGAATGGTCCAGTAGGCCAGGTCATAGCCAGCCTGGATTTGCGGAAGTATTTTGATCTGTTTCGCATCGGTGATCTCTTCGACATAGGTGCTCCTAATGGTGTCCAGAATCTCAGGATAATCAGCGTGGATCTCGACCCGCTGATTCTCCAATCTTCCCTCCTCCACACTGCCGGTACTCGCGATCGCTGGCAGGTTGCGGGCCTCCACTTCCATCCGCGATGAATCGATGCCCCAGATGTACCTCAGATAGGCGCGGACGGCCTCAGCCCGGCTCCTCGAGAGGTCGATCCGACCCCGTTCAACCCCCCGATTCGAGTTACAACCGACGATCTTGATGGTCGCCTCCGGATGCATGACCAGGCGTTTACCGATGATGTTCAACACGTGATAATACTTCTCTAACGTGCCCTTCAACTTGCTTTCATCGAAAGCTCTGGTCTTAGCCTGATTCTCGAAAAGGAGGTACCGTTCTGGGATTTCGCTCTCTCCGGTCTCAAAGAATACGTAATTGAGAAGTGGCGAGCTATCGATCGTGGTGAGTTCCTCAATGGTCAGAGTGACGGGTTCCATGGATACGGAGCCGTGGGGTGGGCGAACGAGTTCATGAATCAACTCTCTTTTGGAGACCCGGATGGGCAGACCGGCCGAAGCTTCGTGGGTGTCCTGATAGATATCGGCAACTCTGATCCGCACCTCGAGTCTCGTGGATGTGGTCAGCTTTTCCCGGCCAAATTCATCCAGGGAGAAGGTGTAGTTCGGCTGAAGGTCGTCTGTGCCCCTTAGGGTCTTGATCTCCTCCCTGTCTGCCATAATCGTTATTTCCCAGTCGGCAAGGCCATACTCGGCCACAATCTGGGGTGTGATGCTTATCGCCTTCTTGTTGTTTTTCTCGACGACAAATTCCTTTTCCGTATCCTGCTGCATCTCTCTTGAGTCGAATATAATCTCGACCCGCTGATTTTCGGGTCGGCTTCCCAAAACGATCGCCGGCGTGGGAAATCTGGGTAGATCCCTCGCTTCCAGTTCCATGCGAGCGTCATCGATGCCCCAGATGCCGGAAAGGTAATCCCGGACCGCTTCGGCCCGCCGCATGGAGAGATCGAGATTGTCCTTTTCCACGCCTGTATCCGAATTGCAGCCAACAATCCGGATCTTGACCGAGGGGTTCTCAAGGAGCCTTCTGCCGACAAGATTCAACACGTTGAAATACCTGTCCAGGGCGGTAGTCAGGCTTGTTTCATCGAAGGAACCTGTCTGAGCCCTGTCCGTAAGAAGCACGTACCGATCTGAAATCTCGACTTTGCCCGTCTCAAAGAAGACCATGTTCATGAGGGGGGACCCCCCAATCATCGTAAGGATGTCAAAGTCGAGTTCTGGAGGGTCCACGGTCAGAGCCCCCCGGGGCGGGTCAAGAATCCGATATGAGACGACGTACCGGTAGAGGAGGGTGGTCGTAAAGGCTTGAAAAATTGGGATAAACTCGGTAGCTGACTTGGCTTTCCAGATGCGGCCACTGCGAGATTCCGCAAAGGATTTGAGGAAAGGGTCCATTTTGGATCTCGGCATGTAGTCGACAGAGTAGGTTTCGAAATTGGGAATTCCCGCCGCCTCAGACTCCACGACGATACTCTCGAAGTCGCTGTTAATATCTTCGCCGTCCGAAAAGACGACCAGGAATTTCTGTTCCTTTTCCGGCATCCGGCGGATGAGATCGATGCCGGCCACCATGGCCTCGTACAGATAAGTTCCGCTGGTCATTCCACGACCAAAAGCCTCGTTGAAAAAATCTCGGAGTTCTGAGATTTGACTGGAACTGATCGCCTTTGTCTGTAATGTGTATTCCTTGACCTGCATGGTCTCTTTCTCAGCAAAAACGACCCCATGGATATTATCCATGGGCCGTATGGTCCTGAAGAATTCCTCGAGAGCGGAAAGGAGGGGTTTGACCGCCTGGCGCTGCCTCATGGAGAAGGAGTTGTCCACCACGAGGACGATGTTGAGGGGGACTTCTTTGCTCGTCTCAAGGGGCTCAGCAGAGAGGATTTTCGCCTTCTTCACACCCTTCTGAACAAGGAAATCCTTTTCCGTTAATCCCCGAACCGGATTCCCTTCTTCGTCCAGGACCGAAATCAATAGTCTGTCTCCTTCCAGGAGCTGATAGTTTACTTTGGCCTTGACGTCCGGGGCAAACACCATAAGGTCTTCGGCGGCATGTCCGTTGGACAAATAAAGACCGGCCAAAACCGCCAAGAGTAATGACAATTTCGGTTTCATCCGTTCTTCCCTCTCATTTTTTGATCGATCAAAGAGATCGATCGGAATCTAAATTGGCGAAACCAAAGTATCACCAGGTCCCCGCCCTGTCAACACCGATTGGCCCGGGGTCTCGCGAGTCTCAACTCCTCCCTCAGGAGTTTGTCAAAAACCCTGTTGGGCGGTCCTTGGCCTGTTTCAAAACGACGCCTCCATCTGATAGAATAACCGATGCGACACCATCATACTGAACTGCTCCAAAGTTTTTGCGTTCTCGCCGACGTTGTCAATGTCGGCTTCACCCGATCTTGGGGCCGGTGGCCACAGCGGGTGTTTGGTGGAGCGGTTCTTTGGGTGATGGTGTTCGTCCCGAAAGTGCTGAACATGCATGACGTGGAGGTCTGTCCCACCTGGATCGGTGGGAACGGCACCGAGAAAATCATGGAGGGCGGCGAAGCAAGGTGTCCCTCGGTCTTTTTGTGATACCACGGGGGGGCGATAGGAGTCAGCCATGAGTGATCTTAGAATTGCCATCGTGGGTGTAGGTGCGACCGGCTCAGTCTTGGCAGCGGCTTTACTGGGCAAGGACCCTGAGGTCGTTCT
>CAYFYO010000068.1:0-20228 GCA_964347335.1 uncultured Thermodesulfobacteriota bacterium
AACTTCGGACCTAATCGGTTCCTCCAAATTCTGATCTTCGAGGGATCGAAACTGATAGCTATTGAGGAAGGCGATTACGGCTGGTAACTACCTGAAGTTGTCTTGGGGTCAAGTCTTTGTTTGACTAGTTCTTGGAGTTAATTCTTTGGTTGACTAGAAGTCGTAGCGATCATTCCCCTGATTTTTTCCATACGTCGGAGGAGGGTTCTGTCCGATTTAAGTTTGGCCTCGATCGCACTACAGGCCGCCCCAACACTCCCATAACTGCCCAGGGAAAAGATCTCTGCAATCTCCTTTAATGTGAGGTTACATAGCTCTCTGCTCAGGTACATAGCCACCCGCCTCGCCTCGTTGCGCTCGCCCCTCCGCAGCTGAAAAAGATCGTCCCGAGGTACCTCGTAGGCTTCAGCCACTGCCATTATGACATGAGATACTCGAGGCCTAAGCATCGTCGTCTCATAACTCACATGTTCCTGACTCAATGGATAGCCACCGTCTTTGATCCGAGAGACAAAGTCTTCATCCCCTAGGACTGGCGAACGTCTCTTTTTCGAATAGAACTCCAAAAGGGCCTTTTCATTTCCAGATAAGACAAATTTGTGAAAAGCCTCCGGACTTCGGTATCTTGACATTACCCTCTTCAGGGAAAGCCACCTTGGTGCCCCCTTGGGCCTCAAATACTGGCCGTGACTGCTCCATGGAAACTCTTCAGGACGGCGAGCCTTCTTAGCTTCCACGGGGTTTAGGTGGATGTAGCGAACCACAGCTGCCAGATACCGATCTCCATCGATCAGAATGCCCTTATAACGACCCCGGAACAAAGGACCATCCCTCTTGTAACGCCGATTGAATCGCTGGGTGTAAACCCCGTCAATGTGACGCATGACCCGTTGGAGGTTGCCCAAGGGCGTTTGAATAGCAAGGTGATAGTGGGTTTCCATGAGGCAGTAGGAGAATACCTGGAGGTCCCACCTTCTCCAGGAATCCTCTATGAGCGTCAAAAAGCCTTTGAAATCAGGCTCCGACCGAAAAGCAGTCTGACCCCTCAATGCTCGATTCATCACATGATAGTACGCACCAGGATACTCGATACGCAGAGGCCGGGACATACGTCCATAATTAGCAGATCGAGCTTAATTTGTCAAAAAAAGACTTGACCCCTTCCGCCTCCCGCTCCCGATCTGGCTCAAGTTTCGTAGCGCCAAAGCCGATAGGAATGGCAGGTATTCGTGAGCCAAAAACACACGAGCGCCATATCTCAGCTGGAGGAAGTGCAGTTATGGGATTATTCTCGAAAATATTTGGAGGATCGTCAGACATCGAAAACAAACTCCGCGATCGATATGTACCCCTCTTGCAAGAGAGAATGAGAATGTTGCCGTCGGACGCGAAAAATGCGTTCACCTATATGCTCAAACTCGCAAAAGAGGAATCTCATAAACTGGGCACTTTGAACCTACCCAAGAATCTCGGCGACATTCTTCTGGAAGCAGAATCGATCGATGAAAGAATCAGATCATACCTGGCGAATTTGAGAAGTGAGGGGGTTAGAGATCGTGACATTCGATGGTGGTTTAATAGGCAGGATATCGAGAGGAGATTGATACCAAAAATTCATGATTGGTTGGCGTTGGCACGGGCCGTATTTAGAACAGTCAAAGCAGAAGAGGATCTAAGCGACGAGGAGGCAGCAAGAGAGGTCAGGAAATTACATCCCATCTACGGTGATCCTGGGGATGCCAGACATACGAATGGAGAAGACACACCGCTCCCTTATCCACTTATGGAGAGAATTAACGTCTATATCGAAAGAAGAAAGCAGGAAGATCCAATAGCATTCAAGAAAGATCTCAAAGAATCATCGACATTCAATGCACTTGTCAGAAGAGAGATGAGAAACGGAAGGCTCTAAAATCAGGTACGAGGCTTCTTGAGTGGTATCTTTTATCTTTGCTCCTCTGTATCTTCTCTGACGTGATCGTCGATTTTGGACGAAACACCTGCCAGAATAAAGAAACAAGTAGCGATTGCCAGCATTTCAAGAGTCCCCCAGCAATGATCTGTCCACCCTTCAAACAGGCATCCTAGCCAAATGAGAGATAGAAGTAAGATCATTAATGCGGCTATCCCTAAGAATCCAAAGATAGCAGTTAATAACATCATCGCATTTCCCCCCTGAGTCCATGCCCTGTCTTTGCTCACACAACACTCGTCTCTCAACCTAAGAAGTGTTTTCCAATGAATCGTTTCATGCTTTACATGTTATGGCAATTGCAATGCCAATACTCAACAATATTCTGAAGGCTTATGAATACATGGAGTCCTTTATATCATAGAGGTTTCTCCAAAGCAAGAAAAAAAAGAAATTTGACATAAAAATGGAAAACTTTTTCCCACAGTTTCCAATATTCTCTAGACAAGTTGTTTGCATTTTACTGCAATTTACAGTTACATACATTTATAAAATATAGTAAAATAAGCATCAAATTGGATAATTTGTATGCTATTTAATGCTTTTTGCATTATTCGAATTCTTATATTTCTTTATGTGATCTGAGAGAGTTTTTGGTGTCACTGTCTCTAATCATGGATATGGCTTGAAAACAAAAGGAGGAGAGAGGGTAATTCACTGATGCAGCTAATCTGTTGGAGGTGCAAGGGTAAGATAGCTATAGGAAAAGAACTTGCGTCAATTTTCCAGTGTCATGTCACCTGTGAAAAACGCCAAAAAGAAATGAGGGAAAAGGTGGAATGTGCAGCAAGGGGGGTCAACGAGGACGTGAAGTCTGCTCTTGAGTCATATTGGAGTTTTGTTACGCGGGTGAGGTATGCCGAGACCAGTGGCGATGGAGTCCCGGTGCGCGTCGTATGAAATCGTGAGACCTGGAAGGGGGATGACTTGGTCTTTTCTGACAAGCCTGAACTGCGAGGGCCTTGTGGATTGCCACGATGATGGGCGCCATCGTTGGCATGGATCGAAAAATAGACTCCCGGTGATTATCTGGGCCCGAGGTAGCTCTCATCGATCTCGACAATCACCATGATTCCATCCTCAACTCTTTTGATCCAGTGTTTCAGGCGAATAGAGACCATGAGATATCCCCTCGCAACGCCATTCTCATCACTTATTTTGACCGTTCGGTAAAACCTAATACGGTTATCAAACGCCTCGACATATCGACGAGACGAGTCCATGCCAATTCTTTTTGTGTAACGATTTTTCCTGATAAACACCTCCGTGCCATCATCGGGGATGTCTAGGACGACCGCGTAATACCATGACGAGGGGCTTCCGTATACCACGACATCGTATGTTTGATCGGGTATGGATGATACATCCACATCTGTGCGAACGAGACGATCAGCACACCCGCCCATTATGGTGACGATCGCTGCGGCGGTAAAGACAAGGATGTTTCGACTGATCTCTTTCATCAGAAATGACTCCTTTTGTACGAGGCTATGACGGGAAGCTCACGGAATATGTGCATTGCCTCGGTCTCCTTGCCCTCCCCTGATTTCCTTCCGATAATCATTCCGGTTGACATGGGAACCGCCTCACGGAGGTTGGCATATGGGCTATTTTATCCAAAATCAACCCTGATTTCACGAGCTCGCAGGATCTTGAAGAAGATAGAGAATTAATGAAAAGAGAAAAATAAGTCCTCACACTTGATTTGTAGGTTCCTTTTCGCTTAGACTGACCTTTGATCTGTTTGATATTGATTCGGAATGTGTCAGCGTTTTCATCCACTTAGAGCCTTCAGGAGAAAAGGATTTGTGGAGACCGTCACGGCGGTGGCAACAGATGATGCCTCTAGCTCTCTGACCTACCGTGTCAGGAGGAGCGACAAAATCGGGTCCAAAGACAAAAAAAGAAGAAAAGGAGTTTAGAATGCAAGGCAAGAAACTCTACGTCGGGAATCTTCATTATTCCGTAACGAAGGAGCAATTGGAACAGTTGTTTTCCAATTACGGTGAAGTAAGTGAGGTCAAGATAATTGAAGGGAGAGGTTTTGGATTTGTCGAGATGTCTACTCAATCGGAAGCCGAAAAGGCCAAAGAAGCATTGAACGGCTCCGAGCTTGAAGGACGGACCTTGAGAGTTGACGAAGCTCGTCCACAGAGAAGTAGACAGAGAACGGGCTATCGAAGGTATTAGAGGATAAACGTTGGCAGCAAACTCCGTCCTGAAGATTACTCCCCAGCCTTCAGCTTTTCTCCTCTCCACACTGGTTGATTTACGCAGGACACTTGAAATCGTTTTTCCGACTATGCTTTGCTCTGACTCAGATTACCTTCCCGTCTCAGCCACCAGATCTGGGGAGGCTTCCTGATGAACGGCCGCACCGAGGTGGATGAAACAGATCGGGGTATATTGTAAATCCTCTCCTCCCGCGAACAGCTAACCCCCTGCAACTCTGGTACGAACTTAAGGAGCATCCTTCAGGGAGGGCAAAACCGAGCGTGGAAGCGGTGCTGAAGCGGTTAGCGTCTCTCAGCGAAGAAAGATTCGTTGAGAGAGTGACCGGGAGAGAGGTCTCGGGTAACTCTCGTCTTTCGATCTATTGTTTGAAAGCCGATAATCAGGGCCGAAAGCCTAGACCAGGATAGTCCACCCGACAGTCAAAGCATCTCAGCCTGTCCATTCATTCCGGTAAAACATCCACAACACATGCGACACCGGGACGCGGATTTCATGGCCGTTTTTGGCCGTGGGCTGCCGAGGCAATGAAACATCCCCCGCCTCCACTACCCGTACCAGTGCTTCCCGATGAACCGCCGGCCGAGGCTGATAGAATCTCGATGTTCTCGTCTCCCATCCGAACAGGCTCACCCCCAATTCCACCATTGTTGTTTATGAAATCACGTGCTCCGGTCAGGTGGTTGATCAAACCGGAAAAAGAATCGGGATCGTGCTCGGGAGCCCTGCTACCCCCTAGGGGCAAGAGGATATACTTGCTGCCATAGTAGTCGAGGGCGACTGGGTCGATCCCCGCAAGCAGCGTATTTGTTCGATGGGTCATCCCTGGGGGGTAACCGGCAAGACTCTCGTGGCTCACCCAGATGCAATCGAGAATGTTCAGATCAGGAGCCCGAACGAGGCTCCACATTTTTCCGCATTGGGTCCCTGATTCGCTGTAATGACGGATACTGGAATAACCGTCGGCCATGGAGAGGATGCCGTAAGTGTGTTTCAGAACTCCCGTGATGCCCGTACCCCCGTGGGTTTTCAGGACGGGAACGTTAATGAGCTTCAAATTGGTATCGTAGCCCGAGCCGTTCCATATCCCCTCGCGCAGTTCGACCCGGTTGCCTCCTGTGGAGGTAAAACACGGGTAAGAGACGTCCAAGGCTCTTCGATAGCCGTGAGCGGAGTGGTCCGAATCGGAAATAAAGTTGGATCGGATGGGGTCGAGAAGGTAGGAAGAGACGGGGTCATCTTTGAAAACGGTGTTGACCAGGAAGTCTACCGTCAGAATATTCTCTTCTTCGGCATTTATCCAGATTCCATTATCTATCGCGGGCCATGGTGCGTAGGATCCCCAGGCATCCGGATCGCCATCAAAGCTCCCCTGTCCCTGGCCGTTCTCGAAAATGACAACCTCCCCGCCAAAACCATCGGGGTGGCCCAAAATTCGGTAGATCAATCCTCGAATTACGTCCGTGTTCGTTGTGCCTCGGCACTTCCATTGGCAGTTGACCTTGATGAGGACCACGTCCATGGCTTCAATCATACCCTGGGGTCCTCCCCACGGGTGCTCAGCGTCGGTGCGATACAATTTGATCCCGTTATTTGCAAGGAGATCTAGTAAAGTGTCGAGGCCGAGATGACGGGGCTGGCCATCGTGTGGGGGACAACCGTCGACTCGGAAAATCTGCGACTTTTCACCATTCGGAAAGGCCCGACCAGGACCGAAGACCCTGGCCACAGAGAGGAACGCCCCGGTCGCGGCGATCCCCCTGATGAACTGGCGCCTTGTCACATCGGCAGATTTTGCCATTTACACCCACCCTCCAAAAATGGGATGCCTTACTCTTTAAGGGGAATTAACTGAAAAGTCAACATGCATCTCATGACCGTCTTGGTTCCTCGGGTGCTCTCTCTCACGTCGAGGCTTGATGTTTCTAAACGTTTTTCGCCATATTTTATGAGGAAAAAGTGTATGGGAGTTCTGTTTTATGAGGTGAAGCAACCTTTCTGACTGCGTATTTGGAAAGGAGAAACCATGAGTGATAAAGAAATCAAAGAGATACTGCGAGAATCAAACAATATCGCTGTCGTGGGACTCTCCCCGAAGACAGACCGACCGAGTTTTCGGGTCGCCTCTTATCTCAAGGCGCAGGGATACAAGATTATTCCCGTTCGTCCTGGCATCGAAGAGATCATGGGTGAAAAAGCCTATGCCAGTCTATCAGATATTCCGTCCGAGATAGAAATCGATGTGGTTGACATCTTCAGAAAATCGGAAGAAGTCCTGCCGGTTGTTGAAGAAGCGATAAAGAGAGGGGCAAAGACCGTATGGATGCAAGAGGGAATCATCAACGAAGAGGCTGCGGAAAAGGCGAGAGCCGCCGGCCTCAGGGTTGTCATGGACCGGTGCATGCTCAAAGAACATCAGAGTCTCTGATGGAAATGGCAGAGCGCCTGAAAAGCGGATTGGAGGGTGAAAGGCTCAATCCAGACGAATCTGCATCCGTACATCGGAAAGATCCGAGAGCCAATCGGGAACCTCGATAAAGACGACACGGCTCGTGAAGATATCTGCAGGGGTTACACCCGCTGGAAAGACATACGCAATCGACAAGGAGAAGCCGGACTATTCCAGGCTTCCCAGCTGTGCCCGAACCCAGGAAACAAAACGAATCAGAGCGATTCTCTGTTGATCCTCTATGGCTTCGATAGACGCGCCGATATCAAAGCCCTGATCTCCGGCGGGTGTCACATGGATGACTTTTCCTTTAAAGGTGATGAGATCGTCTCCAAGGGCCATGGTGACATCGAGAATCTCTCCAGAGGCGACGGGCGCACTGCTTTGTAGCATTACCCCTTCGAGACTCAGATTCATTAACCTGGAGATTCTCTGCTCACAGGGAGTTCCGTGTTTATCATATCGGGTGTAAATGGCTGGATAGTTGATCTTGAGTCTGTCGAGATTCCTTCTATCCGGAATCCCGAGGCTTTCGACCGTTTTTTCTCGTTGATTTGTCATTTTTGCTAAGAAAAGGTTTACCCAATTTGGGAAAAACGTTTCTCATAAGCTATTGAAAACATTAACGAACTATATGTCTATTATATCGATCCAGAAAGAGTTGTCAAGAGATAATCGGCGGAGTCTGCGGATTTCCTGGAGGGGACCAGTTTCTCTTTTGGTGGCCGGAGGTTTTCATAGCGCCGTGAATCGGACCGCGCGTGGAGTTGATCGAGTTTTGCCTTTCGCCCTTTTGTCGTGATCAGGCGAGAACGACGATCCGGAGGACATCTGGCCGGTGCCCCTGTCTAGAACGGCATCGAAGTCAGACCCTCTCGCTTCAAGGATTTGGTCGATCAACGGGTGAGTCGGTAGAATCTTCTCGCTTGGCTGAGGAGATTGCGATTAAGGTGTGGTCCTCTTGTGGAGTGAATTCGAACTCCATTTTTTTCCGAGTAATGACTCCCTCGGACTCGAGAGAGAGCTTACTCACCTTGGTGATTTCCCCCTCGGGGAGCTGAAAGTAGACGAAGCCACTCATTCGTGTTCCCGGAGGGACGATCAACCGATCTGGAATTTCCTTTCGCTGCCAGTCTGCCTCCATCTTTCGGTTTGCACGTTTGGCAGAGAGGTACGAGACGACCCCAGCGGCGACCGAGACCACGCTAAAGACCGCAAAGCGTCCGATCGCATCAATCTCGAATTCTTCAAACATGAGTTTGCTACTCACCGGCCCGTAGGCGATGCCATTTTCATCAAAGAGCTCGATGTTTTCTTTCTCGATGCAAAGGGGCTCATCGGTGTCATTGTCAATGATCAGGTTCACCGGGACGAACCCTTTCTGGGTGACATCCCACTGGAATGCCTGCTTGGCCTTATCCATTGAACTGTAAGGATCAGCAGCGACCGAGATCCCCTCAGACTTGCGCAGGTTTGGATACTCATTGATGGGACGGATATCGATCCGCTGTGGCCTGTACGTCGCACAATTCGTGAGCCCGAGAAGAAGCGATAGGGCGAGTAAGAGCGAGGTTCCTTTTCGTAGCATGATCTGCTTGCTTCTCACGAATCGTGCCAAAATGAAGAGTCAACTTAAGCCCTCGGAATATCATGTGAATCTGAGTTTGCGTAAGACCGACGGCGTCCTTTTGACGGCAAAAATTGTCACACCGCCTGAGTTTATTTCACAGAGCGGCAGGCCTTCGGGAGTAAAGAAGAAGCGGCGGTCGCTTGTCTCCGGTTCGGGTGGGGACCACCCGATATGAGGTAATCATCTGTTCCTCAAGGTGCTTTTCGATTCTGACAAAATGTCCTATCCGTGTGGTATCGGGCAGGCGCGACGACCTTCCAAAGTCTCCACTTCATCTCCATTCCGACCGAAGAAAACCCAAAAATTTCGTATGAGTTTCCCGATGGAAAAACGAATCCTGAGAAGAACGAAAGGATCTGTGGTCCTTCGAAATCCATTTGAGTTTTAGCGTTTGATTGCCGATAGAGAAAGTGAGGTCTTGCCCCGAGTTCTCTCTGTTGAGGCCGTTTAGATTTTTATCAGAGGGATTCGGGTGAAAACCGTCCCGGAGAATTGAAAAGAATATGGCTGAGGAAAAATACAGGATTGTTTTTGTCGGGCTCATCGACGATCTCCGCGGGACAAACGAGAGATTCCGACAAAACATATCAAAGATCTTTAAGATTACCGGTTCACAAATCGACAAACTCGTGGCGAAGGCACCCGTCGTCGTAAAGCAGAACTGCACGAAAGAAAAAGCGGCCTCCATTGCGAAGAAGCTGGAACAGATTGGCGCACGCGTGAGTGTCAGGGCTGATAACCTGGTCAGATCCCAAACCGAGAGGATCTTTCAGAGAAAGAAGTCAGCTTCACAAATCGACAAACTCGTGGCGAAGGCACCGGTCGTCATAAAGCAGAACTGCACGAAAGAAAAAGCGGCCTCCATTGCGAAGAAGCTGGAACAGATTGGCGCACGCGTGAGTGTCAGGACCGATAACCTGGTCAGATCCCAAACCGAGAGGATCTTTCAGAGAAAGAAGTCAGCAAATAAGTTCGCCCTATGCGTCAATAAGATCGAAAGTGAAGACGCGAAGCATCGTATGGCGAATTACCTGGATAGCATATTGGAACTGAATTACATAGAGATCCGAAATGAAGTGTTAGGCAACATACCCGCTGTACTGCCCGTTGAGTTCGACCATGAAGAGGCTCAAAGAATAAGAGACCAACTGGAAGGGTTCGGGTCCAGAGTCTCCCTGACTGAAATACGAAGAGACGATTCCAGACGCCATGAGCGTCATGCAGGGAGGCGCAAACGAGATACGGCTATATTCCTCGGTATTCTTCTCATCATCGCTATCGCCTTTGTCTGGGTGATGAAGGCCTTCAAATACGAGGATGAAGAGTTCGCGGGGATCGCCACCACGATCGAAGAGGCAGTCGTCCAGCCGAGAGAAACCAGAATCGAAAATCGGATTGACCTTCCGCTAACGCATGCGGCGATTGAGGCCTTGCAAGAGTTAGAAGGTAGATACAGAGCCGGTATCTCTTACAGTGAATACAGGGATGCATTGAGGGGGACTCGTTCAACCGTCAACGCCTATCTCGGAAGCGAAGAGGCTAAGCACAGGGTTCAATTTGCAACCTCGATACTCAACATTTTGATTCACTGTCAAAACGCAGCCGAGATCTGGAAATACAAGAATATCAACCATACGGATTACGTCCAAAAGAAACGTCCTGATATGCAGGTCTATCTGAGACGATATCCGGCCGTAATGAAACCGTTAAGCGAGGGTGGTGCGACCGAGGAGGTCGGCAGAGGCAAGGATTTTCTCAAGATCGATGCTGTGATTTCGATTGTTATAGACCAGGCGGCCGAAGAGCTGAGGATGGTTTCAAAACGGGTCGGATTGACTCCGCCGGCTCTATAGCAAAGAATTCTCTAGACACGATCTCGATGCCATTGGGGGTTTCCGAGGCTCGCGGGTTTCACCATTTCCCTCGTAGGTATTTCCGATTGAGATATCTCATAGCCATATCGACGGCGCCTTCAACAGAATCGTTGCCCGCCTCAACCGTGATCTCGGGTTTTCTCGGAAATTCATCGGGACCCTCCACTCCCGCAAAATGCCCTACCTCTCCGCCCTTCCCCTTCTCGTAAAGGCCCTTACTGTCAAATTCTTCACATTCTTCCATGGGAGTTGCCATAGACACCTCAATGAAGTTTTGACAATCGCCTCTCACAAAATCTTTCGATTCCTGAGCGGGGGGATAAGAGACGCGACGACAGTGATGCCATCTTTTTCCAGAGCACTCGCCCCATGGCCAACGGATATGGACGACCCTGCATTCTCATAAAATCTACCCTACCTCTCACTGGAGACACCTTCCCTACGGGACTTCCCGAGTCCCGGAGTGCCGATGTTCATTCCCGTGAATCGCTCCAAATCTGGGAAAAGATGCGTGCTTTTTTCTTGACAATTGTGCACAGCCTGCTAGACTGGACCTACGCCAGAGGCCGGGGGCCTCTGAAAAACCCGGAGGAGATTCAAGGGGGGAGTTCCGTGGAAGGGAGACACGGATATCGGGACAGAAGGAATTCGGTCAGATGGAACCTGGTCTATCCCGCCATCTACACTCGGTATGACAAGGAAGGGCGTGCATATGACGAGAAACCTTCAAGGTCTCTGAACCTCAGCCTGGGAGGCGTCAGACTCCAGAGCGATTTTTCCGTTGATCGGAGAGAGATGCTCGATATCGCCGTGGCCCTCGCGGATAGCTTGGTCACCTTTAAGGGGGAGGTCATCTACGTGACCCATTCTCAGGATCGGGGTTTTGAAATCGGGGTCTCGATCAGGGAGATCAGGGATCTGGACAAGAAAGCACTGGATCGGTTTCGTTATCGTTCAGAAGTCCCCCATGAAGCAGAACAGGATTGCACCATCATGAGAATGGGGCACATCGTCTGCCCCAACTGTGGGAAACAGCTCGCCAGCCTCGCTAAAATCAAAGACATGGCAAACTATTGCCGGGAGTTTTTCAGCCTGTGTGCCTGTGGACAGCGATTCGAAATCAGGATTTCTTCCTCCGGAAGTGCGAATCTCTCCTTCCCAGACAAGCAAATAGAATTGATCTGCTAAGTCCTCGCAGGATGCCCCGGAGACGCCACCATTCCCTCGCGCTGACCTTCTCGCTCCGGCCCCGCTCTCTAACTTCCCTTAGAGCAGCCTCAGTGGCGAAGAATTGAAAAGGCCAACTGCGAAAGTTTAAACTAAAATCAGAATCCGAGAGAAAGGGAGGTGGATCGATTGAAGAACAAATACCTCTACGAGACCTTCAAGAGTACGCCGTCCGCCTTCGATCATGAGTTTACCGAGTTCTTAAATGAGAAGAGCAGAATAGGCTGGGAATACCAGGATTGCTTCTTCTGCCATGATGAGAAGATGAGCTATGCCGCGTGTATCTTCAAACACGATTGATCGAAGTTCGGTCACTCAAGAAAGCCCGGGTCTTCCGGGCTTTTTCTCTTTACGGGAGAGAATCGAATCGGCTTCTCTCCTTTGATCAATTTGGGGTAGATTCTGGGTTGAGGTGTCTGGTGGCTGGGCTTCTGCGATCCCACCTCCCAGCAAAGGGGACGAAAGGCCCAGAAAAGGGGTGACCAGTGCGCGAGATCATGGATCGAAAGCTCACGAAGTGGGGTGAAATCCAGCTTCAACGTCGGGGTGGGTCGGTTTACGAGATCATCTACAATGGTGTCTTTCTCATTGCCTCCTACAACGGCCCTTCGGAGAAAACCCTTGCCAAGGTGGCTCTCGAATGTCTTACGCCCAAGGTTGGAGGGCATCGAATTCTTATCGGCGGCCTCGGCATGGGGTTTACCCTTCAGGAAGTCCTCGCTTCTCCGAGCGTTTGTCGCGTGGTGGTTGTTGAAATCGAAGAGGCAATCATCGATTGGAATCGGACCTTCCTTTCCAACCTCAATGGCGGAGCGCTCAACGATCCTCGCACCGTGTTGATTCATTCAGATCTGTATCCCTTTATCTACGAGACGCGAGAGCGCTTCGATGCTGTCCTCATGGATGTGGATAATGGACCCAATTGGCTCGTTCTCGGACGGAACAAAAGGCTTTACGGCAAAAAGACGCTTCGAAAGATCAAGGACATACTCACGCCGGATGGAATTCTGGCCACGTGGTCGGCCCAGAGGGACGAGAGATATTTGAGACAAATGGGAAGTGTATTTCCCCAAACCGCGGAGACCATCGTCGAAGAGACGGTCCCCAAAAAAGGGGAAACCTTCATTTATGTGGGGAGAGCCGGACCATAAGGGGACCGCCTGGTCCGGGTTCTTTTCGCTTGGCCAAACTGAGGGAGCGAGAGGGCTCTCATGAAAATCTAACCTATACAATTCACGAATTTGACATTTCGGGCCGTACCGTCCTAGAATTAAGGAATAGGAGAGCGGCAAAATGGACCCCTATTTCAGAGCATTCCGTGAAGCGGTTAAGACCATCAATTCCCCTCTGGACTTGAGAGATCTCCTGGATACGATCACCCGAACCGTGAAAAAGGCACTGGATGTTAAGGGAAGCGCTCTCATGCTTCTTGATGAAAAACAGAAAACCCTCGAGGTGGTTTCCACATGCGGTCTGAGCGAAGCGTTTCTCAGCAAAGGACCCATTGGGGCAGACGAGGTCATTGAGGATACTCTGTTAAAGGCGAAGTATTACGTCATTCCTGAGGTTGCGACTGATCCTCGCATTCAGTATCCTGAGGCCTGCGAAGCAGAGGGGATCGTCTCCATCTGTACCTTTCCCGTGATCGCGAAAAATCGGATCATCGGGGTGCTTCGACTCTATACGGATTCCAGACGGGATTTCAGTGACGATGAAGTCGAGTTCATCGAGGCGCTTGCTGAACAGAGCGGAATCGCCATCAACCACGCCTTGAAATATGAGCACCTGAGAAAGAGAGAGTCAATGCTTCGCCTCGAATCGGTCGACGTCGGTGGCAGGAAGAGATTTGTTCTGATGAGACAGCGAGGGGACTAACCCTATACGCCTTTTGGCCTTCCCAGAATCGAGAATAGCAAGAGTAGGATCAATGGCTGAATGACCCGACCGATTGCACACACGCCCACTACCCGAGAAGTGCTCCGATGATCCAGGGCTTGCCGGACTGCTTCCTGCGGCGATGCCTAACAGGATAACGACACCCATAGCCTGCCCCATCGCTCCTTTATCTGTCTCGACTTCCTCGTACACACTTGCATCGAGTTTGGCGGCTCGAAGGACACGGTCTTTGAAACGATTCATGGCTCCCTCCTTCAACGGCCAGCTAACGTAAACTCCAGGGGGATGTCAACAGAATTCGACCTGGAGTTTCCCCATTTGAGAACTCGAAAATCTTCAAAGAAATCTGTGACTTGTGAGACATGCCCTTCGGGAAATGGGGAAACTCTTTAATTCGATGGGGAAATTGTGTCCTTGTGGCGAAAAGTGCGTCCCTATGGCAATATATTGGGGAACGGAGAGACTCCTTTATGAGACTGATCTGCACGCACTGTGGGTCTTCCGAATCCTGGCCTACTGACCGTTGGGCTTGCTTGTGTGGTGGCCCGCGCGAGTTGGTCGACCTCGAGGCTTTTGACCCCAAACTGGTCGATCCCCAGCAGCCGGGTCTCTGGCGATACCGGGCTATGCTGCCGGTTCCCAAGACCATGAGAACCATGACGCTGGGCGAAGGATTTACGCCCTTGATCGCCGGCACCTGGGATGGGGTGGACGTTTACTGGAAGCTCGAATACCTCAATCCAACCGGCGCATTCAAGGATCGCGGGACCGCTTTGGTCGTGAATGACTTGCTGTCACGAGGCGTTAAACAGGTGGTTGACGACTCATCGGGAAACGCCGGAGCGTCGATCGCTGCCTATGCGGCCCGAGCCGGTGTCCATGCTCGTATCTATGTGCCAGCTCATGCAAGTCCTGCGAAAAGGGCGCAGATCGCCGTTTACGGCGCCGAGCTTATCAGCGTCCCAGGTCCACGCGTCGAGGCAACCCGCGTGGCTGAGAAGGCAGCGGAAAGCGGAGCGGTCTATGCCAGTCACGTCTGGCATCCCTTAACGCTGATTGGCATGTCCACGACGGCGTGGGAGATCTGGGAGCAGTTGGGTGGCCATACACCGGACTGGGTTGTCACTCCTGTGGGGCAAGGGACGCTTCTGCTCGGCATATGGCGGGGGTTCCAGGCACTCGCCTCGGTTGGCCTCATCGATCGGGTGCCGAGGCTCATCGCAGCCCAGGCCGCGCGTTGCGCTCCGGTTGCCGCGGCGATGGCCGCAGGGAGTGAGGAGGCAGCCGCTGTCCCGCCACAGTCCACTATAGCAGAAGGTGTGGCCATTGTGAAGCCGATGCGGAGCCGAGCGCTACTCCAGGGGTTGCGGGAGAGCCGCGGACTCACCTTCGTCGCCACCGAGGAGGAAATCAAACAAACACAGACACGGTTGGCTCGCACAGGGATCTACGTTGAACCCACTTCAGCGACAGCTGTCGCGATACTGCCCCAGCTTCAGGCTCACTGTTCCTCTGGTGAGACGGTCGTCGTGGTTCTGACTGGATCGGGCTTGAAGAGTCCCGCGAAGTCAAAGTCGGGGCTGTCTGGACTCGGTATCTGAGGCTTTTGCTTTTGCCTTTGATGCCAGATTGCCGGTTCTTTGTCTGAGGATTTACGGCTGGGGTCTTTTCAAGGTCAAGGCTCCGGCGGTTCCGGCCAGGGAGACCACCACGGCAAGGAGGAAGGAAAGGGTGAAAGACCCTTGCAGGTCGGCGAAGACCCCTCCCACGAAGGGCCCGAGGAACTGGCCAATTCCAAAAAAGAGTGTGATCAATCCGAGTCCCGCAGGAGCCAGTCTCGGCCCGACATAGTCCCCCGCAGCAGCAGCCATAATCGTGGGTATGGCCCATGCCGTAAGGCCGAAGAAGACAGCCGAGGCGTAGAAAGCTACCGGAGAGCGGAACAGGGCAAATATGCCGTAAGATACGGCCAGGGCCACATAGGCCAGCGCCGCTCCTCCTTTCCTTCCGATAATGTCAGAAACCCCTCCCCAGAGAAGGCCGCAGAAGATGCTGAGGAAGCCAAGGAAGGTGAAGAGCCGTCCGGCCTCGCTGTTTGTCCAGCCGATTTCTTTGACCAAAAAGGTGGCGAAGAAGTTAATATAGATAATGTAAGAAAAACCAAAGAGAAAATAGACGATCCCCAAATGCCATACCGACCCGATCTTGTAGACCTTCCCCCACTCGAGTTTCTGGTGCTTTTGGCTTTTTGATCTGGTCCCCGCCGCTTCCGGTCCGAGCTGACTTAGCCCCAAGTCTTCGGGCCTGTTTCTGATAAAGGCGAAAGTGACTCCTGCCAGGAGGAGAACGATTGCTCCCAAGTAATACCAACAGGACCGCCAGCCTTCAGCACCATAGGCAGATAGGATCGGGGGGACGATCAGCCCTGAAAGCGCGAATCCGATGCCGATTCCCGCGGTCACAATGCCCGTGGCGAGTCCCCGCTTCTTCGCGGAAAACCAGATTGACCCAAGGGCCATGGCCGGGACAAATGCCCCGCCATTGCCGAGGCCCGTCAGTGTGCGCATCGCAAGTGCAAAGCCATAGGTCTGGGCCAGTCCTGTCAGGATCATCGTGATACCCATCACGGCAAGGGAGAGCGTGATGACGATTCGTGGTCCGAATCGGGCCGCCAAGAAACCCCCAATGATGGCAAGAACCAGGTAACCGATGAAATTCCCAGAAGCCAATTTTCCAACCTGGGTATACGTCAAACCTAGGCCATCGATCATGCTGGGATTGATCATAGAATAGGCGAATCGTCCGAATCCATGGGCTCCGATGGTGGTTAAGAGGCCCATCATGATGACGACCCAGCCATAGTGGAACTTTCCTTTTGACATGTTCTCCGTTACGGTCCTCCCGTTCAGAATTCATCGGCTTGGCTTCGGCACGATAGATACGACCCTTTTGGGCTCCTGGGCTCGCCTCGGCCACGACCCTCGGATTCTCAAACGCCCTCTATTCTAGCAACTCGAATCCGAAAATCAACAAAAACTTGCCTTGTCCAATATTTTGAGACTAGAATGTTTCGCCCGCTAAAAGATGAGCGGTTCATTCTTTCGGTCGCAACGACGAGTTCTGAGAGAGAGACTGACTGGTCATGATTGATCTCCAAGTGGATCGGCAAACACGAAAAAAAGCGATTGATCGGGCCCGGGACCGAAACATTGTCATCCCGACATTTGCGGAGCAGCGACGCCCGGAATCCGTCAGCGGCAAAGTCCGGTCTGGGTTGAAAAGCACTGGCCTTTGGGAGATCAGCCCACTGAACCTGTTTCGGATCACATGGAAGAATGAACCGATGCCGACAGGAGGACTTTACGGAGAGGTTAACTCCGTGGAGATACCCCCCGTACTCACAGGAGTGGGGGCACGGATTTATGCACTTGTGGGGAAATGGTTCCCCACCGGTTCTCACAAGGTGGGGGCGACCTTTGGTTGTCTGGTACCCCAGTTGGTGACCGGGGGATTCGATCCGACCACCCAGAGGGCGGTTTGGCCATCTACAGGCAATTTCTGTCGAGGGGGCGCCTACACCTCCGCGCTCCTTGGGTGTGAATCCACTGCCATTCTGCCCGAGGAGATGAGCCAGGAGCGGTTTGACTGGTTGAACAGGGTGGCGGGAGAGGTGATTGCGACGCCCGGATCGGAATCCAACGTCAAGGAGATCTACGACAAGTGCCGGGAACTTCGCCAGACCAGAGGAGATGTTGTAATCTTCAATCAGTTTGAAGATTTTGGCAACTATCTCTGGCATTACACGGTGACAGGTCAGGCCATTGAGGATGTCCTGCGAGAGAAACTCTCTGCCGACCATCACTTTGCCGGGATTGTGATGTCGAGCGGTTCGGCCGGGACCCTCGCCTCGGGCGATTATCTGAAGGAGAAATACCCTCAGAGTAAGATCGCGGTGGCAGAGGCCCTGCAGTGTCCGACCCTGCTCTTGAATGGCTATGGCGCCCATCGCATTGAGGGCATTGGCGACAAGCATGTGCCCTGGATCCACAACGTGCGCAATACCGACATGGTCATTGCCGTCGATGATCGCTCCTGCATCACCCTCCTTCGTCTTTTCAATGAACCCCAGGGTCAGGAGTATCTGGCAAGCATCGGATTGACGGATGGGGAGATGGAGCGGCTTCCCCTTTTGGGCATTTCGAGTATCAGCAATCTGATTGGGGCCATCAAATTTGCTCGTTACTATGAACTGACCCAAGAAGATACGGTCTTCACCGTGTTCACCGATTCCATGGAACTATACGGCAGCCGTCTTGCCGAGGTCCGGGCAAAATACGGCGAATACACCCGAGACGACGCGATTCGAGATTTTCATCGTTACCTCATGGCTGTGACGGTTGATCACATGTCGGAACTGTCCCATTACGATCGTAAACGAATACACAACCTGAAATACTTCACCTGGGTCGAGCAGCAAGGCCGCGAAGTTGAGGAGTTGGATGCTCAGTGGTACGATTATCCTGGGTATTGGGAGTCGATTCGACACCAGGCGGCTGAGATCGATGATTTGATTCGGGAATTCAATCACGAAACCGGCCTGCTGGGGGAATAGGACCATGAGACGTCTGGGATTGTGTGCTCCTCTCTTGTTTTTTCTGCTCTCGTGGCTAGGGGCAGGCCTTTCGAAGGGAGAGGAATCTTCCCTCGGAACGGTCCGAATGATTCTCTTCTACTCTGGAAAATCTGAGACCTCCCGCGGAATCCTCGAGGGGCTTCTGCCAGCCCTCAAAGAGGTCCACCCGATGGATGTCCGTCTCTATGATGTTGATGATCCCAAAAACTACACTCTCCTTACGGCATTCGAACAACAGTATGGCACAACGGGGGGTGATCTCCCGGTGGTTTTCGTCGGAGACGATGTGATCGCCGGTGAAGAAGAGATCGTCGAGATGCTGGAATCGACCATCGTCAAGTATGAGGTGTTGGGAGGTTCCGAATTCCCTCCGCTTCCGGAAACCGCAGAGGGGGAGACTCAGGCCCTGAGCCACCCCGTATATATGGCCTATTTCTATCAGCATGGATGCCCCAAGTGTGACCGGGTCTATTCGATGATCACTCACCTCAGATCAAAGTATTCCGGTCTCGTGGTGAGGGAAATCGACATTACTACGGCGGAAGGGAGGGTCCTCAACGAATCGATGAGCGAACGCATGGGGGTCCCGGATGCAAAGCGACTCACCGCACCCTCGGTATTCTTCTCTATGGACGCGTTGGTGGGAGAGGAGATCAGGGGATCTACACTGGAGGGGTTTATCGAAAAGTACGCGGCCTTGGACGAGATGGCCCCTCCCTGGCAAATGGTGACGAGGGAAAAGGATCTGGCCGAGGCGCGGATTGTCCAAAGGTTTAAGACCCTTGGACTCCCGACAGTCGTTGTTGCAGGACTCATCGACGGTGTCAACCCCTGTGCTTTCGCTACGCTGATCTTTTTTGTCTCCTATCTCACCCTGGTCGGAAGGGCACGCCGTGAAATACTGATTGTGGGGTTTGCCTTTTCGTTTTCCATATTCGTAAGCTATTTTCTCGTCGGCCTTGGCTTCCTGCGGATCATTCAGTCGGTTGCATTGATCCCAACCGTCGCTCGTATCATATACCTCGGTGCCATTGGTCTGGCGGCTGTCCTCGGGTTCCTGAGCCTGTATGACTTCGTGCTCTGCCGGAGGGGTCGTGCTTCCGATATGCTGCTTCAGATGCCTGCTTTTCTCAAGAGTCAGGTTCACGGCGTCATTCGGAAGGAGGTGAGGGTCAATCGTTATATTTTGGCGGCGGTTGTCACGGGCTTTGTGGTCTCGATCCTGGAACTGGCCTGTACGGGTCAGGTTTACTTACCCACCATTCTCTTTGTCTCAAGGGCCCAGGAGTTCCGGATCAGTGCGATCGGGTATCTCGCGATCTACAACATGATGTTCATCATTCCACTCCTGGTCGTTTTTTGTCTTGTCTATCTCGGCACGGGTTCAGAGAAGCTTTCGGCTTGGTTCCAGACCAATGTGTCATGGGTGAAGCTTGCCACGGCTGGGCTTTTCTTTGCCTTGGCTGGTGTCTTGGCTCTCAGCTTTGTCTAGGTGTTTTGTCTGTTCGGGAACCTGGAGGTGGGGGCGTTAAGGCGCTCTTCAGGCCCATTTGAAGCGCTCACGCGTTCCGATGGATAGGGGCACCCGTAATCTCGAGAGAAGGGGCGTTTGGATCGATACTCGGAGAAAGGAGGACCGGCTTTCAGATGGAGATCGAAGAAATCAAAATCGAAGAACTTGATCCTGAAAAATTTGTGGCACAAAAGATTGAGGAGATTGGATCGATTGTGGGTGACGGGCTGGCGATCAATGCCCTGTCCGGAGGTGTCGACTCATCGGTGGTTACCCTCATGGGTCATAAAGCCTTGGGGGATCGATTGAAGACCTATTTCATTGACAACGGCCTGATGAGAGAGGGAGAACCCGAACATATCGTATCCCTGTTCAGGGATATGGGGGTCCCTGTTGAACTCGTCCATGCTGAAGATACTTTTCTCGGGGCATTGCGTGGGCGCACAGACCCGGAAGAGAAAAGAGAGGCCATTACGCAGGCGTTTTATCGGGACGTCTTTGGTCAGTTGGTGGGAGAGACGGATGCGAAGTACCTTCTGCAGGGCACGAATTACACGGACGTGGAAGAGACTGTTGCCGGAATCAAAAGACAGCACAATATCCTTGAGCAGCTCGGAATTGATCCGGAGAAGATGTATGGATACCGGGTCATAGAACCGCTGATCCAACTTCGGAAATCGGCCGTCAGAAAGGTTGCCCAATCCCTTGGGCTACCCGAGGAGATTTACACCCGTCCACCTTTTCCCGGTCCAGCCTTGGCTGCAAGAGTCATCGGGGAGGTGACACCCGACCGAGTCAAGAT